>JALXCV010000151.1 GCA_026990765.1 Hyphomicrobiales bacterium | reverse complement strand
GCGTGGCTTTGTAAAATGTGGTGATTGCGGCAAGCCTTTGACCGCATGCTGGTCAAAAAGCAAAACCGGTAAAAAGCACCCGTACTATCTGTGTTTCAACAAAGGATGTGTCAGCTATCGCAAATCCATTCCACGCAGCAAGATAGAAAGTGAGTTTGAAGCCATCTTGCGATCCATGCAGCCAAGTGAAAATCTTTTCAGTCTTGTCAAGATGATGTTCAAGGAAGCCTGGCAGCAACGAATGCTGCAAGCCAAAGATATTGTTTCTTCTTTGAAGGATGAGGTTACAAAAAAGGAAAAACAAATTGAGCAGCTTCTGGACAGAATTGTTGAGGCTGAAAACCCGACTATCATCGAGGCCTATGAGAAAAGAATAGCAAAGCTTGAAAAGGAAAGGCTGAGTGCCGTTGAAAAGTGCCACAATCAGGGCAAACCCAAGTATGGCTTTGACGAAATGTTCGAACTTGCCTTGGTTTTTCTCTCAAACCCTTGGAAACTATGGGATTCTGGTCAAATTCACCTGCGTAAAATCGTGCTGAGACTGGCTTTTGCACAACGCATGGCCTATCAGCGGGATAAGGGATTTCGAACCCCGCAAGTGTCTGTTCCATTTAGGTTTTTTGACAATATTTGGGGGAAAAGTGAAATGGCGCACCCGACAGGATTCGAACCTGTGGCCTCTGCCTTCGGAGGGCAGCGCTCTATCCAGCTGAGCTACGGGTGCTTGTGGGGGACATATAGACTATGGGGTGGGTGGCGGCAATAGTTGTGTCGGGTGCTTTTTTAAAAGAATTGATCTTTCATATCAACCAAGTAAAGACCGGGCAAATTGCGGGGGCACAATAAAATTGGGGAATTAGGCTGCAAGGCTCTGGCATGGTATGAGTGCAAGTGCCATATTGGCTGGCATGTCAGAAAAAACTTCCAAACCTGTGGCACCTGGTGATCTTGTCTATCTGATCGATGGATCAGGTTATATTTTCCGTGCCTATCATGCCCTGCCGCCCTTGACCCGCTCCAGTGACGGATTGCCGGTTGGTGCGGTTCAGGGTTTTTGCTCCATGCTGAACAAATTGCTGCGCGAGATGGAAAATGGTGCAAGACCCAGCCATCTGGCAGTGATTTTCGACAAGTCGGGTAAAAGCTTTCGCAATGAAATTTATCCTGAATACAAGGCACACCGGCCACCGGCCCCTGAAGATCTGGTGCCGCAATTTGCCCTGATCAGACAGGCGGTGGAGGCGTTTAATGTTCCCTCTGTCGAGCAGGATAATTATGAAGCTGACGATATTATCGCAACCTATGCAAAAAAAGCGGAAAAATCAGGTGCCGAGGTAAGAATTGTCTCTTCTGACAAGGATCTGATGCAACTGGTATCTGACCGGGTTACCATGTTTGATTCGATGAAAAACAAGCTTGTCGGACCGGAAGGTGTGGTTGAAAAATTCGGGGTTCCAGCCGAAAAAGTTGTAGACGTGCAGGCGCTGGCTGGAGATTCTGTGGATAATGTTCCAGGCGTTCCCGGCATTGGTATCAAGACCGGGGCCTTGCTGATAAATCAATATGGTGATCTGGAAACCCTGTTATCGCGGGCTGATGAAATCAAACAACCAAAACGCCGCCAGAACCTAATTGAATTTGCTGATCAGGCACGGCTTTCGCGGCGATTGGTATTGCTGGAGCAAAATGTTCCGGTTCATACCGGGCTTGACGCCTTTACCATGCGTGACAGCAATCCTGAAAAGCTCGTCGGTTTCCTCAAAGCCATGGAGTTTAATCAGCTTACACAGCGAATCTGCAAGGAGCTTGCAGTCGATGCTGACAGTATCGAGCCGGCAAATATTGACATTGCCGACTGGCAACCATTGGTTTCGACTATTGAGGAGGCAAGTGATAATTCTTCCAGTATCGATCAAATACCCATAAACCCGGATGATTATGAGACCGTTACCAGCCTTCAGCAACTTGCCGAATGGATGGAGATGGCCAAAGAATCCGGGGTTTTGTGTGTTGATACTGAAACCAACTCACTTGATACGATGCAAGCTGAACTGGTCGGCGTGGCGCTGGCAACAGCACCCGGCAAGGCCTGTTACATACCATTACAGCACCGTGCTTCTGAAGGTTTATTGCTGGAAGGTCAAGAAGTTGAGCAAATTGAGCTGGCCAAAGCTCTGGAAATTCTCAAACCCGTACTGGAAGATGAAAGCATTTTGAAAATTGCCCAGAATATGAAATATGATTTTGTGGTATTGAAGCGATACGGGATTGAAGTTGCACCTTTTGATGACACGATGCTGCTGTCATATGCACTTGATTCTGGGCGCGGATCACATGGTATGGATGAGCTGTCTAAACGACATCTGGGCCACACCCCTATCCCCTATAAACAGATAGCCGGATCAGGCAAATCAGCTCGAACCTTTGATCTGGTGCCGGTAAATGAGGCAACCAGATATGCCGCTGAAGATGCTGATGTCACTTTCAGATTATGGCAGATACTCAAGCCCCGGCTGGCAAAGGAACACAGGGCCACGGTATATGAAACGCTGGAGCGACCTCTTGTTGCGGTGCTGGCTGATATGGAGATGCAGGGAATACTGGTTGACCGGATGGTGCTGTCACGCCTGTCGGGAGAATTTGCGGTTGCTGCGGAAAAGCTGAAACAACAGGCGCATGAACTGGCCGGTGAAAAATTTAATCCCGGCTCGCCCAAGCAACTGGGAGAAATCCTGTTTGGCAAGATGGGGCTGGAGGGTGGCCGCAAGACCGGAACCGGGGCCTGGAGCACCGATGTCAGGGTTATGGAAGATCTGGCGCGCGACGGGGTTGAACTGGCGCAGATCGTGCTGGACTGGCGCCAGCTTTCCAAGCTTAAATCCACCTATACTGATGCCCTGATCGATCATATCAATCCAGATACCGGGCGGGTGCATACTTCTTACTCAATGGCAGCCACCTCAACCGGGCGGCTGGCTTCAAGTGACCCCAATCTGCAGAATATTCCGATACGCTCACAAGCTGGTCGCAAGATCCGTAAAAGCTTTATTGCTGACAAGGGCAACAAGCTGGTATCGGCTGACTATTCACAGATTGAATTGCGGTTGCTGGCCCATATTGCCGATATTGGCCAGTTGAAGCAGGCATTTGCTGACGGGCTGGATATTCATGCAATGACAGCCAGCGAGGTTTTTGATGTACCGCTGGCTGATATGGACCCGGAGGTAAGGCGCCGGGCCAAGGCTATCAATTTTGGTATCATCTATGGAATTTCCGCTTTCGGGCTGGCTAATCAACTTAATATTTCGCGCAGTGAAGCCTCTGATTATATCAAGACCTATTTTGAGCGTTTTCCCGGCATCAGGGATTATATGGAAGATACCAAGGCATTTGCCCGCAGCCATGGCTATGTGGAAACCATATTCGGGCGTCGCTGCCATTTCCCCAAAATGATGTCATCCAATGCCAATGAAAAAGCCTTTCAGGAACGCGCTGCCATAAATGCACCCATTCAGGGCAGTGCTGCAGATATTATCCGGCGGGCCATGATCCGCATGCCTGACGCATTGTCTGATGCCAAGCTTCAGGCAAAAATGTTATTGCAGGTGCATGATGAACTGGTCTTTGAAACCCCTGAGGATGAGGCAGAACGTCTGATTGGTGTGGTTGTGGATATAATGGAAAATGCAGCCCTGCCAGCCTGCAATATTTCTGTTGCCCTGAAAGTTGATGCACATGCTGCAGATAACTGGGATGATGCACATTAGACAGCACTTGTGACATAACCGATTATTTTGGCTTTGAGCCGGAATAAGGTTATGCTAGGACAATTGCCTGAAACCTGTGAATCAATCGCCATCTGCAATATGGAAAATCACTGATTATGCATGAACAAAAATCATCTTATGATTATGAAGATTTGCTTGCCTGTGCACGCGAGGAACTGTTTGGCCCGGGCAATGCACAATTACCCTTGCCACCAATGCTGATGCTTGATCGTGTCACTCACATTTCTGAAGAAGGTGGTGATAATGACAAGGGACAGATGATTGCCGAATTTGACATCAAACCGGATTTATGGTTTTTCCCGTGCCACTTTCAGGGTGATCCGGTAATGCCCGGTTGTCTGGGGGTTGATGCGCTGTGGCAAATGTTGGGATTTTACATGGGCTGGCTGGGCGGTACTGGCAAGGGGCGCGCTTTTGGTGTCGGTGAAGTGAAATTTACCGGAATGGTGACGCCCGAGATCAAGAAGGTTACCTATACAATCAATATCAAGCGTGTAATCATGCGGCGGTTGAAACTGGGCATTGCCGATGGAATAATGCAGGCTGATGGTGAAACATTCTACACAGCCAAGGATTTGCGGGTCGGGCTGTTTGAGCCGGAAAAGAAATAAGGAACAAATTAACAAGATGAGACGGGTCGTCGTAACGGGAATGGGAATTGTCTCGTGCATCGGTAATGATGTGCATGAGGTAACCGATTCCCTGCGTGAAGCAAGAAGCGGTATTGTCAAAGCTGACAAATATGCTGAACTTGGCTTTCGTTCACAGGTGCAGGGGATGCCAACCCTTGATATTGAAGCTAATGTTGATCGCCGGGTAAGGCGGTTTATGGGTGATGGTGCTGCATGGAACTATGTGGCCATGAAGCAGGCCATTGCTGATTCTGGCCTTGAGGAAAACGAGGTCAAGAACGAGCGTACCGGGCTGATAATGGGATCGGGTGGACCATCGACCAGAATTCTGGTGGCAGCTGCTGATACCACCCGCAATAAAAGCCCCAGAAGGGTTGGGCCTTTTGCGGTGCCAGCATGTATGTCTAGCACCAATTCAGCAACTCTTGCGGTGCCATTTGGCATTCGAGGAATCAATTATTCGATAACTTCGGCCTGTTCAACTTCAGCCCATTGCATTGGCAATGCAGCGGAAATGATCCAGTGGGGCAAGCAGGATATCATGTTTGCCGGGGGTGGTGAGGAACTGGACTGGACCTTGTCAGTTCTGTTTGATGCCATGGGCGCCATGTCTTCAAAATATAATGAAACTCCATCGGTCGCTTCAAGAGCCTATGACAAGAACCGTGATGGATTTGTGATTGCAGGTGGTGGTGGTACACTGGTTCTGGAAGAGCTGGAACATGCAAAGGCGCGTGGTGCAAAAATCTATTGCGAACTGGTCGGGTTTGCTGCCAATTCTGACGGGTTTGACATGGTACAGCCATCTGGTGAAGGGGCTGAACGCTGTATGAAGCTGGCACTGTCAACGGTGAATGAGAAAGTTGACTATATCAATCCGCATGGCACATCCACTCCGATTGGAGATGCCCGCGAGATTGAAGCCATTCGCGGGGTATTTGGTGATGAGATACCTCATATTTCGGCAACCAAGTCACTCACCGGCCATTCGCTGGGTGCAACCGGGGTTCAGGAAGCTATCTATTCAATATTGATGATGCAGCATAATTTCATTTGCGAAAGTGCACATATTGATGAGATTGATCCTGACTTTGCAGATATTCCGATTGTTCGCAAAAGAATTGATAACGCCAAGATTGATGTGGTTCTGTCCAACAGCTTTGGCTTTGGCGGCACCAATGGGTGTCTGGCTTTCCAGCGCTATGCGTGATTATTTTATTATATTGAAGGAAAATCATAAATGACCAGTACCGGTTCATTAATGCAGGGAAAACGCGGCCTGATCATGGGTGTTGCCAATGACCACTCTATCGGCTGGGGTATTGCCCAGGCGCTGGCAGCACAGGGCGCTGAACTTGCCTTTACCTATCAGGGTGAAGCCTTTGGCAAACGGCTGAAGCCACTGGCTGAAACTGTTGGCAGTAATCTGGTTCTGCCTTGTGATGTTGAAGATATTGCCAGTGTTGACAAGGTCTTTGATGTTCTGGAAAATGAATGGGGCAGTATGGATTTCCTGGTCCATTCCATCGGCTTTTCCGACAAGAACGAATTAAAGGGCAGGTATTCTGATACCAGCCGGGAAAATTTCGTTCGTACCATGATCATATCATGTTTTTCCTTCACCGAAGTTGCTCGCCGCGCAGCAAAGTTGATGAATGATGGTGGCTCAATGCTGACGCTGACTTTTGCCGGTTCTACCCAGGTTATGCCCAATTACAATGTCATGGGGCTGGCCAAAGCAGCACTTGAATCATCAGTGCGCTATCTGGCTGTTGATTATGGCCGCGAGAACATCCGGTTTAACGCACTGTCAGCCGGGCCAATGCGGACCCTGGCAGGGGCCGGGGTCACCGGGGCCAGAGCCATGTATAATTTTCAGCGCGATCATTCACCATTGCGCCGATCGGTAACCCTTGAAGATGTCGGCGGTGCCGGTCTTTATCTGTTATCTGACCTCTCAAGCGGTGTTACCGGTGAAGTGCATTTTGTTGATGCAGGTTACAATACGATTGCAACCCCCAATCCGGCTGATTTGTAATAGCAAATCTACCTGTCCAAAGCTTCTTTTATGCCTTTGGCCATATTTTCCGGGCTGGTGCCATAGTTGAAATGCTTGATGAAATTACCGTTCTTGTCCATCAGATAGACAATGGATGAGTGATCCATGGTGTAACTGTTGGCATCACCGCCCTTATCAGCAACTTTTGAGTAGTAAACCCGATACAGTTTGGCTACTGCTGCAATCTGCTCAGGGCTTCCGGTCAGACCAATTAGCCGCTCATGAAAATTGCCAATATATTCCTTTATCACCTCTGGCTTGTCGCGATCCGGGTCGATAGAGATCAATACTGGCTGGATGTCACTTCCAGCTTCCCCCAATTGATCAAGAGCTGAAGCCATGACCTGCAATTCTGTCGGGCAAACATCGGGGCAGAATGTATAGCCGAAATAAACCAGCATGGGTTTGCCCTTGAAATCCTTTTCGGTAACGGTTTTACCATCCTGATTGACAAGGGTAAAACTGCCGCCGATCAAAATATCAGCATCAGATTTTGCAATATGCCGGGTCTGACTGTTCAAATTCCATAGTGTCAGGCCGGTAATTACAGCAACAACCAGCACTACAGTTGCAATAATCAGATCTGTGCGTTTCATTTTAAAGATAAACCTTTGTATATTTGCCGCTTTGCCAATGATAGCATGACAGGTATTTAGAAAATGTGACTGTGCATTCTCTATTGCAGGGATTCCTTGATGCAAATCAAGCAGAAAACCATTACAATTTTCTTCATATTCAGCTTGCAGGGAAAAGAAGTCTAAATCACAAATTCATGCAAAAATTGTTTTATCCGGCCAAGTGCCCGCTCCAAATCATCCATTGGTGCTGCATATGACAGACGCAAGAAACCGTTGCCGTTTGTTCCAAAACTGTCGCCTGGAATGGTTGCCACATGAGCCTTGTTCAGTAATTCATCGGCTAACAGGCGGCTATCCATTCCGGTTGCGGTAATATTGGGAAATGCGTAAAAAGCCCCGCCGGGCATGGCGCAGGATATACCGGGTAAATCACTTAGACCATCAATGAAAATCTTGCGGCGCTGGTTGAGTTTTGCCCGATAGTTGCAAATCTCATCCATCGGTCCGGTTATTGCAGCCAGACCGGCCATCTGGGCAATATTATTGACGCAGGAATGATCAACAGTGACCAGCTTGCGGACATGTTCCACAAGTTGTAACGGCCAGATGCCATAGCCCAGCCGCCAGCCGGTCATGCCAAAGGTTTTTGACCAGCCATCAAGCAAAATCACCCGGTCACGCAAATGGGGATATTGCAGCATTGAGGAATTCTCAGATGAGGTAAAATTCATCTGTGAATAGATTTCGTCTGACAAAACCGCAACATCTGGATATTCTTCAAGGCCTTTGGCCAGAATATCCATCTGGTCCTGTGATACCACTCCACCTGTAGGGTTGGCCGGTGAATTTATTATTATCAGCCGGGTTTTTGCTGTGATCAGTTCCAGTAACTCATCGGCATTAAAACCAAAATCCAGTGTTTCACGTATAGGGTAGGCTACAGGCTGTGCTTTTGATGCCCTGATTGCTTCACGATATGGGGGAAAGCCTGGATCGGGATAAAGGATTTCAGCCCCGGTGCCGCCAAACAGCATTGCCGCAAAATAAATGGTTACCTTGCCACCTGGAACAATTATCACCTGATCAGGCGAAATCACCGAAGCTGTAAGCTTTTCAACATATTCGCCAACTGCTTCGCGTAAAGCCGGGATACCAACCGGAGATGTATAGCCATGCGGTCCGTCTCTGGCAGCTTTTTCAGCCGCAGCAATAATATGGGCTGCCGGTTCAAGATCAGGCTGGCCGATACCAAGGTTGATTATATCGGCCCCGGCAGCTGCAAGGGCAGCAGCCTTGTCAGAAACCGCAAAGGCTCCTTCTTCTTCAATGCTGGTAATTACCGGATTAAGTTTCATGGTAAATTATACGCCAAGATATGAATGTTGCACATGTTTGCTGGCTGCCAGCTCGTTGGAGGAACCTTGCCAGACTACCTTGCCTTTTTCAATGATCACATGCCTGTCGGCCAGTTTGACAAGATCAGCGACATTTTTATCAACAACCAGTACCGACAGGCCGGATTTTCTTATTTCAGCCAACGCTGACCAGATTTTCCGGCGAATAATCGGGGCCAGACCTTCTGTTGCCTCATCAAGAATCAATAATTTCGGGTTGGTCATCAGCGCCCTGCCTATTGCAAGCATCTGCTGTTCACCACCCGATAACAGATTGCCCATGGAGTTGCATCTCTGGGCAAGCTCAGGAAACATCGAAAATACAGAATCCAGTTGCCACGGGTTTTTTGCTTTCAGATGATTACTGGCCGTGGCAACGAGGTTTTCGCGCACGGTAAGATTGGGAAATATGTGGCGACCTTCCGGTACCAGACCAATGCCCAGATTTGCTGTTTTGTAAGATGCCATGCCGGTTATGTCATGACCGGCAAAACTGATTTTGCCATTTGCCGGTGGTACTATGCCCATTATTGAATTGATAATGGTGGTTTTGCCCATGCCGTTGCGACCAAGCAGGGTTACAGCTTCTGCCTGGCCAACCTCAAAATCCACCTTGAACAAGGCCTGGCTGGAGCCATAAAATGTCTCAAGACTCTGGACTTTCAACATCTAGTTCTCCCCCAGATAGGCATGCAGCACAGCTTCGTCCTTGCGGATTTCATCCGGGGTTCCCGTTGCAATGATCCTGCCATAAACCAGAACTGAAATCCTGTCAGCCAGTGCAAAAACCGCATCCATATCATGCTCAACCAGCAAAATGGATTTTTCCTTGCCGAGATTTTTGAGCAGTTTGACCATAGCAGCACTTTCAGTTGCCCCCATGCCGGCCATGGGTTCATCAAGCAGCAACAGATCAGGATCGGTTGCCAGCGCTACGGCTATTTCAACCTGACGGCGTTCGCCATGCGATAGTGAACTTACCTTGTGATCGGCCCGCTCGGCAAGGCCGACAGTTTCAAGTATCTGCATAGCAGGCTGGCGAATTGAGGCTATATTTCTGGCCGGTTTCCAGAATTTGAAGGAATGGCCTGATCTGGCCTGAACCGCCAGCGCCACATTATCCAGCACTGTCATAGACATGACAAGCGAGGTAATCTGAAACGATCTGGCAAGACCTGCCAGCGCCCGCCGGTTTACAGACATTGAGGTTATATCCCGGCCATTGAAAAAGACTTTGCCGCCATCAGGTTTCAAACTCCCTGATATTTGTGAAACCAGAGTGGTTTTTCCAGCTCCATTGGGACCAATTACAGCGTGGGTTTCAAACTTATTGACTGTAATTGACACATCATCTGTTGCCGTTACGCCACCGAAATGTTTTGACAGTCGGGATGTGACCAGAACCGGATTACTCATCATCACCTCCGCGCGACATCAATCCCATAAGGCCGCCACGAGCAAACAGCACAGCCAGAATCAATATGATTCCAAAGGGCAAATGCCAGTAAAGGCCAGATCCCGGTTTAATCAGGTTCATTATAATTGGCAGGAAATGCTCGACCACAACAAATATAACCGCGCCGATTACCGGACCGATAATGGTTCCGGCACCTCCCAGAATAACCATGAACATCAATTCTCCAGAACGTGTCCAGTCAATCATGGCAGGTGAAATGAAAGTGGTGAAATTGCCTAACAAAGCGCCTGACAATCCGCACATGGCCCCGGCAATTACATAGGCGACAAGCCGGTAAATATAGGTGTTGTATCCAATTGCCCGCATGCGATCCTCATTGGCTTTGGCACCTTTGAGAACCATGCCAAAGCGGGAATTGGCCAGTTTCCATACTGTAAAGATCGAGATCAGCAAAACAACATAGGAAACCAGGTATAATTGCAGCGGATTATCAAAGCTGATTAGCGGAAATTGTGAGCGAACATCAATGGTCAAACCATCATCACCGCCATAAGTATCGAGTGAGACAAAGAAATAATACATCATCTGGCCAAAAGCCATGGTGATCATGATGAAGTGAACGCCTTTGGTGCGCAGGCTGATTGCTCCGGTTATCAGCGCAAACAATGCTGATAAAACCACAGCCAGGGTAATTTGAAACAGGCCTGAATAGGTAGCTACAAGATCAAAATCACCATAGGTGGCGTGATAGGACGCAATACCCACAGCATAGGCACCAATGCCAATAAAAACCGCATGACCGAATGATGCCATGCCGCCAATTCCCAAAATCAGATTGAGGCTTACAGCAGCGATTGCCAGACAGACCAGCCGGGTGGCCAGATCAAGATAAAACCCTTGACCGGTCAAACTGGCTGTAACCGGAATGATGGCCAGCGCCAGCAAGATGATAGCTGTTATTATCGCAGATGAGGAAGGTTTTGACATTTCATCTGACCTTTGGCGGAAACAGGCCTTGTGGCCTGACTGCCAGAATTGCAGCCATCAATATATAGATTGCCATGGCCGAGATGGCCGGAGCTGCTGTTTCAGCAGCTCCAGGTGACATTACCAGCTTGAACAAATCATCGAGGTAAGAGCGGCCAAGCGTATCAATCAGGCCGACCAGCATGGCAGCAACAAAAGCGCCTTTCATCGAGCCAACCCCGCCTATAACCACAACCACAAAGGCGGTAATAATAATCTGCCCACCCATGCCGATCGAGGCTTCGGTGATCGGTGCTATCAGCATCCCGGCAATAGCTGCCAGTACGGCGCCAAGGGTGAATACCATGGCAAACAGCAGCTGGATATTTATGCCAAGTGCTGACACCATTGTCCGGTCAGATGCACCGGCGCGGATCAGCATGCCAAGCCTGGTATGATTGACCAGAATATATAATCCGACCGCCATTAACAGGCCGGTAATGATTATTACCAGTCTGAAGGTGGGGAAAACCATACCGGTAAATATCTCCACCTGCCCATCCAGCCAGACCGGCAAGGGCACTGAAATGCCGTTTGATCCCCAAAAAATATGGACCAGTGAATCAAATACCAGAATTATGCCAAAGGTTGCCAGCACATGGTCAAGATGACTGCGAGAATATAAATGCCGGATAACCAGAAATTCGGTTACAAGCCCAAGCAGGCCAACCAGCGGTATTGCCAGCAATACGCCCCAGACAAATGATCCGGTCCAGAAGATAATTGAAGCAGATATGAAGGCCCCGGCCATATAGAAGGAGCCATGGGCCAGATTTACCAGATCCATGATACCGAATGTCAGCGACAATCCGGCGGCCAGCATAAACAGCAAAACACCCAGTTGCAGGCCATTCATAAACTGGATCGTCAGAAGTGTTAAATCCATTGGTATTTTTGCTGTCTGTATGAAAGGAGGCATCAATGTCATGCGACCTTGCAAGATCGCATGAGCTTGTTATCAGATCGGATTATTCAAGGTTTGCATTCACCAACATATGGGTCCTGGTGGTTTTCATAAACCTTTGAGACAATCCTTGTGGTCCAGACACCATCTGCGTCTTTGGTCACTTCACGCAGATAAAAATTCTGTATGGGCATGCCATTCTTGCCATAGGTGAATTTGCCACGAACCGACGGGAAGCTGGCCGAACGCATGGCAGCGCGCATTTCATCCTTTTTGCTCAGATCCCCGTTTACAGCATCAACAGCTGATTTGATCAGGAACATGCTGTCATATGACTGGGCAGCATAAAATGACGGGTATGTGCCGTATTTCTTTTTGAATGCAGAAACAAACTTTTTATTCTGGGGCGTATCCAGATCAGGCGCCCAGAAATTGGTCATCTGGGACCCAAGAACCCCTTGCATATTGGCTTTCTGAAATTTGCCCAGTGCAATAGAATCTACAGTAAATACCGAATAGAGCGGGATTTTACCACGCAAACCGGCCTGCTCATATTGCTTGAAGAAAGCACCGCCTGCTTTGCCTGGATAAAAGATGAAAATTGCCTCGGCACCAGAAGCGCTAGCTTTTGCCAATTCGGCTGAAAAGTCAAGCTGTTGCGGCCATCTGGTCATGTCCCGGCCAACAATCTTGCCCTTATAGGTTCGCTCAACGCCTGCCACAATATTTTTGCCGGCTGCATAATTTGGAGCAATAATATAGATTGACTTGACCTTTTTCTGATTCAGAACCTCACCCATAGCCATGGGTGTCTGATCATTTTGCCAGGAGGTTGAAAAAAAGTTTTTATTGCACAGTTTCCCGGCAATAGGTGAAGGTCCGGCATTGGAGGAAATCAGAAATTTACCGGCATCAAGTACTGATTTGCGCGATGCCAGCAGCACATGACTCCAGATATATCCGGCAACAAAATCAACATTGTCCTGCTTGACCAGCTTGTCAGTTTTCTGTTTGCCAATATCGGGTTTGAAACCATCATCTTCAATAATCAGATTGACGTCCAGCCCACCCATCTTGCCGCCCATTTGCTCAACAGCCAGCTCAATGGCTTTTTTCATATCCTTGCCTATTATTCCAGCCGGAGTTGTCAGTGTGGTAATAAATCCGATTTTTACCTCACCAGCCAGTGCAGTACCGGTCATCATTGCAAGGCCTATACCTGCTGCAAGCAGCTTCTTGATCATCATTTTCTTCCCTGTTTTTCTATTTTTGACAGAAGTTGAGATATAACAGGCTTTAATCAGTTGAAGCAAGTTTCTTCAAACCTGACCAGTTGCAGCTATATAAAAAAGGCCCCATGTTTATCACATGAGGCCTTCAAGCTTGAGACTATTGTCCAACTAGCAGTTAGAGCATTGCAGACGCAGGGTCTTGCGGGGACGCAGGATCATTTCTTCCTTTAAGGTAATACCGCTGGAAGTAAACAGACCACCAAGAATATAATTGCCACCTGCAAGATTGCTGAGAATATATTTGTAATTGAAGCATGTGCGTGAAACTACAACATCATTGCCCTGGGACATTAGCAGTTTCATCTGGGCGCCAGCGGCTGGTGCACCACCACAATTAGGTCCACCCGGTTTTTTATAGGACCAGTCAAGTTTCGGATTGCCGCCAGCATCTGGAGTAAATCCATAGATTTCCAGGCCGACCTTGGTGGTATCATATGGTTTCATTATTTCTTCTGATGCTTCAAAGATACCGTTTAACTGCGCCTTGTTAACAGTTCCGTCAGTCTGGGTAATCAGGTCACCCAGAGTATTGGCCGTTATTGTGGTTTTGCGCGACGCCGACAGACCGTCCGTCAGATCAATCATTCCGATAAACAATAATGCCATGACCGGGAAAATCAGAGCCATTTCAATTGCGGCCACACCCTTGTCATCATGCTTGTAGTTTTTATTCAGAAGCTTAACAAAACCGGTCAGTTTGTTCTTCATTGTTTTTACTGAATTATTCATTGCCTTATGCCCTTTCAAAAGTAACAAACCAAGTTTCAAGAACCATCTGAGAAGGGTTCATTACGAAAAGTGGCTGCTGCAGATAACAGGTGAGAACTTCTGCCACTGGCACTGGTTGCATCCAGCAATTTGGGCAGTCCGGGTACAAACATATCCCACTTGTAGTAAACCCTAACTGTTACAACACGTTCAGCAGCACCTGGTTCATATTTGGCATTGATGGAGATGGCATCGCTGGGATCACCATTGGCTTTTTGCGCCGGGGGAAGATTGATATCATCAAAATCTTTAAAATTGCGAACGTCAATGTACAGACGGTTTTTACAATCAAGCCAGGCACCCAGATTTCCACAAACCTGATCCTTGAAATGACCGATTGTATCAGTATGACCATTTTTCTTTAACTGGATCTGGCCGGTACGAATAAGCCGGGCTGCATTGGCAACATTTTGTTCAACCGCATATTCAGCTACCAGCATTATCCCAAAATCAAAAATTGCCAGCAACATGAACAGAAACGGCCCACCGACCATGGCAAATTCAACTGCTGCCACTCCACTTTCATCCCTGTTAAAGGGTTTTCTCAGTTTTTTGAAAACTCTGTTAATACCAAGAAACATCTCAACGCTCTCCCGCTACACCTGTATCTCACCGATACATAAGTCCAAATCAATCCGGGCAAAGCCTGCTAAATATATGTTTTTCACTCACCACGGATTTATCGAACCCTTTAATATCAAAGACAAACTGATATTAAGTGAAAAAAACAATTCAAATTTTATGTATATTTCAAATAGTAAAATGGCCGGTTATTGAAACCGGCCATGAGTACAGATTATTTCTGGGTAATCTGGGCAGCCTGCTGAGCCAGGGACATCTTGGTTGTGATTGAACGGTGTACCGATTCAAAATAATCCTTGTCATCGCCTACCTGCAATGTGCTTTCACAACGCGGCGAGCAGGCATATGATGCTTTCAGACCAGCCCGGAAAACAGCAACATTTCTGTTGGGGCCACGGGTAATATTTACATGCAAATCTGCCAGCTTGTTGCCATTCTCATCAAGGACCAGAATATTGGTGCGACCAAAATTGCGACCATGGACGATGATATAGCTCTTTTGTACTGAAACATCAGCAAATGCGGGATTGCCCACAATCACAGTTGACACCTCACCGGCAATCTTCACGATCTTTGCCTGGTCAGCAACAATAGTAATGTTACTTTCCGCAATTGCGGCACCCGGGCTGAGCAGACTGCTCATAATAATTGAGATAAAGAACCAGATTCCAGCATGGATGCTTGTTACCCTGCCTTTAAGTGAAATGGTTGTGTTGCTGCTCATAAGCCAACTCCTGAAAAATACAAACAGGCAATGAATTTTCAAATTTGCCTACATGTTATGTATTTCATCCCAAAATGGTGAATGAAGTCTTACAAACAGATAGATTATTGATCATTTCAGCAGAATTTAACCGATCAGACCTGACTGAAATGAAAAAACAGCAGTTTGGGAAAATTACCGGGGGCATCCATGATACGCATGGCGAGAGGGGGCGGAAGGGTCATGTCGTTCACGAGACAACCCCCGGTATATCATAATCCACTCGGCTTAAAGCTGAAATGGAAGGCCATGACCAGAAACACTTGTCTGTATTCATGACCTGATGTGTTAATATTAGGCAAGCCAATCACAATGATAGCTGAACAGATCATTCATACTGCATTCATATTTAACTACAGCTTCTGAAACCTTCCAGTCAGACAATAAAAAAAACCCCTCAATGATGAGGGGTCACAGTGCTGGGGAGATTTGAACTGAAAAACCGGGTCAGACGTTCTGACAGAAACTGGAAGCACAAGGGTCCATAGAGATAAAGCCTTTTACCGGCCAGGCCTGGTTCTTCTCGATAATAGTGGATTTAACCGGTACCAGAATTGCTGTTTTTGGCTTTGAAGGAGCGATCCCGTAAGCGGCTGCAGCCAGAATAACACTGGCAAGTGCTGTAATTGTTATGCGTGTAATCATTGTGACCTCCTGATGCAGCTTTGCTTTAGCGGTGGTTTTTATTCCTGATATTGTCTGCATTATAGCTGAGCGAAAACCAATGCAGCCTGAATGTGCCGTTAATCTGGTGTTCATGTTGCAATCTTTGCTGAACGGGTTGTTGTTGAGAGCATTACTAATATTAGAATCTGCTGGTTCATGGTTCAAAAACAGTTCTGCAAGAGCAGATTATATGGAGATTTTCAGCAGAGTAAGGAAATGGAGAATAACAACCAGCAATCGCAAAAAAGCCGGTGACTTGTCCTGGAACACCAGGAAACTGACGAAACCCGGCAATCGGACGGGCAAGAATACAGATAGGCTGATATTCATAAATCCGGTTAGGAGTTCATTTACCACGCTTTGCTGTTTACAGCGGATTTCAGCCAATAACTCCCCCAATTTACCAGTTGTTAAGACGCTGGCCGTAGTGTCGATCGTGGTTCAGGGACAACTTACCAAACAAACAAACGTTCCCAATATTGGACCAGGTGTTGTCTAAAACGAGTTAATAGTAAGGAGTACTAAACATGACTAAATTTACAGCTTTTCTTAAAGATGAATCAGGCGCAACCGCAATTGAATATGGTTTGATTGCCGCTGCTACCGCCCTTGGTATTGTTGCATTCATGCCTACAATCAAAACCTATCTGGGCAGCATTTTCGGCAGCATCAGTGCCGGCCTGGCTTCTGTTAAATAAGTTATTTAACAAAAAAACCGCAAAAGCTTTGAGTCGGCTTTTGCGGTAACAGTCAAACGGGAGGCTCCGGAAACCGCTGACAATTTGTCGGCGGTTTTTGTTTTTTGTGGAACATCGATTTATTTGGTTATTATTTCCGGCCCCATCATCAAGGTTGGCAGCCATGTGGAAATCCAGGGTATGTAGGTTACCAGGATCAGGAAGATAAACATGATGCCGACCCATGGAGCTGCTGCCCTGACAATTCGCATTACCGACATCTGGGCAACCCCTGCAGTGACAAACAGGTTAAGGCCAACCGGCGGGGTTATCATGCCAATTTCCATATTCACCACCATGATAATGCCCAGATGAATAGGATCAATCCCCAGTTTCATGGCGATGGGAAATACCAATGGAGCTACAATTACCAGCAAGCCTGATGGTTCCATGAACTGGCCACCAATCAGCAGGATAATATTTACAACGACAAGGAACATTATGGGGCCGAATCCGGCTGCCAGCATTGCCTCGGTAATAATCTGGGGAATACGCTCTTCGGTCAGTACATGTTTCAGGATCAGCGCATTGGCAATAATGAACATCAGCATAATGGTCAGTTTGCCGGCTTCAAACAGGGTTTTCTTGGTATCAGGATGAACAAACACCGTTATCAGGCTGAAAGGTTTTTGCCTGAGAGAATGACTTGTGCCTTCACCAGTATTGAGAGGCCCCATATCGCGATAGACAAAATTGGCTATTATGAATGAATAAACCGCGGCAACAGCAGCTGCTTCTGTCGGGGTAAAGATACCGCCATAAATACCACCCAGAATGATTATGATCAAAAGCAGACCCCAGACAGCATCACGAGCCGATGCAAAAACTTCACCCCAGCCAGCCCATGGCTGTGATGGCAAGCCTTTTACCTTGGCGGCAATATAGATACCACCCATCAGCATGAATCCGGCAAGCAGGCCGGGAACTACACCGGCAAGGAACATCCGGCCAACCGACACATCGGTTGCAGCGGCATAGACCACCATCACAATCGATGGCGGGATCAGGATACCCAGTGTGCCGGCATTACAAATAACGCCTGCTGCAAAGTCTCTCGTATATCCAACCTGGCGCATTCCGGCGATTACAATTGTTCCAATCGCCACCACAGTGGCCGGAGAAGAACCGGAAAGGGCGGCAAACATCATGCAGGCAAAAACCGATGCGATCGCCAGCCCCCCCTGAAAATGCCCGACAACAGCAATGGCAAAGCGAATAATCCGGCGCGCTACCCCACCGGTTGACATGAAAGTTGAGGCCAGAATAAAAAATGGAATTGCCAGAAGGGTATAATGGCCATCAAATGCCGAGAATAATGTCTGGGCAACAGATGCCAGAGAACCGCCAGAATAGACTACAAGGAAAATGATACTTGAAAGTCCAAGCGACACAGCTATCGGTACACCAATCAGCATCAGACCGATAATCAGGGCAAAAAGCAGTGCAACTTCCATTGTTTTCAACCCTTGTCTTTAGTGTGGTCAGGATGGGGAAGATTTGCTGCATCTTCATAAAGGTCTTCGCCCTCATGCGAGGCTATCAGCATTTCCTGCCTGCCAGTAATTATACGGTAACCTGCCTGAACAAATCGAAATGTTAACAGGGCCGTTGATATTGGTAACACTGCATAGGGGATGAAACGGGGAAGTTTTTCATAATGCTCACCATAATTGACCCAGTCTTCCAGAAAGGTGAGGAATTGCGGCATCGGAATATCATTGGTCTCAAGAAAAGCCCGCTTGGTAGCAAAAGCATACCAGTAATCCCAACTGCCCTTAAACAGTAACAGGGCAAAGCAAATACAGGCCAGTGCTGCCAGTAAATTCATGATTTTACGGATTTTCCGCGGCATCATATGCACAACTACGTCAACACCGATGTGAACAGAGTGCTTGACCGCATAAGAAGCCCCAAGCAGTACCAGCCAGGCAAACAGGAATACCGTTGCCTCCAGCGCCCAAAGAATATTTTCGTTAAAAACATAACGGGCTATCACATTGGCAAAAGTGATAAGGGTCATCAATCCCAGAAAAACAGCTATCAGGGTTTCTTCAAAACCGTCTATTTTTTCCGACAAGCTATTCATGTTCTCCCTCCCCTGAGAAGTAAAAAGGAGTGGTGCGCCATACTCACCACTCCAGAAGTTTGCCTGTTATTTTCCCTGGGCTGCCTTGATCAGGTCAGCACCAACATCGCCTTCAAACTGTTTCCAGACAGGTTTCAGGGCATCAACCCATGCCTGACGCTGTTCTGGAGTCAAAGTGCGAACCTTACCACCAGATGCTATCATTTTCTGCTTGTTGGCTTCATTAACCGCGGTTGATTCCTTGTTGCGGGTAGCGGTTACTTCTGCAAGGATTTTAAGAAACTGGTCACGTACATCCGGTTTCAAACTGTCCAGCCATTCGGTTGAGGTAACAACCAGATAATCAATAATGCCGTGATTGGTTTCGGTAACACCGTCCTGGACTTCAAAGAATTTCTTGCCATAGATGTTTGACCAGGTGTTTTCCTGACCATCAATAACATTGGTCTGCAAGGCACCATAAACTTCCTTGAATGACATTTTCTGGGGGTTGGCGCCAAGCTGCTTGAACTGGGCTACCAGAACATCTGAATTCTGCACCCGGAATTTGAGGCCCTTGGCGTCAGAAGGTTTGATCAATGGGCGGTTGGCTGACATTTGTTTCATGCCATTATGCCAGAAAGCCAGGCCTTTGAGGCCACGACGCAACATGGAATCCTTTAGTTTCTGACCAGCTGCCGAGTTCTGGAACTTGTCAACTGCATTGATATCAGCAAACATGAACGGCAAGTCGAAGATACGGAATTTTTTGGTAAATTTTTCAAATTTTGACAGTGAAGGAGCTGCCAGCTGGACATCTCCATTCAACAGGGCTTCAAGCACCTTGTTATCATTATACAGGCTGGAATTTGGAAATACCTGCATACAGGCCTTGCCATTCATTTCCTCATTCACCCTTTTGGCCAGCAAGGTGGCCGCAATTCCCTTGGGATGCTTGTCGGTATTGGTTACATGGGAAAACTTGATTACAACTTCACCTTCATCACAGTTTGAATCTGCAAGGGCACCAGTTGTGGTGAGTGCAACAAGACCTGCTGCAATTACAGCTGTTTTGAGTATCTGCATGAATTTATTATCCTCCATCTGGATTATACTGAAGCTTTTCAGGATCAGATTTGGTAACTGACTTGGTTGAGCACCATATTTAGTTTGTGATCCAAACCAAGCATGAAACTCTACGAATATTGTGAGTTTGCTGCTGATACAGCACACACAACAAGACAGCCTAGTTAGGGGGACGCAAAAAGAGCAAGCAGAAAACCTGTGATTTTCTGCTGGTAGTGTAATTTTTCTTATAAAATGGGTGGATTTGGTAACATTTACAGCAGATTAATGGGTGGATTTATTCCCATTGGTGTTGAAATCATTACGCGATAATTTATATTTCTGCATTTTCTCATAAAGAGATTTGCGTGAAAGCCCCAAAGATTCATAGGTTTTTTTGATACTGCCACCATTTGTGGCGAGTTCTGATGCAATGGCATTGCGCTCAAAATCTGCAATTCTTGAAAACAGGGTTTTATTCTCGCTCACCTGTTCCTGCTGAAGGCTCAGGCCCAGAACAAAACGCTCTGCCTCATTGCGCAATTCACGAATATTTCCCGGCCAGTCACGACTCGCCAGCATGGATAGAATCTGTGGTGATATTTCAATAATCTCTCTTCGGTATCTGGCGGCTGCTTCATTTATCAGCTGGATAAACAATCTTGGAATATCCTCTCTGCGCTCGTCCAGCGATGGCATGCGAAGAGTGACAACATTCAAACGATATAACAGGTCTGAACGAAACTGTTCTGCAATCGCTGCTTTTTCCAGATCGGATTTACTGGCGGCAATGAAGCGCACATCAAGCTCAATCAGTTCATTTGAGCCAAGCCGGGTAATGGTTCGCTCCTGAATTACCCGCAGCAATTTGACCTGCAATTGCATGGGCATGGACTCAATTTCATCAAGGAATACAGTACCACCTCTTGCATGTT
Organism: Hyphomicrobiales bacterium; assembly: GCA_026990765.1. Lineage (GTDB taxonomy): Bacteria > Pseudomonadota > Alphaproteobacteria > Rhizobiales > Aestuariivirgaceae > JALWJW01. Next base: position 77,681 of record JALXCV010000151.1, on the reverse strand, counting down.
CAAACTTGCCAAATCGGGTTCTTATTGCTCCTGGAAAAGCTCCTGCTTCATGTCCAAATAATTCACTTTCGATCAGATCAGCAGGCAGGGCGCCACAATTTATGGCAACAAATGGATTGTTACGCCGTGAAGATATTGCATGCAGGGCGCGGGCCGCCACTTCTTTCCCCGTTCCGGTATCACCAACAATCAGCACGTCAACTTCAGAATCAGCAACAGTTCTTATCTGTCGCCGGATCTCAACCATAACCGGTGCCCGGCCCATAAGGCGGGCCTCCAGCTTGTCACGACCACCAACCTTTGACCTGAGTTTGCGCAGTTCAAGTGTCATTTCACGTTTTTCCAACGCCCTGGAAACCACTTCGGTCAGCTTTGATGGTGAAAACGGTTTTTCTATAAAGTCATAGGCTCCTTTGCGCATGGCATCGACTGCAAGTTGAACATCACCATGACCGGTAATCAGAACAACAGGAATTTCAGGATCAATATCCAGCAAAATGCTCATCAGTTCCATACCACTAATATCGGGCATGCGAATATCGGTGACTACAACTCCAGGGAAATTGCGGCTGACAATATCTGGCACCTGCTCTGCTGAGGCAAAAGTCTTGACCTTGAAACCTGCCAGATCCAGAGACTGGCTGGATGAAATGCGCATATGCTCTTCATCATCAATAAATAGTACGCAAGGTTTTGTCATTATGGCGCCTCCATTGCTGAAGCTGTTGCCTGTTTAAGCGTAACGGTAAAAACCGCACCTCCTGCATCATGGTTTGCCGCGTGCAGTTCGCCGCCAAAATCCCTGATAATATTATAGGAGATGGAAAGGCCCAGCCCCAAACCCCTACTCACCCCTTTAGTGGTAAAGAACGGATCAAACAACTGTTCTTCTGAGGCTTTGGAAAGTCCCGGTCCAAAATCTGTAATTGAAATTATGACCTTACCATCACTGCTTTCAACAGCAATTATCAATCTGGGGGTCTTGCTGTGCTCCATTGCATCCAGTGCATTGTTAACCAGATTGACCAGCACCTGCTGTAACCGGACATGGCCTCCCACTACTTCAATAGTTGATTCAGGCATATCGGTTTCAATAATGACACCCTTTGATCTGATCCGGGACTGTAAAATGGCAATTGCATCATTGATTACTGCCTGTACCGGGATATTATGCAGTTTCTCACCCGGCTTGCGGGCAAAATTGCGCAAATGTCTGCTGATCGTCGCCATGCGATCAACCAGTGATGAAATGCTTTTTATGTTCCTGCCTGCTTCTTCAAGTCGGCCAAGCTCAAGATAGGTGGCTGCATTATCAGCGTAGGATTTGGTTGCCCCAAGAGGCTGATTGAGTTCATGAGACAGGGCAGCTGACATCTGTCCAAGAGCTGCTAGCTTTCCGGCCTGAATCAGATCTTTTTGGGTTTTTCGCAATTCGGTTTCAGCCGCTTTTCTTTCGGCAACTTCAGCTGTCAGTCTGATATTGGCCTGATCAAGGTCACGGGTTCTAAGGCTGACCTTGTATTCCAGTTGGCGTGCCGCCTCATTCTGGGTTTTCATCCGCTCGTGCAAACGCTTGCGTCGCTGGTTGAAAAACCCTGTAGCCAGAAATATCGACAACATGACCAGCATGATTGCAGTTGTGATTATATAGGCCTGGTTTCTGGCTGGTCCGGTTGCTGAAAAAATATGAACATTCCATCCCTGATCAGCCATATGCCCGGTTTGCACCAGATATTCCTTCGGCTTGCCGGTTTCTGAGACCATTGCCAGCTTGTAGCCATTATTGTTTTCTGGCAGGATATGCCATTTCAGTTCCCGCAAATCTGCATGTTCATATTTACGGGTTTTCCTTATCTCCTGCAAAGAACTGGCGGAAAGTGGCCTGATGGATTTAAAGCGCCAGGCTTTTTGCGAGGACATGAAAATTATCCCCTGTTCATCAGTAACCAGTATTTCATAATCACGCGATGACCATGCCTGTTCCATCTGGTCAATCGAGACTTTCACTGCAACAACGCCGATAATATTGGCATTTTTTATAACCGGTGAAGAGAAATAATATCCTCGTTTCAGCGAGGTGGTTCCAATGGCAAAAAACCGCCCCTGATGACCGTTTATTGCCTGTTGAAAATATGGCCGGTAGCTAAAATTCTTGCCGATAAAAGATTTTTCAAGATCAAAATTGCTGGCAGCCACAGTTAACCCGTCGCTGTTCATCACATAAATAGCAGAGGCTTTGACAATGGTCTTTAGCCGTTTTAATTCGGCGTTGATATTATCAACCAGATTGGGCGATACAGCAGAGTTCAAAAATGCCTGAATATCCTTTTTTTCTGCAATCAAACGCGGCAAGGAGCGATATTGGTCAAGCGCTCCTTTCAGGCCCGATACGGTCAGGCGCAAAGTTGCCGTCCCGCGTGCAGCCGTCTGGTCAAAAGTCAGATTAGTGGCAATTTTATATGTTGCCAGACCAACACCAGCCAGCATAACAGCAACAACCAGCAAAATAGCTATGCGGTTGTACTGTTTGCGTTGTTTCACTTCATTTCCGGGTAAAAAACAATATTTATGGCTGGTCAGGCGGCATTTGATGTTGAAGTTGCTGCAGGTTCGGTCAGGACTGCATATAGTCCTTCAGAATTATCTGTGCCCCTCAGTTTCTTGACAATGGCTGAATCCCGCAACAGTCTGGAAATTCTGGCAAGAGCCTTGAGGTGATCGGCACCGGCACTTTCAGGTGCCAGCAACAAAAACACCAGATCAACCGGTTCACCATCAAGTGCATCATAACTGACCGGACGGGCCAGCCTGGCAAATAATCCATATACATGGTCAAGTTCATTAAATTTTCCATGCGGAATGGCAATGCCGTGACCAAGGCCGGTTGAACCCAGTTTTTCACGTTGCAACAGGGATTCAAAAATTTTCCTGGCATCCAGACCGGTAATTTTTCCGGCCAGATTGGATAATTCCTGCAACAGCTGTTTCTTGCTGCTGGCCCTGATATTGGGAATTACAGCATCACTTGCAATGATATCTGACAATTTCATTCTGGCGTTCCACTCCTTTTATGCAAAGGAACATATGTGTTTATACCATGAAGCTGGGTTGCAGCCAGTTATTTTTTTGAACCTGGTTCAGGATCAATCCAGCCAATATTGCCATCATCACGTCGATAAACAACATTTATGCGCTGATATTTATCATGATTAAACAGAACAAATTGCAGGTCAGACAATTCCAGCTGCATCACTGCTTCACCAACTGTCATTTCACTGATCTGGTGAGTTGTTTCAGCAATGATGGCCGGGTTGAGTTCATCGGTTTCTTCTGGTTCATCAATATCACCTGAAGCAATAACAAAACTGGCAGCATCTGCACTGAGCATTGGGGCTTTGCGTGAATTATGATGGTTTTTCAACCGCCTTGTATAGCGGCGCAGACGTTTTTCAAGATGTTCAAGTGCTATGTCAAAACTTGAATAAGCATCTCCCCCCTGACCTTTGGCGTTCAGGGTCATGCCGGTGGAAAGGTGTAATATACACTCGCTGATGAAAGTATTCTTTTGTTTTTCAACTGTCACATGTGCCCGGATGGCACTTTCAAAATACTTTGACACATTGGATGAGATCCGGGTTTCAATATGCTTGCGCAGTGAATTGCCAATGTCCAGGTTTTTACCGGTTATAAGTGTTTTCATGTTGCTGTCTTTCGTTTTGCGCATTTGAACAATGAATGCATTTAGTGCAGCTGTCCTGAATGAATCAGGTAGTTAATTCTACATTATTTCAAGATTGAAGGAAACCGTTTGCCAAAAGGCCGACACCCTGATTTGATGATATGATGCTAATGTCTTGCCGGTCCGCGCGGCAACGTACTGATATGTATTCAAAGAGTCAACTTGTTTTGCTGGAAGTCATGGAGTTGTTGATATTAATGGTTCTGCATTTTTTAAATAGCTGCTTTTTTTTCGCGTCGGCGCTGGACAGATGATGGTATTCGCATGGATTCACGGTATTTGGCGACTGTTCTGCGAGCTATTTCTATGCCGCAATCGCGCAATGAAGCGACAATGGCATCATCGGACAGGATTTTATCAACCGTTTCCGCATCAATCAGATTGCGTATCTGGTGACGTATTGATTCTGCAGAATACTCATCTTCCCCGTTGGTTGATGCTATGGCGGTAGTGAAAAAGTACTTCAGTTCAAATATCCCGCGCGGGGTTTCAATATATTTATTGGAGGTAACGCGCGAAACAGTTGATTCGTGCATTTCGATTGCTTCAGATATATTGCGCAGATTCAGCGGCTTTAAAGATTCTATGCCATTTACCAGAAAGGCATCTTGCTGGCGCACTATTTCACGCGACACGGCAAGTATGGTACGGGCACGCTGCTCAAGGCTTTTTACCAGCCAGGTGGCATTTGAATGACATTCAGAGATGTATGTCTGATCTTTTTGCGAATCAGTACCACTGGTCACTGTCGCCAGATACTGATTGTTGACCAGCACTTTTGGCAGGGTTTCATTATTCAGCTCAACAATCCAGGTTCCATCCTGGGCAGCCCGCACAATCACATCAGGTATGACAGGCTGTACACTGGTTTCACCAAACATATATCCAGGTTTTGGATCAAGATTGCGGATTTCTGCAACCATGTCGTAAATATCTTCAATATCCACACCGCATACACGCTTTAGCGCCTTGAAATCGCGTTTGGCCAGCAGATCCAGATTTTCAACGAGCGCCTGCATTGCCGGATCAAAACGATCCGCTTCCTTCAACTGGATTGACAGACATTCTTTCAGATCACGCGCCAGAATTCCGGGGGGGTCAAATGTCTGCAGTACCGCCAGGGTTTCTTCTACTGCCTGAGTGGATGTACCAAGCATTTCTGCCACGGTTTGAGTATCCGTTCCCAGATATCCGGCCTCATCAATCATGCCAATCAGATTATGGCCGATAATACGCCCGGCAGGATCAAGCGGGCTGAGTGATAATTGCTGCTCCAGAAAATCTGACAAGGAGACCTGCTGTGACAGGACATTTTCAAAATTTATACCATCGCGCTCAAAAGAGCCTGAAGAACCTGAAGTTCCAACTGATCCCCATGATTGTTCCATCTGGGCCGGTCGCAACCGGTCATCCCTGTCTACTCTGGCTTCATCGGCATAGATATTGCCAAGATCAGTATCAAGACTGTTAAGGGTTGCTGTTACTTCACTGTCCAGTGGCAGAACCGGTAATTCATCTGTATCAGTTACAGCAGGTTCAGATTGTGTGATAGCTGGCTGTGTAGAGACATCGGCATCGCCGCGTTCAAGAAGCGGGTTTTTTTCCAGCTCTTCTTCAACAAATTCCTGCAATTCATGATTGGACATCTGCAACAGTTTGATGGCCTGTTGCAGTTGCGGTGTCATTACCAGGGTTTGACCCTGGCGCAGTTCTAACCGTTGTGTCAGCGCCATAATTGCTCTCGTTACTCAATCACCACGACCTCAACAGGCCGCATACTAACAGTAAAAGAGGGTGTTTCAAAATTACATTCCTTAAAACATCCATCTTGTGTCAGGCGATCTTACAGAGAGAACCTTTCACCAAGGTAAAGCGAACGCACCTGCCGGTTTTCCACGACCTCACCCGGCGTTCCCTCCATCAGTACCGAGCCCTCATGTATGATAAGGGCTCTATCGATAAGCTCGAGGGTTTCTTTAACGTTGTGATCTGTAATAAGCACCCCGATTCCCCTAGCTGTGAGCTGTCGAACCAGGTTGCGGATATCACTGATCGCAATTGGGTCAATCCCGGCGAAGGGTTCATCGAGCAACATGTATTTCGGGTTGGCTGCAAGGGCTCTGGCGATTTCGACACGGCGACGTTCTCCGCCAGACAGCGCCACAGCTGGCGAATGCCTAAGGTGGGTAATCTGAAACTCATCTAACAACTCACTCAACTTACTATCGCGTTTTTCTCTCCCCCGAACATTGAGTTCAAGAACAGCGCGAATATTTTCTTCAACCGTCAGCCCCCGGAAAATCGAGGCTTCCTGCGGCAAATACCCTACTCCCAGCCGTGCACGCTGGTACATCGGCAAATGGGTAATGTCCCGCCCGTCAAGCTCTATCATGCCCTTGTCTGGCGCAATCAGTCCCGTGACCATATAGAACACGGTGGTTTTACCTGCACCATTTGGGCCCAAAAGACCAACGGCTTCTCCACGGCGGACAGTTAAACTTACACCCTTGACAACAGTGCGACGCTTGAAGCTCTTGAAAAGCCCGGTTGCCACAAGACCGCTCGTCAGATCAGGATCAATGCCAGTGGCAATGGTTTCACCTGTACTTCTTGATTGTACAGATTGACCCGCAGCTCGCGAATTTGATTTTCCGCTTGCATGAGCCACTGCTTTTTCCTTTGTCCGCTTCACCACATTACCTGCCAATATAATTAATTTTAGATGAATTCATCTGATAAAATTTATCACATGATCCAAAAGTTATTTGGTTTTTGACTTGAAGCTGCCCTTGACGCGACCACCCTTCATTACTGAATGGTTGGTTTTCAGATTAACAAAAAGTTTTTTGCCGCGAACAATGCTGTTGTCCTGCTTGACCACCACATTGCCGCCAACAACAGCCTTGTCAGCCTTGACATCCATTTTTGCCCAGGCCCCGGTAATATGCTGCTTGGAAGTAATAATTATGACGTGACCGGTTGCATGCAGATAGGTAACTTCGGTTTGTTCTTCACCCTTGGCATCCTTGGTCTTGACAAAATCTGCCACCAGCTTGTCAGCCTTCAGCCTGACATCAGAGCGAACCGCGTCCACATTTCCGGTAAAAATAGCCTTGTTCTTGTCATCAAGGATTTCCATGGTATCAGATTCAATATCAACGTCCTTTTTGGCTTTTGTGGCTTTTGACAATTCGGCAGTATTGATTTTTTTATCGGTTGTCTGTGCGGTTGCTGACAGCAAATTAGCAGCTGTAAACATGAAAGTTGCAAATATTATAAAAATGAATTTAATCATAATCGTTATTCCTGTCTGTTTTGCTTTGACTCATCAGCAGTTGATTTCGGCCTGAATTTAGCCTTTACGCGATTAAAAAACAAAATACGTTTGCCATTTTCAGTTATCTCCATTCCATTAGCGGAAATTGTGCCGCGGTCAAATGTTACAAATACCGGCACATCAGAACGCAATCGCTTCTCATCCAGAAATACCATGGCCTTGTCCATGATAGCTGTATAGTCCCCCTTTTTGGCAAGTTGTACCTGATTGGTCAACTGCAGGCGTTTGGCAACAGTATCATATCTGCCTTCAAGGGCCTTTGCTGTAAGCTGCTTGCCATCATTCTGGGTCAGAATTCCGGTTACAAACTTCATATTCACAATGTCTTGATTATCAGCATCCTGCAAGGTGGATTGTGCTGTCAGCCTGTAGGGCTGACCATCTGAATCAAAACCGTTAATTGTAGATTTTCCGGTTTTTATCAATTTTGGACTGCTGACTGTTTTTGCCGGTTTCGTATCCGGTTTAACCAGTGCAGCAAACAGCCCGGCCCGAATGAAGAAAGTCAATCCCAGGCCGATTGTTGCCAGCATGACTATCCATGCAAGTATTGTGGGTATTCGCAATTTACCGGACTTTGCCATACAAGCTCCCTGATCAGCGGGCATATTCAGGCTGAATGTGAGAATATATCCTGTTCGGCCCAGCCTGCAAGATCAAGTGCTGTGCGCGTCGGCAGAAATTCAAAACAGGACCTGGCAAGATCAGTTCGACCTTCACGGGCCAGCATCTGATCAAGGCGGATCTGCAATTCATGCAGATACAGAACATCTGATGCTGCATATTGTTTTTGCGCATCAGACAATACCGGCAGACCCCAGTCTGAACTTTGCTGCTGTTTTGACATATCAACACCCAGCATTTCACGTACAAGGTCTTTAAGACCATGACGGTCAGTGTAGGTTCGAACCAGCCTTGATGCAATTTTGGTGCAATATACCGGTGTTACATCCACGCCCAGATATTTTTTCAATACTGCAACATCAAATCTGGCAAAATGGAAGATTTTGGTTATGTCTTTATTGGCCAGCAAGGATTTAAGATTGGGTGCATCATAATTGCTGCGGTCAACCTGCACCAGATGCGCATTGCCGTCACCGGCTGATAATTGCACCAGACACAATTTATCGCGATGTGGATTAAGTCCAAGAGTTTCAGTGTCTATAGCGACAGATTTTCCCCAGTCAATATTGTCTGGAAGGTCACCTTTGTGGAGCTTGATTGCCATAATAATCCTTTTCGTATCTGGCCGGCCCCTGACAGATCACACAAAATTTGCGTCATATGTCTGGTGCCCAGGAGAAGACTCGAACTTCCACGACCTTGCGGCCACTAGCACCTGAAGCTAGCGCGTCTACCAATTCCGCCACCTGGGCACAGGGCGTTCCTTTAAATGGCTTATAGTGTGCTTGTCAACCGGATGGTTGTCAAATGATCAAAAATAGCGAATAAAAGTCTTTGCTTTGCCCGCCCGGCGCTATAAAAGTCTGATTGATACAAGCCAATCAAGGGCAAACTCCAGTGAGGCCAGCTATGAGCATTCAGAAAAAGCAGTTAATAACTATTTTTGGCGGTTCCGGTTTTATCGGGCGTTATGTGGTTCGGGCGCTGGCAGCGAAAGGTCATCGTTTGCGAATCGCGGTGCGCCGGCCTGACCTTGCCAAACATTTACAACCGCTTGGTGATCCCGGCCAGATCATGCCGGTGCAGGCAAATGTACGTTTCAGCGAATCAGTGGTTGCAGCCTGTATTGGTGCAGACACAGTGATCAATCTTACCGGCATTCTTGATTGTTCAGGCGAACAGACCTTTGAATCCATCCATGTGGAAGGTGCTGAAATAGTTGCCCGTGATGCAAAAGAGGCAGGAGCTAAGAATTTTATCCATATGTCAGCCATAGGCGCTGATGCAGGATCGCCCAGCCAGTACGGGATTTCCAAGGCTGAAGGTGAAAAACGGGTTTTGCAACAATTTGAAAATGCCAGCATCATCCGGCCATCTGTAGTCTTTGGCCAGGAAGACCGTTTCTTTAACCTGTTTGCCGGCCTGACAAAGATCTCGATGGTTTTACCATTGATTGGTGGCGGCGGCACCAGACTGCAGCCGGTATTTGCCGGTGATGTTGGTGAAGCCATTGCCCGGCTGACTGAATTACAACCTGAAAGTTCTGTCACCTATGAGCTGGGCGGCCCGCAGATTTACAGCCTTGAACAGCTTTTGCAGTTTATTCTCAAAACAGTTGAGAGGAAAAGATTTCTGGTGCCGGTTCCATGGATTATGGCAGAACTTGCCGGATCAGTACTGGGTCTCATGCCAAATCCAATGCTGACCCGTGAGCAGGTCAAAATGCTGAAGCGGGACAATATTGTCAGTGCTGCAGCCAATGACAGTGGCCGCAATCTTGAGGGACTTGGCATTATCCCGGAAACTGTCGAGGAACATGTTCCACTATATCTGTTCCGGTATCGCAAATCGGGCCAGTTCAGCGAAACCGGTGATTCAACCATCTGATAGCAGCCCAACCAGACCGGTCAGGCAAACAGGTGTCTTTTATCAGGCACCTGTGCCCATGGTAGTGAAATATGCCATATACAGGAGAAATCCTCCCAGCATCAGGCGATAGACAAGAAACGGCAGAAAGCTCATATGCTTGACCATTGTCATAAGTATGGCAATGGCGGTAATTGAAGAGAAAAAGGTAAGCCCGGCGGCCAGATAGGTATCTGATGATATGCCAGCTCCGCTTTCAACTGCCTTTTTGATTGTAAGAACACCGGCACCGGCAATTGCGGGAATACCAAGCAGGAAAGAAAAACGTGCAGCTTCTGGACGCTTGAAACCCAACAGACGCGCCGCGGTCATGGTAATACCGGAACGTGAAGTACCCGGTATCAGGGCAAAAGCCTGGGCAATCCCGATTGTCAGGGCAGGCTTCATCTTCATATGTTCCATGATTTTAGTACTTTTGCCTGCAATATCAGCTACATATAGCAAAACACCAAATATGATTGCATTCCAGCCTATAATCTTGAATTTGGTGACAACATCACTTCGAACAGCATCCAGCATACCTGATTTTTCCAAAAACAGACCGAAAAACACCGCAGGAATGGTTGCCAGTACAATATAAAGCGCCATGCGAGCTGGATCTGTAAGGCGTCCACGGACCAGATCCCAGCCACCAGCAAGCAGCATGAGCACATCTTTCCAGAAATACACGATGATAGCCAGCAAGGAACCCACATGCACCATGACATCAATACCGTGCCCCTGATCCGGCCAGCCAGCCAGATCAGATAATATGGCCAGATGCCCGGATGAGGAGATCGGCAGGAACTCAGTAATACCCTGCACAATGGCTATTATGATAATTTGTTCAATTGACATTCCTGATCATGGCCCCATTATTGAATTAATACTGATCGAATCACTGTTGGATCATGCTTGCTTTTCTGTATAGTGAACGCAAACAGGTGCCGCAACTTAGGCGCATTTATCTTTCATAATAGTTTAAGAGTATTGAACCAGAAATAAATTATGCCGCAACTTTATCATTTTTCACTTGATCCCTATTGCCGACGCATCCGGCTGGTGCTGGGTGAATATCACCGGGATGCCGAGCTAATCGAAGAACGCCCATGGGATGACAAGGCTGAGTTTCTGCAACTTAATCCAGCCGGGCTGTTACCGGTTTTTGTCGATGATGATGGAACAGTTGCAGCCGGTATTGAAGCAGTTGGTGAGTATCTTGAAGATACACTTGTTGATCGATCATTGTCATTACTTGGTGAAAATCCTGAACAGCGGGCCGAGATACGACGGTTGATTGCATGGTTTGATGGCAAGTTTCATCATGAAGTCACAGCTCCAATCCTTGGAGAAAAACTGGTAAGACGGTTTGTTTCTCGAGAAGCTGGCGGCGGTTCTCCAAATATGAACCGGGTTCGCTTGGCTCTTAAAAATATCAGGCCACATCTGGAATATATCGGTATATTGACTGATGATCGAAACTGGCTGGCCGGTGATGAACTGACACTGGCAGATTTTGCAGCAGCAGCACATTTATCAACCCTTGATTATCTGGGTGACGTTCCATGGCGCGAAAATGAACGTGCAAAAGCATGGTATCAGCGTATCAAGTCGCGGCGGTCATTCAGACCAATACTGGCTGACCAGATACGCAACATGCCACCGCCGCGCATTTATGCCGATCTTGATTTTTAGATCATGCCTGAAAAACTGCTGCAAGAGCTGAAACAGCGTGCAAGTACTCTGGGCTTTGATGCCGTTGGCATATGTGATGTTACGCTTGCCCCTGAAATATCAGAACATCTGGATGATTTCGTGGCCAGAAGCTGGCATGGCGAAATGAAATGGATGAAAGACACTCTGGAGCGGCGCAAAAGCCCCAAAGCCATGTGGAATGATGCGGTTACTGCCATAATGCTGGCTACCAATTATGGCCCTGACAATGATCCGCTGTTGCGTACACAGCTTAAATCAACCGGGAATATTTCTGTTTATGCCCTGAACAAGGATTATCATGATCTGATGAAGGGTCGGTTGAAACAGCTGGCAGGCTGGTTTGCATCCAGATCGGGTCAGGACGTCAAGGTGTTTGTCGATACTGCTCCATTGCTGGAAAAACCATTGGCGGCAAAGGCCGGGCTTGGCTGGCAGGGCAAACATACCAATCTGGTTTCGGGGGATTTTGGTTCATGGCTGTTTCTTGGATCAATTTTGACGACAGCAAATCTTGCACATGACCAGCGGCAAAATGACAGATGCGGCAGCTGTGATGCCTGTCTCAACATCTGTCCAACCAGCGCCTTTGCCGGTCCCTACAAGCTGGAAGCCAGGCGCTGTATTTCATATCTGACGATAGAATATGGCGGCCACATACCGGTTGAGTTTCGCCAGCCCATGGGTAACCGGATTTATGGTTGCGATGATTGTCTGGCCGTTTGTCCATGGAACAAGTTTGCCCAGAAAGCCAAAGAAGAAAAGCTCATTGCCAGAGATGATCTTGTGGCACCGGGACTGGATTTCCTGTCCGGGCTTGATGATGCCGCTTTCAGATCGTTCTTTTCCCGCTCACCAGTTAAAAGGATAGGGCGCAACAAGTTTGTTCGCAATGTTCTGATTGCCATTGGCAATTCACAGGATGTGGAACTGGCAAAACATGCAAAAAAACTGTTGGCTGATGAATCAGAACTGGTGCGGGCCATGGCTGTGTGGGCAATCAGGCAGTTGCTGGATGATGGAGACTTTGCCAGAATACGTGACAGGTACTATGCTGGCGAAACTGCTGCAAGTGTCAGGCAGGAATGGGATGGGAGTGCATTGTGAAACATCTGTTTGTTTTTGGCCTTGGTTATACCGGACAAAGATTTGCCGGTTTAATGGCAAAAGAAGGTTACAGAATTTCAGGAACCAGCCGCAGCAATGAAGTCTGCCAAAGGCTAACAGATGATGGAATTGACTGTCGATTATTTGATGGCAGTGAACCAGTAGCCGCCAGTTTACTGGATGATGTAACCGATATTTTATTATCAATCCCACCGAATGTAGAAGGCGATATAGTCTATCACACCATGGCAGGTGAACTGATGGATAGGGCGGGACAATTCAACTGGGTTGGTTATCTTTCAACCACCGGGGTTTATGGTGATCATCAAGGTGGTCTGGTTGATGAAACAACCCCTGAATCACCTTCAACCGAGCGCGGTGACAAAAGGGTGCTGGCTGAAGCACAATGGCAGTCATTATGCGAGCTTGGCGGATTACCGGTGCATATTTTCAGACTGGCCGGCATTTATGGGCCGGGCAGTAATCAGCTGGAAAAGCTGATTGCCGGTAAAGCAAAAAGGCGGATCAAGCCTGGGCAGGTCTTTTCTCGCATTCATGTGGATGATCTGTGCGCAATCTTGCAAGCATCGATCAAGGCACCCAATCCGGGCCGGGTTTATAATGTTTGCGATGATGAGGCTGTCCCGCCGCAGGATGTTGTCACCTATGCCGCCAGACTGCTCAATATGGAACCGCCTGAAGAAATCGCCTTTAACCCGGATGATATGACTCCTATGGGTTTGAGTTTTTTTGCTGAATCAAAACGGGTATCAAATGAGCGAGTAAAAACCGAGCTTGGCTATGAATTTCAGTACCCGACCTATCGCGAGGGTCTAAAAGCACTGTTACCTTCCATCACCGGCAACCGCTAAAGCTTCCAGCACACTTAAAAGATTTTGCAGATCATTGGGACGTGACAGTCGATGATCACCATGTTTTACCAGAGTGAATGAGACATCCTTACCTGCAATGATGTCATACAGGGCTTTTGCATGTTGCCATGGAACATCACTGTCTGCCTCCCCCTGCAAAATCCTTACCGGACAATCAACCTTGAAAGGTTGGTGCATCAAGAGATGTTTTTTACCATCTTCAATCAGTGCGTTGGTAATCAGATAAGGTTCATCACCATAGTCCGATGGCTGGTAATGCAAGCCCTTGTCGACAAGTGATTGCCTGACCGTTGCATCATATTTGTCCCACATCAGCTTTTGGGTCATATCAGCTGCCGGTGCAATCAGCACCAGAGCCTTTATGCGTTTGGCATCATCGACAGCATTTTCCCGCAAGTAACGATATAGCAACAAAGCCAGCCAGCCACCCATGCTGGAGCCGATTATGATGCGCGGACCTTTGGTTTTAAGCTGGAATGCGCTGACAGCCTCATCAAGCCAGCGCGAAATGGTGCCATCGGCAAATTTGCCGGATGATTCACCATGGCCGGAATAATCCATGCGCATAAAGGGACGCTTGCCGGTTCGGGCATATTCGGCAATTATTTCTGCTTTTGAACCGCGCATATCTGACATGAACCCGCCCAGCCAGAACATACCGGTGCTGCTGGATGCGGTATCTGTTGGTCCATCATGCAGGTAAGCGATAGAAATTTTAGCTTTGGAAGTGAAAAAAAGCGGTTTAATCATGTTTTTCCTGTAATTTTCATAGCTTATTAGCCAAAGGTTGCTTGAAGTTGTGATGCAGGCAGGTTATTGGCATGTCATATGCAGATTAACGTGGTAATTTCATGTTGTCTTGGGGTAGTATGATAATGAAAGCAACGAAAAAAAGGAGACATTGTTATTCGCAGACCACACAGGGCGCCGGTAAGACCTCGTGATGACGGACCGCGCGTCAACGATAAAATTGAAGCCGAACAAATTCTTGTAATTGATGAACAGGGTGAGCAGCGCGGAGTAATGAGCGTTCAGGAAGGTCTGGACATCGCATTTGATGCCGGACTTGATCTGGTTGAAGTATCACCCACCGCAAGGCCACCTGTTTGCAAGGTTCTTGATTACGGCAAGTTCAAATTCCAGGCTCAAAAGAAAGCCAATGAAGCGCGCAAGAAGCAAAAAGTGATCGAAGTCAAAGAGATCAAAATGCGCCCGGGAATTGATACCCACGACTATCAGACCAAAATGAAAGCTGCATCCAAGTTTATTGACAAGGGTGACAAGGTTAAAGTCACTGTGCGCTTTCGTGGCCGTGAAATGGCCCATACAGGGCTTGGCCGGGAGCTGATGAAGCGGGTTGAAGAAGATATGGCCGAAATTGCCAAAATCGAAACCATGGCCAAGATGGAAGGTCGTCAGATGACCATGATCCTGGCTCCAAGGTAGTGTGACCATTAATACAGATACGAATCTTTCGCCATAATGGTTGCAATTTGTGTAATTGCACCATATAAAGCGCATCGTTCAGAGCTGCCCGGCCTTGATAATTCAAGGGCATGCCGTGGCAGCTTCAAATGCTTAATACCAGAGCAGTTTTAATCAAAGGAAAGCAAAATGCCCAAGATGAAGACAAAATCCTCTGCCAAAAAGCGGTTCAAGCTTACCGCATCAGGCAAGGTCCGTGGAAGCCAGTCTAAAAAGCAGCACGGCATGATCAAGCGTACCAACAAGCAGATTCGCAATTTGCGCGGAACGCAGATCCTTTCAGATGCAGATGCAAAGATCATCCGTAAATTCATGCCCAACAGCTGATAAAGCTACCAGATAAGATAATTCCAAGGAGACAGGTTCCATGGCACGTACAACGCGCGGAACAACCGGCCACGCCCGGCATAAAAAAGTTATAAAAGCCGCAAAGGGCTATTATGGCCGTCGTAAAAATACATTCAGGGTTGCCAAACAGGCAGTCGAAAAGGCTGGCCAGTATGCTTATCGCGACCGGCGCCAGCGCAAGCGCAATTTCCGTTCATTGTGGATTCAGCGTATCAATGCTGCTGCACGCCAGCACGATATGACATATGGACGATTTATCAACGGGCTCAGCAAAGCAGGTATCGAGATTGACCGTAAAGTTATGGCTGATCTTGCGGTGCGCGAGCCTGAAGCTTTCAAGGCTCTGGTCGATCAGGCCCGGGCTGCGCTTCAATAGCATGCCGAACCGGGTAGTTTCTGCCCGGTCATTACTTCATTTTGCCGGGTCCATCACCGCATCTGTCGATTAAGTCGACAGGGCTGATGTATCCGGTTTTTTTGTTTTGGCACATTCCCGGAGAGGATAATATGGCTGAACAACCCGATATAGAGCAACTGCAAACCACATTGCTGGCGGAAATTACCGCAGCGGGTGATGATAATGTGCTTGAGCAGATACGCATTGGCGCTCTTGGCAAAAAGGGCAGCATTTCCGCACGCATGAAAGGTTTGGGAGCAATGGCTCCTGACGAGCGCAAGGCAGCAGGCCAGTCACTGAATGCACTAAAGAGCGTTATTGCTGATGCCATTGCTGCCAGACGTGACGAGTTGCAGGCAGCAGCACTTGAGGAACGGTTGCTGACAGAGATTGTGGATGTAACCTTGCCGCACCGGCCTGTACAGACCGGCAGCATTCATCCCGTATCGCAGGTCTGGGAAGAAGTTGTACAGATTTTTGGTGATCTGGGTTTTTCAGTTGCTGAAGGCTCACATATTGAATCTGACTGGTATAATTTCGGGGCGCTGAATATTCCTGATGAACATCCAGCACGCCAGGAACATGATACTTTCTATTTCAACCCGGGGCCGGATGGTTCGCGCAAGGTCTTGCGTACTCACACATCACCGGTGCAGATACACACAATGGAGAAATCGCAGCCGCCAATCCGCATTATCGCGCCGGGGCGTACTTTCCGTTGTGATTCAGACCAGACACATACTCCGATGTTCCATCAGATTGAAGGGCTGGTTCTGGATGAAACCACTCATCTGGGCAATCTCAAATGGTGTCTATTAGAGTTCTGCAAGGCATTTTTTGAAACCGATGAAGTCAAGATGCGTTTTCGATCATCA
Source organism: Hyphomicrobiales bacterium (assembly GCA_026990765.1). Classification (GTDB taxonomy): domain Bacteria; phylum Pseudomonadota; class Alphaproteobacteria; order Rhizobiales; family Aestuariivirgaceae; genus JALWJW01. The sequence continues at coordinate 61,258 of JALXCV010000151.1, read as the reverse complement.
CACTTCCCGTTTACCGAGCCATCGATGGAAGTAGACATTAACTGCTCCTGGCAGGACGGGCAGGTAAAAATCGGGGTTGGTGATGACTGGCTGGAAATTCTGGGCAGCGGCATGGTGCATCCAAATGTCATACGAGCTGGCGGACATGATCCTGACAAGGTGCAGGGCTTTGCTTTCGGGCTGGGACTGGACAGGATTGCCATGCTGAAATATGGCATTCCTGATCTGCGCGCCTTTTTTGAAACCGATTTGCGATGGTTGCGCCATTACGGGTTTTCAACCCTCAATGTTCCTACATTAGCGGGAGGTCTGTCATGAAGTTTACACTCTCCTGGCTGAAAGATTATCTGGAAACTGATGCAACCGTTGAACAGCTGGTTACAGCTCTTAATGATATCGGGCTGGAAGTTGAAGGGCTGGAAAATCCGGGCGAAGCTCTGTCAGGCTTTAGCGTGGGAAAAATAATCGAGGCCCGCCAGCATCCAGACGCTGATCGCCTTAAAGTATGTGATGTTGAAACGGCCAATGGCATGGTACAGGTTGTTTGCGGGGCTCCCAATGCCAAAACCGGATTGACTGGCATCTTTGCTGGCGCTGGAACCTATATTCCCGGCACCGGTGTGGATTTGCAAAAAGGTATTATTCGAGGTGTTGAATCAGCCGGCATGATGTGCTCGCAGCGTGAATTGATGATCTCGGATGAACATGACGGTATTATCGAACTTGAAGGTGACCATGCAGTTGGCACTTCTGCAGCAGAAGCACTGGGCATTGATGATCCGGTATTTGATATTGCAATTACCCCCAATCGCCCTGATGCTCTTGGTATTTATGGTGTTGCCCGTGATCTGGCAGCAAAGGGTATTGGCACTCTCAAACCTTTGATCATTAACAAGGTATCTGGAGAATTTAGCTCTGATATCAGCGTTTCTATCGATCTGGATGATGATAATAAGGCATGCCCGTTATTTATTGGCCGCTATTTCAGAAATATCAAAAACGGACCATCACCTGAATGGCTGCAGCGCCGGTTAAGGGCAATTGGTCTAAGACCGATTTCTGCTCTGGTTGATATCACCAACTATGTTTCATTTGCTCATGCAAGACCATTGCATGTGTTTGATGCCGACAAGCTTGATGGCAATATCACCATTCGCATGGCAAGGAATGGTGAAAAAATCAACGCTCTTGACGAAAAGACTTATGAGCTTGATGACAGCATGACTGTTATTGCTGATGCTGCTGGTCCACAGGCGCTTGGCGGAATCATGGGCGGTATGGATAGCGGGTGCAGTGATGAAACCATAAATGTGTTTTTGGAAGTTGCACTGTTTGATCCGATCAGAACTGCTACTACGGGCCGCAAGCTCAATATAATTTCTGATGCTCGTTACAGATTTGAACGGGGTGTTGATCCCGGCTTTACATTTGACGGGGCCGAACTTGCAACGGAAATGATTCTGCAATTATGTGGCGGTGAAGCATCTGATCTTGTGATTGCAGGCAAAATGCCGGACTATTCACGCTCATTCTTTCTTCGCTCGTCTCGAGTCAAAACCCTTGGTGGACTGGATATAAAATTGTCACAACAGGCCAGGATTCTGACTGATCTTGGATTTGCAGTTACTGAAAAATCTGATGGGCTAGAATGTTCTGTTCCCGGATGGAGACCAGATGTAAATGGTGAGGCTGATCTGGTGGAAGAGGTTTGCCGAATTGCCGGACTCGATACTATCGAACCAGTTGCCATGCCTCGTTCAGATGCGGTTGCAAAGCCGGTATTGAATCTGCAACAGCGCCGGATGTTGAAAACCAGACGCTGTCTTGCTGGGCGGGGTCTGCATGAAGCTGTAACCTATTCCTTCCTGCCGGAAAAGCTGGCCGTAATGTTTGGTGGTGGCGATGAATGTCTGAAACTTGCCAATCCTATCTCGGTTGAATTGTCTGATATGCGCCCTTCCCTGCTGCCCAATCTTATTGCAGCTGCCGGTCGCAATCATGCCCGTGGTTATCCTGATGTAAGGTTGTTCGAACTTGGTCAGACCTATAAAGGGCTTGAACCTGATGAGGAGGAATTGCGGGCTGCTGCAATCAGAACCGGATTTGATTCACCGCGCCACTGGGCCGGCCCAAACCGGGCAGTAGACAGTTTTGATGCCAAAACCGATATTATGCAGGCACTGGCAGCAGCGGGTGCGCCGGTTAATTCAGTGCAGATCATACAGGGTGGACCTGAATGGTATCACCCAGGTCGTTGCGGAACTGTGCAACTTGGTCCGAAAAATCAGCTTGGCTGGTTTGGTGAACTGCATCCAGGGGTTTTGGCGAAAATGGGAATCAAGGGTCCGGTTTGTGGATTCGAGATGGTCATTAACAATATTCCGGCACCGAAACGCAAAACATCGGCGCGTGGTGCCCTGAATATTTCAGATCTCATGGCTGTGAAACGCGACTTTGCCTTCATTGTGAATGAAGATATTGCTGCAGGCAAACTGGTTCAGGCAGTACGCGGGGCTGATAAAAAACTGATCAGTGATGTCAGTGTCTTTGACCTGTTTGTTGGTAAATCTGTTGGAGAGGGTAAAAAGTCACTGGCGGTTGAGGTTACACTGCAACCAGACAGCCAGACCCTTACCGATGAAGATATCGAAACTGTATCAAAAAAGATTATCGACAAGGTTGGAAAGGCAACTGGCGGGGTATTGCGCGGTTAGTCTGCCGGTAAAGAGGTAAAGCAATGAACAATATGAAAATAGCCATAGCCGGGGCCGGTGGCCGTATGGGCCAGACCCTGATCCGGGTAATACATGAAACTGACGGGTGCGAGGTTGCCGGAGCGATCGAATCACCGGGCAGCCCGCATATCGGGCATGATGCCGGATTACTGGCAGGAATTGGCGAGATCAATGTCAGCATTACCGATAAGCCGCTTGAACTGTTTACCCATATTGACGGGCTGATTGATTTTACGATTCCAGCTGCAAGTGTTTCCATGGTTGAACTGGCGGCACAGGCAAGAATTGTGCATGTGATCGGTACTACCGGCTTCAGCAGCACCGATCAGGCCAGTATTGAGGCGGCTGCCCGCCATGCCCGTATTGTCAAATCCGGTAATATGAGTCTCGGGGTTAATGTTCTGGCCGCAGCAGTGCGCAATATCGCAGCTACTCTTGATGTTAATTTTGATATTGAAATCGTCGAGATGCACCATCGCCACAAGATTGATGCACCATCTGGTACTGCTCTGCTTTTGGGAGAAGCTGCGGCAAGGGGTCGTGATATTGAGCTTGAGGAAAATTCGATTCGCAGCCGTGATGGACATACAGGAGCCAGACCTGAAGGTGCAATCGGATTTGCAACATTACGTGGTGGCAGTGTGGTTGGTGAACATAGCGTAATTTTTGCCGGGCCGGATGAAATGATAAGGCTGGAACATCGGGCCCAGTCACGCGATATTTTTGCTCATGGCGCGCTCAAGGCAGCTAAATGGGCTTTTGATAAAAAACCCGGTCTATATGATATGACCGATGTCCTTAATTTGAAAAACTGAACTATCAGAACGGATTTAACTGATGCAACGCACTCTAGTACTTGTAAGACATGGCCAAAGCGAATGGAACATGAAGAACCTGTTTACCGGATGGGCTGATCCGGATCTGACAGAACAGGGTATAAAAGAGGCTATCAGAGCCGGCAAGCAGCTGGCTGAGCTTGGTTTCAAGTTTGATCTTGCCTATACGAGTGAACTGGTTAGAGCTCATCATACGCTGGAGCTGATGTTGAAAGAGCTTGGCCAGAGCGGACTCGATACCAAATATGATCTGGCGCTGAATGAACGCAATTATGGTGATCTGATCGGTCTTAACAAGGATGATGCAAGAAAGAAGTGGGGCGAGGAGCAGGTACATATCTGGCGCCGCTCATATGATACACCGCCCCCAGGCGGTGAAAGCCTGAAAGACACTGCAGAAAGAGTACTGCCCTATTATGAAAATGTGATCAAACCCAGAGTGCTGGAAGGTGGTCAGATACTGGTTTCTGCACATGGCAACTCATTGCGGGCGCTGGTCATGTCACTGGAAGGTCTTAGCGGTGAAGCAATTGTCGGAATGGAAATAGCAACCGGTGTGCCAATAATCTATGAACTGGATGAAAAGGGCGGCGTGGTATCAAAGAAGGTACTGGATTAAATCCTTGATAATTGTCCCTTTTCCCAGCCAAGAATAGCTTTCTTGCGGGTTATCCCCCAGTGATAGCCGCACAAGGAGCCGGTTTTGCCCAAAACCCGGTGACAGGGTACAACAAAAGATAGCGGGTTTTTACCAACAGCGGTTCCAACTGCACGCACTGCCCGGGGCCGGTCAATATGGCTGGCTATATCGCTGTAGGAAACAGCTCGCCCCATTGGTATCTTCAACAGGGTCTCCCAGACCCTGATTTCAAAATCTGTTCCAATAAATGTCAGTCGCAAAGGCTGGCCTGAATTTGCCCCCGAAGGACCAAATATCTGCCCTGTATAAGGTGCTGTGAAAGCTTGTGAATGTACAAATCGTGCATTTGGCCATCTGGCACTCATATCTTCAAAGGCTGTGGTTTCACCACCATTATCAGCAAATGCAAGCCCGATGAGACCAGTTTCGGTTGCCATTATTATAGCTGTTCCAAACGGGCAGGGATGAAAGCCATAATTGATACATAAACCCTCACCCTTTTTCTTGTAGAGACCCGGGCTCATGCCTTCATGGCTGACAAACAGATCATGCAAACGCCCCGGCCCAGACAAACCGGTTTCATAGGCGGCATCAAGCAGGGTTGCTGAATCCTTTAGCATGTTGCGGGCATGATCAAGAGTTATTGCCTGCAGGAACTGCTTGGGACTGATGCCTGCCCAGCGCGAGAACAGACGCTGCAGATGAAACGGGCTTAAACCAACTGAATCAGCCAGCTCATCAAGCCCTGGTTGTGATCGCCAATTTTCGGAAATGGTTTCTATTACCTTGCAGACTGTCTGGTAATCATCGGTGTTTTTGTCATCATTTTTCATGTTCATAGAATAATGATAGCCGGTTTCAGACAAGATGCCACCCGTTTCTTGTTCCCGGCAGTCATCTGGTTTAACCTGAATTATTACCAAAACAACTTTTACCCAAACTGGTGGATACTGCACATATGGCCAGACGCAAAAAACTGTCGGCAAAAATTGTCAATGAAATCTTTTCCCGCTTTGCAGCCAATGACCCTGAACCTGAGGGTGAGCTGGAATCTGTCAATGATTTTACCTTTCTGGTGGCGGTGGTGTTATCAGCCCAGGCAACAGATAAAGGCGTGAATAAAGCAACCAGATCACTATTTGCAGTTGCTGACACCCCTGAAAAAATGCTGGCTCTGGGAGAAAGAAAGGTTCGAGATTATATCAAGACCATAGGCCTTTATCGCAACAAGGCTAAAAATGTAATTGGCCTGTCAAAAACACTTGTTGAAAAATACAATTCACAAGTGCCCCGTACAGCCAAAGAACTGGAAAGTTTACCGGGTGTTGGCAGGAAAACTGCCAATGTGGTTTTGAATATCTGTTTTGGACAGCCAACCATTGCGGTTGATACACATTTGTTTCGGGTCAGTAACAGAACCGGTATAGCCTTTGGGAAAACCCCGCTGGAAGTTGAAAAAGGCCTGTTGAAAGCCATTCCTGACAGATACAAGCTCAATGCTCATCACTGGCTGATTTTGCATGGACGCTATGTATGCAAGGCCCGCAAACCAGATTGCGTTAAATGTATCATCAATGATCTTTGCGGGTTCCCCGACAAGACCAATTATTGATCATGGATTATTTTTTTGAAAATATGCACAAAATACGATGTTGAAAATAAGGGAACCAGAATATTTACTACCGGTATCATGGCAATTGCAGCAGGTATGAATGCGGCCGTGAAAATTCTGCCGGTATTGGCCTTGCGCAGCATGGCAGCATCACGAACTGGCATATGGCGCATGGCTACCATGGAGAAATATTCCCGGCCCAACAGATAGGCATTGGCTATCAGCATCAAAATTGCTCCGATGCCAAAAAATAATGTCGGCAGCAATAACAGATTGACCAGCAGAACCAGTAATCCGAACTGAACGGCAATGATTGCACCTGTCATTGCAGATATTGGCCGACCTGGCAGGTCTTGAGCATAATCGCGGGTTTCAACTATTTCAGCAATTTCATCCAGATAGAATCCGGCAAATACAGCAGTTACAGGGGCCATAAGAAATATAAACGCCGCAAATATTCCAAGACCCGTAGCAACGGCCAGTACAGTCCCCAGCCATGGCCAGGGAAAAGCAGTCATAAAGGAAATACCTGTTTCAACAGCCAGTAAAATTCCGGCAAACAGGGCAATGGTCAAGCCAATTGATCGCCACAAAACTTTCCTGAAAGCTGGTGACAATACATCTTCAAGGGCACGCAAGGCTGCTGCTATCATGTTTCCCGGTTCTTTGTGTGTTGATAGGATTTAAATAGTTATTCAACCCGTAAATGACAAGTCGGAGCAGTTGTTTTATTCATAAATATGCCTATACTCCCGGCGAAATCAAATCAGCCGAATAATCACAAAACAGGATATAGATTATGGAATCAACAGTTGATGTACTGGGGATTGGCAATGCCATTGTGGATGTATTGTCAAATGTTGAGGATTCTTTCCTTGAAGAACGAGGCATCGTCAAAGGTTCGATGAACCTTATTGATGAAAATCAGGCAAGAGACTTGTATGCAGCGCTTGGACCGGGGATTGAAGTTTCCGGTGGCTCAGTTGCCAATAGTATTGCCGGTATCAGCTCACTGGGTGGAACAGGTGCCTTTATCGGTATGGTTAAAGATGATCAGCTTGGCGATGTATTCAGGCATGATATAACATCGGCAGGTGTGAACTTTCCAACCCCGCCATCAAATGCAGGGCCAGAGACTGCCCGTTCAATCATTCTGATTACACCAGATGGCGAGCGCACGATGAATACTTTTCTGGGTGCCTGCGTTCTGCTTGGCCCTGACCAGATTGATGAAGATCTGGTGCGTTCAGCCAGTATTACCTATCTTGAAGGTTTCTTGTGGGATCCGGAAGAGGCCAAAAAAGCTTTCAAAAAAGCCACCGCCATTGCCAGTGATGCCGGACGTGATGTTTCCCTGTCACTTTCCGATTCATTCTGTGTCGACAGACACAGGGACAGTTTCCGTGATCTGATCAGTTCAGATGTTGACATCCTGTTTGCCAATGAGGATGAAATTAAATCACTTTATCAGGTAAGCAGTTTTGATGATGCCATGCAGGCTGCAAGACAGGATTGCAAACTTGCTGTTTTGACTCGATCCGCTGCTGGCAGTGTTATTGTCACAGCCGATGAAGTTCATGTGGTTGAGGCAGTTAAAATTGATAGTGTAGTCGATACAACAGGGGCTGGTGATCTGTTTGCTGCCGGTTTTCTTACCGGCTATACAATGGGTAAGGACAATGCAAGCTGTGCCAGGCTTGGTGCTTTATGCGCCAGTGAAATCATTTCTCATATTGGCGCCCGACCAAGGACATCTCTTAAAGCTCTGGCTGAAGAAAACGGTCTGTTATAATCGCCGCAAATACATGGTGCTGATCAGATGGTTTTCTTCCTTGCGAACTATCAGATCAGCCCGCTGGCGGGTCGGGAGAACATTGTCTCGCAGATTTACCAGATTGATTGTATCCCATATGCGGTTGGCTGTTTGGGAAGTTTCTGCATCTGACAATTTTGCATAGCGATGAAAATATGATTTCGGGTCCTGAAAAGCCGTCTCTCGCAAAGTGAAGAAACGATTTACATACCAGTCGCGCAAATCTTCTTCATCCGCATCAATATAGATTGAAAAATCAAAATAGTCTGAAACATAGGGTATGGCCTGGCCATCCTTTGGCGGGCGCCCGGTTTGCAGGACATTCAAACCCTCTACGATAAGAATGTCAGGCTGATCGATGACAATCGACTGGCCTTCAATCACATCATAGACAAGGTGTGAATATACCGGAGCACTTACATTTTTCTTGCCAGCCTTGATATCTGACAGAAACTGCAACAGACTGCGTACATCATAGCTTTCCGGGAAACCTTTGCGGTTCATCAGCCCGTCACGTTCCAGAGTGGCGTTATTCAGCAAAAACCCGTCAGTTGGAATAAGGTCAACCTTGGGATGATCAGGCCAGCGGGCCAGCAGGGTTTTGAGAACACGGGCCATAGTGCTTTTACCGGCTGCAACACTACCGGCCATACCAATTATATAGGGTACTTTTCGATCACCGGCATGGGTAAATTTCTGGGTAGCCCTGAACAGCTTTTGTCTGGCGGCCACATAAAGACTCAACAGACGTGACAGGGGCAGATATACCGCTACGACCTCATCCATGTTAACGCGATCATTAAGACCGCGCAGCTCATCAAGCTCATCAGCTGTCAGGGTAAGGGGCATATCATCGCGCAGTTTGGCCCATTGATCACGGGTGAATCTGCGATAGGGAGAGGGGCCGGAGGAGTGCATTGTTGATTATTTATCCTGATGCAGCGACCGGGAGGCTTTTTCTGCATGGCCTGAGCGGGAGGTGCGAGCCTCAAGGTTTTCCAGAACCTGATCAAATGAAACATCACTGGCGGCAAGCAATACCAGCAGATGATACATCACATCGGCTGCTTCAGAAGCAATATGCTGCCTGTCTCCGGTCATGGCAGCCAGAGCTGTTTCAACAGCTTCTTCACCAAACTTCTTGGCACATTTTTCAATACCACTCGATAACAGATGGGCTGTATAGGATTCAGCGGGTGACGCAGTTTTGCGAGCATCGATTGTCTCAATCAGCCGGTCAAGTATCTGTCTGGTTTCTGTCATGATTTGTTATTTCTCAATTGCCCGGATCCTGACGAACCGGTACTCCGTTTGCTGCCATATGGGCCTTGGTTTCAGCAATGGTAAAGGTGCCAAAATGAAAAATAGATGCTGCCAGTACTGCTGTTGCACCGGTCAGTTTGATGCCATCAACCATATGATCAAGAGTTCCCACACCGCCACTGGCAATAACCGGCACATTCACCGCATCACAGATTGCCCGGGTAAGTTCAATATTAAAACCTATGCCTGTACCATCGCGATCCATGGAAGTCAGCAATATCTCGCCTGCTCCAAGCGCAACCACTTTTTTGGCAAACTCAATTGCATCAATTCCGGTATGGGTGCGGCCACCATGTGTAAAAATTTCCCATTTTAATGGCTCACCTTCTGCTGATACCTGTTTGGCATCAATGGCAACAACAATGCACTGGCTGCCAAAGCGCTTTGCGGCCTGCTCGATCAGCTCAGGATTATTAACCGCTGCCGTATTGATTGAAACCTTGTCAGCACCTGCCAATAAAAGCTGGCGGATATCTTCAACTTCTTTTACTCCACCACCAACGGTTAGCGGCATGAAACACTGCTCGGCAGTATGGCGAACCACATCAAGGATGATACCGCGTTTTTCATGTGAGGCTGTTATGTCAAGAAAACACAATTCATCAGCACCTGCTGCATCATATGCCTTGGCGATTTCTACCGGATCGCCGGCATCGCGCAGGTCGACAAAATTTATTCCCTTTACCACGCGCCCGTCTTTAACATCAAGGCAGGGTATTACCCGGGCTTTAAGCATTGGTTCTAACCTTTGATTGTTTGATCAGTTGAAGGGCAGCGGCTGGGTCAAGCCTTCCATCATATATGGCTCTGCCCGATATGGCACCAAGCAGCTTGTCGCAATCCTTTTCTACCAGTCGTTCAATATCCCTGATAGATGCCAGTCCACCACTGGCAATAACCGGTATTGAAGTGGAGTTTGCCAGTTCGAGAGTAGATTTGAAATTAATACCTTTGAGAATGCCATCACGGTCTATATCTGTGTAGATTATTGCACAGGCTCCGGCATCTTCAAATCTTGCTGCCATTTCAATGGCTGTCATGCTTGAGGTTTCAGCCCAGCCTTCAACTGCAACTTTTGCATCCCTGGCATCAATGCCAACAGCGACTTTACCGGGAAAAGCTGAACAGGCCTGCTTGACCAGTTCCGGGTTTCGTACCGCTACTGTCCCTAAAATTACCCTGGCAATTCCCTTGTCAAGCCACATTTCAATTGTCGCAAGATCGCGGATACCACCACCAAGCTGACAGGGCAGGCTGGTTGCAGCAAGAATTTCTTCAACTGCATCACCATTAACCGGTTTACCGGCAAAAGCCCCGTTCAGATCAACAAGATGCAGCCATTCAAACCCGGCAGCTTCAAACTGTCTTGCCTGATCACCGGGGCTGTCGTTAAACACCGTTACCTGATCCATGTCGCCTAATTTGAGGCGTACACACTGGCCGTCTTTCAAGTCAATTGCGGGAAATAATATCATGGGTTCAGCATTTCCATTTGAGGAAGTTTTCAATCATTGCCAGACCAAGCTTCTGGCTCTTTTCAGGATGAAACTGAGTACCGACAAGATTATCTGTGGCAACAATAGCCGTAACCGGTCCACCATAATCAGTGGTTGCAATCAAGTCAGCATCATCTTCAGGAACCAGCTGGTAGGAGTGGACAAAATAGGCATGCAGACCTTCCGGGCCGGTTTTGATATTAGCCATCACCGGATGATTATGGTGCAGATCAAGGGTATTCCAGCCCATTTGCGGGATTTTCAGAGAAGTATCCTGAGGTTGCATCTTTTCAACCCTGCCTTTTATCCAGCCAAAGCCATCAGTACTTCCATGTTCCAGACCAACATCAGCCATTAGCTGCATGCCGACGCATATGCCAAAAAACGGTTTGTAATCTGCAATAACAGCTTTTTCAATTGCTTCCCACATGCCATCAAGACGCCTGATCCCGTCGCGACAGTCACGATAGGCACCAACGCCAGGAAGAACTATTTTATCAGCCTGGTCTACTTCATCCGGATCTGATGTAAGGCTTACCGACATTGCCATTTGTGCAGATGCAGCAGCTCGCTCAAACGCCTTTTGCGCCGAACGAAGGTTTCCTGAACCATAATCAATAATTACTGTCTTCACTATTCTGCATTCCCGTAATTTGCTTCACCAGCCCGGCGGTTATGAGCTCTGCCGGAAGTTATGTATGAAAAGAAGCGGTGTTCAGCCGATACCAGATCACGGGCTGCGATTGTCCCCTGCTCGTGATATCTTTGCCGTTCCAGACTCCAGCGATAAAGCTCATTGCCTTCAAAGCCCAAAATGATGTTCCCGGCAAACTTTATGGTAGAAAATAATGCCATCGGCCAGGAGAAATAATAGACCGCACTCAATACTATTGCCTGCAGGGCCAGATATATGGCAAACACAATCCACATTTTTTTGGCAAGAAACCAGACCGTTGGCAGGAACAGAGCCGACCAGCTAAAGCCGTCATTGACCAGTACCACATCATTGGCAAGGCCGGTCAGGGAGCCAAGATCCTCCTGCCGGGAATGAATGGTGTATAGTTTCATGGGTAAAATCAGCCTTTACAAACTATCCGCTCAATGAGCCTTTGGTTGATGGAATTATGTCTTTCTGGCGTGGATCTGTTTCAATCGCCTGTCGCAAGGCCCGGGCCAGACCTTTGAAACAGCTTTCAATAATATGATGATTGTTTGTTCCGTAAAGGGTTTCAACATGCAAGCTTATACCGGCATTTTGAACAAATGCCTGGAACCATTCACGAAAAAGTTCAGTATCCATATCACCAATTTTGGGACGATCAAACTCTACCTTCCAGACAAGATAGGGGCGACCCGAGACATCAATGGCAATCCGTGACAGGGTTTCATCCATTGGCAAATAACATTGGGAAAAGCGGTTTATACCACGCCGCTCACCTGCAGCTTTGGCAAATGCCTGACCAATGGCAATACCGCAATCTTCTGTTGTATGGTGCATATCAATGTGCAAATCACCCTCAGCCCGCAATTTGAGATCAATCAGGGAGTGTTTGGAAAGCTGCTCCAGCATATGATCAAGAAAGCCGATACCGGTGCTGACATCATAAACACCGGTGCCATCCAAATTCAATTCAACCGAGACTTTTGTCTCGCTGGTGTTGCGTTCCACATTTGCTGTGCGCATTGCATTTGCTCCTGGCATTTGATTTACCGTTTTGCTTTTAGCAGGTCTTGCCTGTTTGGCAAACGTTAGAAAGTTTATGCTTTAAGGGTTTTATTTAAGCTGCGAAACAACTAAATGAAAGGATATGATATCAGGAGCGATTATGACTCAATCAAAAAACAGTAACAGCTGGCATGCAACAACCATTCTCACCGTGCGCAAGGGTGGCAAGGTTGTGGTGGCTGGAGATGGTCAGGTTTCACTGGCAAATACGGTGATCAAATCCAATGCCCGCAAGGTACGACCGCTTGCAGGCGGTGATGTTATTGCCGGTTTTGCCGGGGCAACAGCTGATGCCATGACGCTTTTCGAACGGCTTGAAACAAAGCTTGAACAATATCCAGGACAGTTGACCCGCGCATGTGTCGAGTTAGCCAAGGACTGGCGCACAGACCGTTATTTGCGACGACTGGAGGCAATGATGATCGTGGTTGATGCCAATGTTTCGCTGGTGCTTACCGGAACCGGTGATGTGCTGGAACCGGAAGCTGGCATGATTGGCATTGGATCAGGGGGGAATTATGCCCTGGCTGCTGCCCGCGCCCTTGCTGACAGTGATTTTGATGCAGAAGAAATAGTGCGGCGTTCGATGAAAGTTGCGGCTGATATCTGTGTTTATACCAATGAAAATATTGTCGTTGAAATTCTCAACGCTGCTGAATGAGATTGATAAATAATGAGTGACTTCTCCCCCAGAGAAATTGTTTCAGAGCTTGACCGGTATATTATTGGTCAAAATGATGCCAAACGGGCTGTTGCAATTGCCTTGCGCAACAGGTGGCGGCGCAAGCAGGTTGCAGATGATCTGCGCGAAGAAATCCTGCCCAAGAATATCTTGATGATAGGGCCTACCGGTGTTGGGAAAACTGAAATTGCCCGCAGGCTGGCCAAGCTTGCCAATGCTCCTTTTATCAAGGTTGAGGCCACCAAATTTACCGAAGTTGGGTATGTTGGCCGCGATGTTGAACAGATGATCCGTGATCTGGTTGAGACCTCCATTTCTCTGGTCAGGACCAAGCGCAGAGAAGAAGTAAAAGCCAGGGCACATGAAACGGCTGAGCAAAGAGTGCTTGATGCGCTGGTTGGGGAAAATGCTTCCAGTTCAACGCGCCAGTCATTTTTGTCAAAACTGCGTTCAGGCCAGCTTGATGAAAACATGATTGAGGTTGAGGTAGCCGATACTGGTGGCGGAATGCCCAGTTTTGAAATTCCCGGGATGCCCGGCGCTTCGGTTGGCATGCTCAATATATCCGATATGCTGGGCAAGGTCATGGGCCAGCAGATGAAAACCCGTAAAATGTCGGTCAAGGATTCTTACGAAGTGCTGATCAGCGAAGAAAGCGATAAATTGCTGGATGATGAGCAGATCGTTGAAGAGGCTATCAATATTGTAGAGAATAACGGCATCGTATTCCTTGATGAAATAGACAAGGTTTGTGCCCGCTCTGAACGCCAGGGTGGTGATGTCAGCCGTGAAGGTGTGCAACGCGATTTACTGCCCTTGCTTGAGGGTACTAATGTTTCCACCAAATATGGTACGGTGAAAACCGATCATATATTGTTCATTGCATCAGGTGCCTTTCATGTAGCCAAGCCTTCTGACCTGCTGCCTGAATTGCAGGGTAGAATGCCTATCCGGGTTGAGTTGCGCGCGCTGGTCAAGGATGATTTCAAACGCATATTGACCGAGCCGGAAGCCAGTCTGATAAAGCAGTACAAGGCACTGCTGGCAACCGAAGGTGTAACCCTGGAATTTAGTGAAAACGCGATAGATGCGCTGGCTGATATTGCTGTTCAGGTAAATTCAGCTGTTGAAAATATTGGCGCCAGACGGTTGCAAACCGTAATGGAGCGGGTTCTGGATGAAATCAATTTTACAGCAACCGACCGCTCTGGTGATACTGTCAATGTGGATGTTGATTATGTGAATGAACATATTGGCGATCTGGCACGCAATATGGATCTTTCCAAGTTCATTCTTTAGGTTCAGTCTCAATAATTGACAGTAATTCATCCAGCTCTTTAAGTGACAGACTGTCTATTCTGTCAGCCAGGGCGTTTGCCAGCCTCGTTGCCTGTGGGGACAGGCCGCTGGTATCAATGGTTATTTTTGGATGCGATATCCGGGCCAGCCTTACAAGCTCTTCGGCCTCATCCCAGATAATATTAAAATAGCTTATGGTTCGCTGTACCAGATACCAGCTTGGCCGACCGCGTTTTCCATGTTCAAGCGCTGACAGGTAAGCTGAGGTAACACCTATTTCCTGTGCCATCTGTTTAAGTGTAACCTGCTTTTGTGCTCGCAATTGCCTGATACGTTCGCCAAATGGTGTCATTATCAGCGCCTCCTTTTTCGGACATTGCGGATACGCACATAAAATGCACCACCCCCGCCATGTTTGGGATGGGCGGGCTGGAAACCGGAAACCAGCGGATTAAAATCATATTCACACAGCCAGTTAGGAACCATCTGGCGCAATCTTCCGGTCCAGTCGGGAGTTGCATGATATTCGCGTGAATGCAGCGTATGGCGGGTATAGCCAGAGGTTCCCTTGCCGGTTATTACCAAGGCAGTACGGTTGCCCTGCTGATAGGCATTGAGCAGGAATTTATGCAGGCGGTGGCGTGCAGTTTCAAGATTGTCACCATGCAGATCAATACGGCAATCAACGGCAATTTTGCCGCGTGTCAGCCTTTGCTCCGTGCGCCGGTCAAGCCCGGTGGATATCATGACCGATGGCGTGGTAGCTCTTGACGGGATTTTATTGGACTGCCTGCCAGTTTTGGGCTTTGCAGATTGTTTTGCCGCTGGTTTTGGAGGATGGCTCTCCAGCTTTTGCAATTGCAGGTTCAAATCCTGGTGCATGGGATCAACTGTAGCAGCAACCCGGTTCCATAATTCAAAATCAGGGACTATATTTTTCTTGTGTTTGGTCATCGGCTTATCTGGCTATCCTCTCAGCCAGAGTATCTGGCAAGAACACTACCATACGAGCCGGGGAACTCATGTGACCGGCCAGAATCGCTGCTTCTTTTCCCGATCCAAAAAAAATATCGCCGCGATTATATCCCCTGATGGCTGAGCCGGTATCCTGCGCTATCATCAGATTATCAAAACGTTCAGCCTGTTTTGTTGTTCTGATGCTGGTTTCCAGCCAGACAGGTGTGCCAAATGCCCAGTATCGCCTGTCAACCGCCAGACTGGTTCTGGCTGTTAAAGGAACATATTGGGCGCCAACAGGACCGGATGAAGACCGAGAATTCTCCAGTTTTCTAAAAAAAACAAAGGACTTGTTATTCCACATCAACTGTCGTGCCTTGTCAGGATGTTCCTGCATCCATTTGCGAATTGTCTGCATCGACAAGTCTTTTCTTTCAATCTGGCCATCTGCTACCAGCACGGCGCCAATTGCGGTATATTTTCGCCCGGTCTTGCCAGCATAAGCCAGGCGGATGGCTGAACCATCTTCCAGCCTTACCCGGCCTGACCCCTGCACAGCCATAAAGAACGCATCAGCATATGAAGACAGATATAACAGCTCAAGACCCTGATTGCTGATAGCCCCTTCTTCAATCTGGCGACGGGTGTAATATGGTACAGGTCTTGAGTTTTGAAGCCGCCCATATTTAACCCCGGCGATTTTACTCTGGGCAGAATCAAAGGCGATCAGATCAGCCGGGCGTGAATAAACCGGCACATGGAGTTTTTCAGATTTTTTCAGACTGCCGGTTACTTCAGGTTCATAATATCCGGTAATCAGGCCTTTTGGCAAATCAGGATCATGGACTTCAAAGGCCTTGAAATGTGTTTCAAAAAACTGGCGAATATGCTTGTCTGATGTATTATCGGGAAGATTCAAGGCCAGACCACATACCGGTTTCCAGTCTGAAAGTTCTCCGCCATATAGGGGTTTTCTGGAAGGGTTTTCAGAAGCTGCAATTATCTGTCGGCATGATTTTTTGAATGCTTTCAGGGTTCCATCCAGCCGGGCTGAATGCCATTGATGCAAGCTGTCAAATGAAACGGCAGAAAGAATATCTTGTGCGCTGGAACAGGATGGCATCGAAACCCCAATTAAGCCCCACAATATCAACCAGATAGAAGTTCCGGTTATATGCCTGGGCACCCTCATAATTTACCTTCAACCGGCAATCAGCCAGAACCTTGTGTTGCCACAAGGACCCAGTTTGGATCGCGTGATTGAGTATCGTGCTGGAATGTCCAGATATCAGTAACTGTTTTTATTTCTTCTGGATCACCGTCAATTATATCGCCGGAGGAGTCTTTAAGCACAGAAATCATTTCACTGACAAAATTGACAGTTATATTGGCATTTCTGCCTTCCATGCTGGCCGCAACGATTTCTGCCTTGTCAATGCCAATGAACTGGGTATCCATGACCTGCCTGCTGGAATTTCGCTGGTCTATGACACTGGAAAACCCGGTATACACATCTTTTGACAATAGCGATTTCAAGGTTTTCTTGTCACCTTTGGCAAAACTGGTGACTATCATTTCATAGGCTGTTTTCGCACCGGCAAGAAATGATTCGACACTAAAGGACTTGTCAGCCTGTGAGACAAGTTCAAGGCCTGCAGCAAGCGAACTATCTGGCTCTGCAACACCCTTCCAGACAGGAACCTGTTCTTCAAGCTCTCTTTCGCGACCTGTTTTTGATGGCAATGTAATAATATTATCATCCCCGGTATTGTTGACCGGTTGCTGTTTGCGTCGTTCAGGGGGAGAAAACGGGTCTATTTCACGTTCATGCCCAGTTCTGGTTCCCAGAACACTGCGCAGTTTAAAAAATATTATCACAGCAGCAATCATAAAAATAATTGTGACTGGATCACCAAATACACTATTCATCTAGCTGGATACCTATATTTATCCGGTGTTTTTCCTCAACAAAAGCATATTCATAAAGGAGTGCCGTTTAAAGTTGTCTGTAACTACATATATGATAGCAAGTACAAAACACCAGACAGTGTTTCAAGAAAAAGCATATTTTTAAGTAAAAGCCAATCATCAGCCCGGTTGATTGCTAAAGGAGAATTCTCGTTGCCGCTAATAATTTTTGCCATTTTTGTTATTATCCCGGTTCTGGAAATTGCCGTGTTTATCCAGGCCGGTTCTATTTTTGGTATCGGTTTTACCCTTATGGGTATTGTGCTGACAGCTATAATTGGTGCCGTTCTGGTGCGCCAACAGGGCTTTGCTGTCATAAATGAAGCACGCCGACAGATGGACCGGCAAAAGCTGCCGATAAAACAGGTAATGGATGGTGCATTTATTGTTGTTGCCGGACTGTTACTGGTTACACCCGGTTTTTTGACTGATAGTCTTGGGTTTTTATTTTTAATCCCGCCTGCCCGACGCATTATCGGCGGCTGGATAATCAACTGGTTTCGCAATAATGCCGAGCTAAATGTTCATACACGACAATATCATGATGCAACATTTCATTCCACGAGATCACCCAAAAGCGGAGATAATACAATAATTGATATTGAGGCCATTGAGATAAAGGAGGATATCGGCCCTGAAAACGATAATTCACCATGGAATTCAGACCAAACAAAAGACAGATAGTCTTGCAGATAATCACCGTACATGTTAGCCAATCGGATAATTGGCTTTCAAAATTACAAGATTCTGGCCGGTTACTGTTTTAATTCATATATGCGGAAACTCTTTTAAATGGCAAAAGCAACCAAAAAGGCAGTGAAAACACCTGCCAAAAAAGCACCAAAACCCAATGGTACACCAGAAGAAGCTCAAGGCGAAGCTGAAGGCGATGGCAACCCGTCTATGAATGTTCTTGGGCAGTATCTCAAGGATTTGTCCTTTGAAAATCCAAATGCGCCGCAAACACTGGCCATACAGGATGGACAGCCTGAAATTAACATCGCCGTGAATGTCAATGCCAAAAATCTGGCTCCCAATGATTTCGAAGTTGAATTGCATATTGAAGCAGAAGCAAAACACAAAGGTGAATCGGTTTTTGCTGCTGAACTGTTATATGCCGGGATTTTCCGTCTGGAAAACATCCCTCAAGACGCCTTGCAGCCAATAATTCTGGTTGAATGCCCGAGGATGATTTTCCCCTTTGCCAGACAGATCCTTGCTGATGCAACACGCAATGGTGGCTTTCCTCCCCTGATGCTAGATCCGATTGACTTTGCTGGCATGTACCAGCAAAGACTGCAGGAAAGCCAGAATGCTGAAGCATAAAGCTTAAAGCTTGCAAAAACAGTAATGAAGGGTTTTCTGTTACTTATTGCAGAAAACCCTTTTTAGTTTTCAGAATAGGTTGACCAAAAATTATTTGCAGACAGAGATTCAAGAAGTTTTTGATGAGCCAAAATCTCTTCTTTCGATAGCCTGGATTTCAGCTTGTTTGGTCTGGCACTGACTGGTTGCTGATTTATTTTCAGCTTTTCAGGCTTTGATACCTGCCTTTTTGACAAGGAAAGTGATACCTGCCTTCCGCCAATCAGCTCCAGATAAACACCTGCCAGCAATTCAGAATCAAGCAAGGCTCCGTGCATATCACGCATTGAGTTATCGACTCCATACCGCTTGCACAAGGCATCAAGGCTGTTCTGCGCGGCAGGATGTTTTTTTCTGGCCATGACAAGAGTATCGATTACCCTTTCTGTCAGCAGAACAGGGCGATTAATTCTGGCCAGCTCGGAATTGAGGAACTTCAGATCAAAAGGTGCATTGTGAATTATCAGGATATCTGAACCGATAAAATCTTCAAACTCTTGAGCAATTTCAGCAAACAGGGGCTTGTCACTTAAAAATTCCTCCGATAATCCGTGAACAGCAAATGCGCCTTCCGGCATGTCTCTTTGCGGATTAATGTATTTGTGAAACTGCTTACCGGTGGGCATATGATTGATAAGTTCAAGAGCACCAATCTCAACAATACGATCACCGGTAGCTGGATCAAGGCCGGTGGTTTCAGTATCAAGAACAATCTCACGCATTTCTTTCCTCAATCTTGGCAAGAACATTTAACTGGCTGGCAATCTGTTTCACCTGCTGAAATGTATGATCGAGAGTATGACTGGTATCAATAATAAAATCAGCTTGTTGTCGTTTTTCACTGTCAGGAATTTGTCGTTCGAGAATTAGCTGCATTTTCTGTCTGGTCATACTAGGGCGAGTCAGAATTCTTTTTTCCTGAATTGCTGTAGATGTTGAAACCACAATGATTTTATCAAAATCCGGCATTCTTCCTGTTTCAAATAAAAGTGGTATGTCGATTATTATATAAGGTTGCTGCTTTTCAGCGGCATCCTTTATCGCCTGTTTTTCAAGCTCTTGCACCATGGGGTGAACAATCTGTTCCAGTTTTTGCAATACTGAATTGTCTCTTTGCACAAGCTGTGACAATTTTTGTCTATCGACTGCTCCATCTGTCATGACTTCAGGGAATTGACTTGCAATCTCAATGCTGGCCATACCTTGTTTTTTATACAGTTTATGTACGGCCTTGTCAGAATCAAATACCGGAATACCAAGCTCTTTAAAAAAATTGGCAATTGTTGATTTGCCCATTGCCATTGATCCGGTCAGCCCTACTTTCAACATTTCAACCTTTCTCCAGGTCTGAAACTACATAGTCGTACAAATCTTGCGTAACTTCGGGCCTGACACCAAACCATTTCTCAAATCCGGGTACTGCCTGATGCAATAACATTCCAAGTCCTTTAACAATTGCAAAACCTGAAGCTGCAGCCTCGCGCAGAAGTTTTGTCTCGAGTGGAGAATAGACAATATCACTGATTACACATGATGCTGGTAAAACTGAAAGATCAATATCAAGTTCAGGTTGTCCGGTCATTCCAAGACTTGTGGTGTTTACCAGCAAATCTGGTCTTGTTTTGCTGATCTCATCATTGTCGATATGTATAGTATCAATAGTTTTGGAAAAATATGCGGCCAGTGCCCTTGAGTTTTGTTTGGTTCGGTTGGCAATGATAATTTTATCAATACCATCAGCCATCAGTGAGGCGATAATGGCTCTGGCAGCTCCACCGGCCCCTATAATCAGGGCAGTTTTGCCTCTGGATTCCCAGTGTTTGATTGTTGAAGTCAAGTTGAGCAGAAAACCTGTACCATCTGTGTTGATGCCATACTTTTTGCCATCTTCAATATAGATTGTATTAATGGCACCAATGGCGCGAGTTACTGGGTCATTGACTTCAACCAGGGAAAACACATCCTGTTTATGCGGGATTGTTACATTGCAACCTGCATATTCATGTTCTTCCAGCCTGGTGATGAAATCTGCCAGATTGTCTGATAATACATGTTGTTTTACATAATCCCCGGCAATACCGTATTTTTTCAACCAGTATTTGTGAATAACAGGGGATCGGGAATGCTTTATTGGATCACCAATCACACAGGCTTTTATCTTCTTTGCAACCATCAGTTTTCAATTATTCCTTCGCTTCTAAGGAATTTTAATAATGGCAGCATTGGCAATCCCAAAATGGAAAAGAAATCACCCTCAATCTTGTCAAACATCTGTAACCCGGACCCTTCAATTTTATAGCCACCTACAGATGATCTGACATTTTCACCTTCCAGCGCCAGATAATGCCCAAGAAATTGCGGGGAGAAATCACGCATTGTCATCCAGTTGCTTTCTGAAACAGAAAACAGCAATTCGCTGTTGCGCATAACACATACAGCTGTTTCCAGCCTGTGAGTCTTGCCACGCAGTTGCAGCAACTGATCGCGGGCATTCTCAATTGATGATGGTTTGTCAAAAACCCTGCCATCAAATAACAAAGTCTGGTCTGCTCCAATAACCAGTGATTGCTTCTGGCTTTCACTAACTGACAAGGCTTTGGCCTGGGCAAGAACCATGGCCAGATCTTCTATTTGACCATCTTTTAAAAATGTCTGTTTAATAATTTCTTCATCAACCGGAGATGTTTGCGCTTTAAAGGCAACATTTGCCTGTTTGAGAAGATTCTGTCTGCTGATACTGGCAGAAGCCAGAATAAGACCTGGTGTTAGTATCAATATCCTATTCCCGATTTTCGATGGCTGTACAGGTTCATGATTGCCGCTGCGGTTTCTTCTATGGAGCGGCGGGTAACATCGATTATTGGCCAGTTATAGGTAGCACATAATTTTTTCATATAGGCAATCTCGGCATTAATTGACATTCTGTCCGTATAGGGTGTGTTATTTGTATCTGAAATTGCCTGGAGCCGGTTGCGTCTTATTTGAGATATACGCTGGGTGGATGCAATCAAGCCGATAGCAAGCGGTGATTTGATAGTTTTCAACTCTTCAGGTATTGGGATTTCAGGAACAAGTGGAATATTTGCCACTTTTATTCCCCTGTTTGCCAAATATATGCTGGTAGGGGTTTTTGATGTTCTCGAGATGCCCACCAGAATAATATCAGAATCTTCAAGGTCAGAAGTATGCTGGCCATCATCATGAAGCATGGTGAAATTCAGCGCATCAATCCGGTTAAAATAATCAGCATCCAGTTCATGCTGGCGACCAATCTTGGGACTGGATTCAGCATTCAGATATTTTGCCAGGGATGTAATTACCGGATCCAGAATTGAAATACATGGAATACTGTTTTCACGACATTTGGTTTCGATATTTATTCGCAATTTTTCATCTACAATGGTGAAAAGTACAATACCTGGTTGTTTTTCAATCTTTTCAATGACACTGTTCAACTGATTTTCAGTTCTTACCAAGGCATAAACATGCTCAACCGGTTCATGATTTACATAATGAGCAGTAGCTGCCCGGGCAACTGTTCTGATGGTTTCACCTGTGGCGTCTGACACAAGGTGCATGTGGAAAAACTGTTGTTTCTTTTTCACAAAGCTGTGGCCTTTAAGTGATTAAAACCGGTAAAACACAGGATAAGTACGATCTGGTGAATTTACATAGTTTATTATTATTGAGTTATCCAGTCCTGTTTCCGGTCAGAAGCTGGTGGAAAATTATATGGTGATTTGCTGGAAAACAAATAAAGTTTGGATAAACTGTTGATAAAAATTACCCCGGCTTATTAGAGCTTTGAATTATCACTGTTTTTTATTCACCAACTATCTATTGCGTTTTTCATTGATAAAGTTGAAAACTTATTTGGCTTTTGAAATTTTGTGAATAAATGTATTACCGCAAATCAACAGTCCATAAACATCAACAAAAAGGATTCTTTTTATGATTGAATCAGTCAGTTCAGCTTCCTCCCAAAAGGAATTACTAAATGTTCTGAATGGTAGAGCTGTTAGCAGAAGGCCATTATGGTTTATGCGACAAGCTGGCAGATATCTCAAAGAATACAAACAGGTAAGAGAACAGGCAGGTTCTTTTTTGAAATTGTGTTATACGCCAGAACTTGCTGCTGAAGTTACCATTCAACCTCTGAGAAGATTTGATCTTGATGCAGCAATCCTGTTTTCAGATATTCTGGTTATTCCCCAGGCATTGGGATCGACACTGGATTTTGTCGAGAATGAAGGCCCGGTTCTGCAAACTGTCAGAAGCAAAGATGATGTAAGCAAGCTCGATGATAACAGAATTGCTGAAATACTTGGACCGATCATTGAAACGGTTAAACTGGTAAAGCCACAATTGAAACCACATGAAAGCTTTATCGGGTTTTGTGGGGCACCATGGACGGTTGCCACTTATATGATTGAAGGTGGAACATCTTCTGACAGAGCGCTGGCAAAAAAGGCGGCTTTTTCAGGTGAGGCGTGGTTTGACCAGTTAATTGATATTTTGGTTGAAACCTCAATTGAATATTTGGCAATGCAGGTTGCAGGTGGTGTTGAAGTTTTGCAGATATTTGACAGCTGGGCCAGTGACCTGCCAGATATTTTCAGGGGCAAATACTGTTTCAAACCGATTTCCAGAATTATCAGCGGCTTGAGGGATAAGGGTATCACTGTTCCGATTATCGGTTTTGCCCGTGGTCTTGGTAGTGGTCAGGAAGAATTTGTCGACAGGGTGGATGTATCTGCTGTTGGAGTTGAATCCAATTTGTCGCTTGCCTGGATCAGGGATAATCTGATTGGTAAAACTGTTGTTCAGGGTAATCTTGACCCGGTACTGCTTGATTGCGGTGGACCTGGACTTGCAATAAATATTGAACATATTTTACAACATCTGCCAAAGGACAGGCATATATTCAATCTGGGTCACGGTATCAGGCAAACAACTGATGTAGAGCATGTGTCACAGATGATTGATATCGTCAGGGAATATGATAACAAGTCAGGCTGATTGTTTGCTCATGATTGATAATAAGATTGTTGTTTTCAAATAATGAGATATTTGGTATACTGCAACTGTTGTTGTACAATTGATTGTACGATACCCTTCCTCTGATCGCTTTTTAGCGATCCTTACCATGATATTTTGATAACTTCCCGAAAACAGGGAATTCAAGGCTGTTCTGCATGACGGATATAAAAGACTTAACTCAAATTAAACTGCGTGATCTGAAAGAAAAATCTCCAGCTGATTTATTATTGTTTGCTGAAGAAATGGATGTTGAAAATGCCAGTGCACTTCGTAAACAGGAATTGATGTTTGCAATTTTGAAAGAGCTGGCCGATCGTGAAGTTGATATTATTGGTGAAGGTGTAGTTGAAATATTGCAGGACGGGTTTGGTTTTCTGCGGTCAGCTGATGCAAATTATCTGGCCGGTCCTGATGATATCTATGTCAGTCCCAGCCAGATAAGAAAATTCAGTCTCAAAACCGGAGATACGGTTGAAGGTGAAATAAGAAGCCCAAAAGATGGAGAACGCTATTTTGCCCTGTTGCGGGTGAATAAAATTAATTTTGAAGACCCTGAAAAGGCCAGGCACAAGGTTCATTTCGATAATCTTACACCTCTATATCCTGATGAGCGGCTTGAAATGGAAGTAATTCAGACTTCGCGCAAAGACTATTCAGACAGGGTAATTGATCTGGTGGCCCCGTTGGGCAAAGGCCAGCGCGGGTTGATTGTTGCTCCACCTAGAACCGGTAAAACTGTACTGCTACAGAATATTGCCCAGTCGATTGCCACTAATCATCCAGAGTGCTTTCTTATTGTCTTGCTGATCGATGAAAGGCCAGAAGAAGTTACCGACATGCAGCGTTCGGTTAAGGGTGAGGTTATCAGTTCAACTTTTGATGAACCAGCTACCAGGCACGTACAAGTGACTGAAATGGTTATCGAGAAAGCCAAAAGGCTGGTTGAGCATGGCCGCGATGTGGTTATTCTGCTTGATTCGATAACCAGACTGGGCAGAGCATATAATACGGTGGTGCCTTCTTCAGGCAAGGTTCTGACCGGTGGCGTTGATGCTAATGCGTTACAGAGGCCTAAAAGATTTTTTGGTGCTGCCAGAAACATCGAGGAAGGTGGTTCACTGACAATTATTTCAACAGCACTGATTGATACGGGCAGCCGTATGGATGAGGTGATTTTTGAAGAATTCAAGGGAACTGGCAATTCAGAAATCGTTCTTGACAGGAAAGTTGCTGACAAGAGAGTATTCCCGGCCATTGATATTCTGAAATCAGGAACCAGAAAAGAAGAGCTTCTTGTCGACCCGCTACTATTAAAGAAAACTTTTGTTTTACGCCGTATTCTCAATCCGATGGGAACCATTGATGCTATGGAGTTTCTGCTGGATAAATTGCGCCAGACCAAGGACAATGCAGAATTCTTTGAATCAATGAATGTTTGAATTATCAGCAAATAGCGAGCCGATATCTGAAAAATCAGTGACCGGGGCAGAACAACTATTTTCAGTACAGATATAAAGGGTTGTTTTGTTATTGATGCAAGGCTTGTTGTTGGCGGGATGATCAACACTGAATTTGTCGTTTGCATCTACCATCAAGATTACCGGGCGCATTGGCAGTTTGAATAATTGTGAAATTAAAGACCTGCCGGTTTTATCATTTGCCGGATTGACTATTATTGCGCAAGACTGGTTACTCCATTGCAGAAAGCCTGAGAGAAACCCGGAATGTGAAATAGCATTTTGCTGCAGCTGATCAGAAAAGCAATGTATTATTTTATTGGCTATTGATCTGTATTTTTCATGGCCGGTCAGAAAATATAATCTGTTGAGATTATCCAGCATAGTTGCATTTGCGTTAGGGGTAACATCATCGCTGGCTGATCTGGTTCTGATAATCAGCTCACCTGATAATTGCGATGTGTAATAAAACCCACCTGACTGCTCATCATAAAACAGGTCAAGCATTGAAGTGAACAGGGATTTGGCATCATCAAGATATTGAGGCTGCTGGCTTGCTTCAAACATGGTTATTGCAGCATTGATAAAATTTGCATAATCATCAGCACTGGCCGGGTTCCTGACCAATCCATCCCGATATGAGTGATAAAGAATTTTATCTTTGAAATGTAATGCGGTGATTTGATTATAGCATTTTTCAGCTACCAGATAATATTCATGGCGATCCTGTACCATTGCAATTTCAATCAGGGCACAGACCGTTAATGCGTTCCAGTCAACCAGTGATTTGTCATCTGTTGCCGGTTTAATGCGTTTGTTACGTTCATTCAGTAATAATTTGCGAGCCTGGTCAATCCTGGATTTTGTTTCTTTATCGTCAGGGTTTTTTGATGTAAGCCGGTTCAGGATATTTGTTCCTTCCCAGTTTCCTTTGGTAGTCACATTATAATAATGGCAAAAATCCTTTGCGGAATTATCTGGTAAAATCGCTATAATTTCTGACTTTGACCAGACATAGAATTTACCTTCTCTACCCTCGCTGTCAGCATCGATGCTGGATGAGAAAGTGTCATTTTTATTGATCATTTCAGAAAATAGCCAGTGTACAGTTTCTTCGATTCGCTGACGAAATAATTTATTAGAAGAGATTTTGCTGACTTCATTTAGTAGCTTGAGTAGTAATGCATTGTCATAAAGCATTTTTTCAAAATGCGGGACAAGCCATCTTTCATCAGTACTATATCTGGCAAAACCACCAGCTAGATGATCATAGATCCCGCCCTGGCAAATATTCGTCAATGTGGTTATTACAGCGTGAGAATATTTGTCAGTTTTTGTTTTCAGATACATTTTCCACAGGAAATCATATATCAGTGTCTGAGGAAATTTGGGGGCTCCTTTGAGACCTCCATACAAAAAATCTGTATTCTCAATGATCTGCCTGGCTGCCAATTGTAAGAAGCTCATATTTAACTGAAATGAAGAATCACCAGAAGTGTCCTGAATGTTCAGCATGATCTGTTGAAGACCATCAGAATTTTCCACTATTTCATGACGGCGGTTTTTCCATAATTGTGCGATTGAAAACAGTACCTGCTTAAATCCTGGACGGTTAAATGCCGGTTTCGGTGGGAAATAGGTTCCGCCCCAAAATGGCTTTGCATCTGGTGTAAGAAACATCGTCAATGGCCAGCCGCCCTGTATGCCAAGACAATGCAGAGCACTCATATATATTTTATCAACATCAGGGAACTCTTCACGATCAACCTTGATGTTGAGAAAATATTGGTTCATCAGATTTGCGGTTTGCTGGTCTTCAAAACTTTCATGCGCCATGACATGGCACCAGTGGCATGATGAATATCCGATTGATAACAGAACAGGCCTGTCCAATGTTTTTGCAAGTTCCAGGGTTTTTTCATTCCAGGCATGCCAATGGACAGGGTTGTCTTTGTGCTGTAACAGATACGGGCTGGTTTCCAGAGAAAGCTGATTTTGAGTCATTACAAATGTTTACATGACAGCTTGCCAATGTCGAGCGAAAGCGGCACAGACTTTCGCAGTACAGAATTGATTCTTATCCGTAATGAAAAGGGCGGACAAAACAGTGTGTGAGACAGAAACCATCTTTGGATTATCAAGTGGTATGGGTATGGCCGGCGTTGCAGTTATTCGCTTGTCAGGGCCTGCTTCAAAAAAAGTCTTATCGTCTTTGATCGGGAAAATCCCAAAACCTCGGCAGGCTGTTTTGAGCAAAATTGTTGATCCTGATGAAAAACAAATAATTGATGAAGGACTGGTTTTGTGGTTTCCGGGACCGCACAGTTTTACCGGCGAAGACATAGTTGAATTTCAGATACATGGAAGTCATGCTGTTATTGCCAAATTACTGGATTTACTGGGTAAATTTGATGGATTGCGACTGGCAAGACCAGGTGAATTCACCAGAAGGGCTTTTATTAATGGCCGTATGGACTTGATTGAAGTTGAGGGTCTGGGCGATCTGATACATGCTCAAAGCGAAGTGCAAAGAATTCAGGCCAGGCAACAGGCGCAAGGTATAGTCAGTAAAATATTCCAGGAATGGAGAAAGCAGATTATTGATATTCTGGCTTATCTTGAAGCATCAATAGATTTTATTGAAGAAGAAGATGTAAGCGAGAATGCGCTGGCAGATATAGAGAACAAACTGATTCACCTGCGTAATGAACTGGGATTTCACCTGAGCGACTCTGTGCGTGGTGAAGCTGTCAGAAACGGGATCAGGGTAGTTCTTTCAGGTCCGCCGAATGTTGGGAAATCCTCAATTCTTAACTGGCTGGCACAGCGTGATGTTGCGATTGTTTCTGATGAGGCTGGAACCACCAGAGATGTTGTAGATGTCAATGTTATTTTGGGCGGTATCCCGGTAGTGTTTTCTGATACGGCAGGATTGCATGATGAGAAAACCGGATATGTGGAGGCAGAAGGAATGAAAAGAACCAGATCTGCTGCACAATCAGCCAATCTGGTTTTGCTGATCAGTTCACCGGATGTGAGTTCTGAAAGCTTCTATCTGGATACCAAAGCCGGGATAATTTCGGTTTATAACAAGTCTGATATTTCAGCAGGCGGCAAACAATCAGTGGATGAGAATATGGATATTGTGGTATCGGCGAAGACAGGTGAGAATATGCCTGAACTGCTGGAGATGATAACCCAATATGTTAATCGGCATTTTTCCGGTTCAGAACCTGCGATCATAACCAGAATGAGACAGAAAGAAGCGGTTGCTGATTGTGTTGCTCACATTAACCAGGCTATTGAAAATATTAATGGAGAGATTGAACTGGTGACAGAACAGGTTAGATTAGCCACATATTCATTAAACCGGTTGATCGGGAATGTTGATGTGGAAGATCTTCTGGATGTGATATTCAATGATTTTTGTGTGGGAAAATAGCAGATTCCTCTTGATTTTTTCATTTTGTGTTTCACGTGAAACTATAATTTGTAAAGTTTGTCCTGATAATTATTTCAGGTAATAACAGAATAATCGATAATTGGCATATTCATGTATGATGTAATTGTAATTGGTGGTGGTCATGCCGGGGTGGAAGCGGCTATGTCGGCGTCCAGATCAGGTTCTCGAACCGCTCTGATAACCCACCGGTTTGAAACAATAGGGGAGATGTCTTGCAACCCGGCAATTGGCGGTCTGGGCAAGGGACATCTGGTCAGGGAAATAGATGCGCTTGATGGGATAATGGGGCGTGCGGCTGATCTGGCTGGAATCCAGTTCAGGTTGCTTAACAGATCAAAAGGACCGGCAGTTCGCGGTCCGCGGACCCAGGCAGACAGAAAACTGTTCAAACGTGCAATTCAATCATTTGTTAAATCCCAGATTAATCTGAAGATTATTGAAGGTGCGGTTGGTTCGCTGCTGATAAAGGCAGGACGGGTTTATGGTATTGCCATGGAGGATGGAGATAAAATCCATGCCGGTGCGGTAATTCTTACCACAGGAACTTTTCTGGGCGGGCTTATCCATATTGGTGATAAAACTGTTCCGGCTGGCCGGATGGGTGAAAAGCCATCACTGGAATTATCGCAATCACTACTTGAAACAGGTTTTGAGCTTGGGCGACTAAAAACCGGAACTCCTGCCAGGCTGGATGGTAAATCGATAGATTATTCAAAGCTGCAATCTCAGAAAGCTGATATTGAACCTGTAGCGTTTTCATTTTTGACTGATAAGATAAAAAACCCGCAAATTGTCTGTCATATTACCCATACCAATGAACTGACACATGAGATCATTAACCGGGACATTGACAAATCAGCCATTTACTCGGGCAAGATAGAAAGTACTGGTCCGCGTTATTGTCCATCAATTGAAGACAAGATCGTCAGATTTGCGGATAAAACCTCGCATCAGATTTTTCTGGAACCGGAAGGTCTTGATGATGATACGGTTTATCCAAACGGGGTTTCAACCTCATTACCTGCAAATATCCAGAAACAGTTTTTGCAATCGATCAAGGGTCTTGAACATGTCAGGATATTGAAGCCTGGATATGCCATTGAATATGATTATATTGATCCGCGCGAATTGAAGCGCAATCTGGAAACCAGACGAATTTCCGGCTTATTTCTTGCCGGACAGATTAATGGCACAACCGGTTATGAGGAGGCAGCGGCACAAGGATTGATGGCCGGGGTTAATGCATCGCGGCTGGTTAGTGATAAGGAACCGTTGATTCTTGATCGGTCGCAAGCCTATATCGGGGTGATGATAGATGATCTGATTACACGCGGGGTGAGTGAGCCATATCGCATGTTTACTTCGAGGGCCGAATACAGATTGTTATTGCGAGCAGATAATGCTGATCAGCGTTTGACAATGCTGGGGCGCAAATACGGGTTTGTTTCGGATTTACGGGTTAAGAGTTTTGAAGCAAAAATGAAAGTTTTACAGAATGCGCAGCAGGTGGCCGACAGTCTGTCACTGGCCCCGCATCAGGCTGACCAATATGGCATCAAGCTTACCCAGAATGGTAAACGGCGCAGTGTAGCTGAGTTGCTGGCCTATCCTGATATCTCAATGGATGATCTGAAAAATATCTGGCCGCAGCTGGATGAAATGCCAGGATTTGCTATTGAACAGATAGAGGCTGATGCGCTTTATTCCGGGCATTTGCAGCGCCAGCAACGCGATATAGATGCGTATAAAAAAGATGAAAACCTGCATATTCCTGACTGGCTGGATTATAACTGCCTGCAGGGTCTGTCAAATGAGCTGACTTATAAACTCAACAAGGCAAGGCCGGACAGTCTGGCCCAGGCTTCCAGGATTGATGGAATGACACCGGCAGCTCTCACCTTGTTACTGGCTCATATCAAGGCGGGCAGGAAAAATGTCAAATCTTCCAGTACCAGAGGGAATGTTTCACGTGAATCATGATTTGTCAGAGGCTGTAAGATTGAATGCTTCAAGGGATGATGTCTTGCGCATATTTGATGTTTCACGTGAATCATCCATTCTACTAAATGAATATGTGGATATTCTTTCACATTGGCAAAAGAGAATGAATCTTGTTGGTTCATCCGAGCTTGCGAGAATCTGGCCGCGCCATATTGCAGATGCGTTGCAATTGATTGATTATATGCAGCCAGATATCAAGGCTGTGGTTGATCTGGGGTCAGGTGCCGGGATTCCGGGAATCATCCTTTCTATAATCTTGAAAGACAAGGATGTGAAAGTGTTTCTGGTTGAGAGTAATTCGAAAAAAGTTGCCTTTATGCGACAGGTAATCAGGCAGCTTGGCTTGCAGGCTGAAGTGCTTTGTAAAAGAATTGAAGATCTTGATGCAGCTGATTTTGATCGGAAAATTGATCTGGTGGTCTCACGGGCACTTGCACCTTTGGAGGTGCTGGTGGAGTTTTCCAGAAAATTTGTAGAAAACGGTGCACAAACCCTGTTTCACAAGGGGCAAGATGTGGACAGTGAATTGACGCAAACTACAAAATGTTGGAGTATCATTTTTACGAAACACATGAGTCGTGTTGACGGCAAGGGTTGTATTCTCAATATAAGGGATATCAAGAGTGTCACAAAGGTTTCAGGTGGGTGAGGTAAATCATACACCTAGAATATTGGCTGTAGCCAACCAGAAAGGCGGGGTGGGCAAGACCACAACGGCAATTAATCTGGGTACTGCATTGGCGGCAGTTGGTGAAAAGGTTTTGATAATAGACATTGATCCACAGGGAAATGCCAGCACCGGCCTTGGAATTGAGCGGCTGGTATCGCGACCATCATCATATAATGTGCTGGTTGGTGAAGCTGATCTGGACCAGGTTATTGTGGAATCAGAGATACCCGGTCTTGATTGTGCACCCTCCAGTATGGATTTACTTGGGGCCGAGTTGGAGCTGGCTGAACTTTCTCGTAAGGCCTATAAGTTGAAAGATGCTCTGAACAAGCTGCAAGCTTCGTCTTTGCCCGGACAAGGCTATAGCTATGTCCTGTTTGATTGTCCCCCGTCTCTTAATCTGTTGACTATAAATGCACTGACAGCAGCAGATGCGGTTCTGGTGCCATTGCAGTGTGAGTTTTATGCACTTGAAGGTCTAAGCCAGTTGCTCAAGACGATTGAACGGGTAAGAAGTAATCTGAATAACCGGCTGGAAGTACAGGGTATTGTTCTGACCATGTTTGACAAGCGCAATGCCTTGTCTGAGCAGGTGGCAGATGATGTCAGAAGTGTGCTGGGTGACAAGGTGTATCAGACAGTTATTCCACGCAATGTAAGGGTGTCTGAGGCACCCTCTTATGGCAAACCGGTATTGTTGTATGACAGTAAATGTGCTGGTAGCAGAGCATATATTTCACTTGCTTCGGAGATAATTCGGAGAGAACGTAGCCTGAAAGCGGCATAAAGAATAAACAGAGGCATTACAGATGAAAAGCGCAAGCAAGAAAAGACTGGGTCGTGGACTGGCGGCCCTGATCGGGGATGATACAACTGAAGAAAGTGTAATTGAAGATGCACGCAGCCTGCGGCATGTACCGATTGAATTTTTGAAAGCCAGCCCGAAAAACCCCAGAAAATCATTCAGTGATGATGATTTATCCGATCTGGCAAGATCAATCAGTGAAAAGGGCCTGTTGCAACCATTGGTGGTCAGGCCAGGTAAAGAAGAAAATACTTATGAAATAGTTGCCGGGGAAAGACGCTGGCGGGCGGCACAGCTGGCCGGGGTGTTTGAATTGCCGGTTCTTATTCGTGAATTGAGCGATGGTGAGATGCTGGAAATTGCCCTGATTGAGAATATTCAGCGCAGTGATCTTAATCCGATTGAAGAGGCTACCGGCTATTCAAGGCTGATCGAGGAGTTCAAATATACTCAGCAGGAGCTGGCCAATTCAGTTGGAAAGAGCCGCAGCCATATTGCAAATATGATGCGCCTGTTGACTTTGCCCGGTGAAGTAATTGAGCAGGTTGAAAAAGGTGATCTTACAGCAGGGCATGCCAGAACCCTGGTTGCAGCAGAGGACCCCAAAGGTCTGGCCGCCAAGATTATTGATCTTGGATTGAGTGTGCGTGATGCCGAGCAGTTAATCAGGGAGCCTGAAGTCAACAAATCTGTAAAAGTCAAACCAGCTGCCAAAGCCAAAAACAGCAACACTCAGGCTCTGGAGAAAGAGCTTGGTGAAAAACTTGGTCTGGTTGTGGAAATAAATGAGGGCAGCAAGGAGTCAGGAAAGCTGGTTATCAAATATAAAAACCTTGATCAACTTGAAGATGTTTGTGCAAGGTTGAGAAAGTGATTCTATCTGGATTGTCTGGCTGCGGCTGAAAGGCTTAACAAGGCTCTTTCGCATATTTCCAGTTCAATGGCCGAGTTGTTTCGGGCTTTTTCTATTGCTGTTTGTACAGTTCTGGCTGCTGATGCCAGTTGATTTGGTGACCAGATATTCAGCTGGTTTTTAAAAGAAGATTGTCTTTTATAAAAAATTGGTGGTCTTATGGATTTCATTGCTGCGTCCAGAGAATTGTTTCGTCTGGCCGCCGCGTGTATTTTTTGCAGTGTGGCAATATGGGCAGCTATTCTTGATAATATTTGTGAAGCAGGTATGCCAGTGCTGACGGCATGGCGAAACCCGGTCAATCCTTGTTTTGCTGTCCTGGTGAATAGTTGATCACATATTTGATTAATTGATGAAGTTTCAGGATCAGAACAAAGTACTTCAATGTCCTTTGCAGTAATCTCACCTGTTTGAGAACAGTAGGCAACCAGTTTGTTAATTTCAGCTTCTATATGAAGCTCGTCACTTCCTGTTGTTTCGATTAAATACTGTAAATTTTCGTTACTGATAGTCAGATTGTTCTTGCTGATTTGTGACTGAATAATAGCCATTATTTCAGCTCTGGTATAATCATAACAGGCAATGGAAATGGAATTTTGAGATTTCTCACACAGTTTTTTTAAAGGTGAGGTTTTTGTTAATTGTCCTGTCTCGATAATTACAAAGGCCTCGACACTATCAAGTTGTAAAAACAGTTTGAGTTGTTTCAGCAAAGAAGCGGCATTTTCCTTAATCCATATTATCTTGCGGCCTCCAAACATTGAAATGGCCTGGCCTTCATCCAGTAATATTCCAGGATTGTCCATTAATTGTTTCTGGCCTATTTCCAGAGTGTTAAGAGGGTCATCCAGATCATCACAAACGAGACCGGCTATCTTTTTGCCTGTTGCTGAAATCCGTGAGATGTTGGATCCGTGTATAAGAGCTACTCTTTTGTTATCCAGCAGGAATTTGTTCCTGTCCAGTTCATATGGCTTGACGATTGACATATTCAGGGTCAGGTAGTTTTTAGAAATGCAGAAATTCGGGTACGAATATCATAGCCAACTTCTTTGGCAGCTCTTTCTGTAGCATCAATCCTGGCCTGATAATCTGCAAATGGTATCGATGAGCGATCAAATGCTACATTAGAGAATGTAGTACCTTTATGAACCACCTTACCATCAGAGAGTCTGACAAGCATATAGTCGACACTAAGCTGTAGGGATTTTCTGTTAACACCAGTATTTGAGCTGACAATCAGGCTGGCTTCACTTTCCTTCTTGGTAAAATCAAGTCGATAAATGGCAGATTTTTCAGAAGAACGGGAAAGCTGCAATATTTCGTTTCTGATGAGCTGACCGGTTCTGTCAAGCTGTTCTGGAATAGTTACCTGGCTTAGATTTACTGCTGATTCATTTCCGTTACCATGCAGTGGCTGAAAACCACAGGCCGTAACCAGCAGACTGGAGAGCAGAAAGAACTGCACTATGAAAATTCGTTTTAACATTAACTCGCTACTATGTTAACAATACGACCCGGGACAACTATTACCTTGCGGATATTTAACCCTTCAAGCTTGCTGGTGATGGCTTCAAGTTGCAGGGCAGCTTTCTCAGTTTCCATCTTATCAGCATTTTTACTGATTGTCATTTCTGCTCTTCGTTTACCATTTATCTGTACAGCAATGGTTATCTCATCTTCCTCAATCAGTTGTTTTGAGACTTGTGGCCATGATTGAAGAGCCAGAATGGTTGAATTGCCCAGAACCTGCCAGCATTCTTCTGCCAGATGCGGCATCATCGGGGCAATCAGCTGGCAGAACATTTGAGAAACCTCTTTGAGAGCCTCGGATGATCTGTTTGCATTGTCCTTATTTTTAAGAAAACTTGTCAGCTCATTTGCCAGTTCATGTATTCTGGCAATGGCCCTGTTATAGCGAAGGCTCTCAATATCTTCAGAAACCGCCTGTGTGGTTTTATGGCAGATTTTTCTAAGTTGCAGGCTGTCACCGTCATTTGCACAATTATCACTATTGGTGGTTATCTCTGCAATGTCATTTATTATGCGCCAGATTTTCTGGGAAAACTTCCATGCTCCTTCAGCGCCGGCCTCTGTCCATTCAATATCACGTTCAGGCGGGGAATCTGACAGCATGAACCAGCGTGCGGTATCGGCTCCATATCTTTGAATGATTTCGTCGGGATCAATAACATTCTTTTTGGATTTGGACATTTTTTCAGCATTGCCGGTTATAAGTGCTTCGCCGGTTTTTATATGCTGCCATTTACCGTCATGTTGTACGGCCTCTTCGGGTATTATCCATTCATTGTTTTTTGTTCTGAAGGTTTCATGTATGACCATGCCTTGTGTGAACAGATTGGCAAAGGGTTCCTTGATATTAAGGTGTCCGGTTGCCTTCATACATCTGGTGAAAAATCGTGAATAAAGCAGATGCAAAATGGCGTGCTCAATACCGCCAATATACTGATCAACTGGCAACCAGTAATCAGTTTCAGCAGTATCTACAGGCTTGTCAGCTTCAGGAGAACAAAAGCGGGCAAAGTACCAGGATGAATCAACAAAAGTATCAAAAGTATCAGTTTCGCGGGTGGCATCTAAGCCGCATTCAGGACATGATACTTTTTTCCAGTCGGGGTGTCTTTCCAGTGGATTGCCCGGTTTATCAAAAGTAACATTATCTGGCAGTTTCACGGGCAGTTCGGATTTGTTTACCGGGACTATTCCACAATTGTCACAGTGAACAACCGGTATCGGGCATCCCCAGAAACGCTGGCGGGAAATACCCCAGTCGCGCAATCTGAAATTGATTTTTCTTTCGCCTATTCCCTCATTTTCAAACCGCCTGGCCACTTCTTCCTTGGCTTCAGGAACGCTCATTCCATCAAGAAAGTGAGAATTTATCATTACAGTCTGGGCATCGTCCTTTTCCAGATAGGCAGTGTCAGTAATTTCAGTACTACCCGGGTCATCCTTTGAGGCAACAACAGGTATGACTTTCAGGCCATACTTGTTGGCAAAATCAAGATCTCGCTGGTCATGCGCAGGACAGCCAAATACTGCTCCTTCGCCATACCCCATAAGTACGAAATTGGCAGCATATACCGGAAGACGTACGTCTTTGAGGAATGGATGTATGGCATAAATTCCAAGTGGTATGCCCTTCTTTTCTGCCTGCTCGATGGCTTCTTCACTGGTGCCCAGTGCGGCACATTCCTTTCGGAAGTTGGCGATTTGCGGTGAGTGTTCAGCTGCTGTTTTGGTCAATTCATGATCGGCTGCAATCGCACAAAAGGATGCCCCGAATATGGTATCATGCCGGGTAGTAAAAACTGTCAGTCCTGAATTAACAGGGTTGCCTTCAGCGTCTTCCAGCTTGAAAGTGAATTGCATTCCTTCTGAGCGTCCGATCCAGTTTTTCTGCATGGTGCGAACTTTTTCCGGCCAGCCGGTCAGCTCATCAAGTGCATCAAGCAACTCTTGTGAATAGTCGGAAATTTTCAAAAACCATTGTGACAGTTCGCGTTGTTCTACAGTTGCCCCTGAACGCCAGCCCTTGCCATCAATTACCTGTTCATTGGCCAGAACCGTGTGGTCAACCGGATCCCAGTTGACTACAGATTTTCGTCTTTCAACCAGCCCTTTTTCAAGGAAGTCCAGGAACAGTGCCTGTTGCTGGCCGTAATATTCAGGATCGCAAGTGGCAAATTCTCTGGACCAGTCAATAGACAACCCCATTGATTTTAGCTGCTTGCGCATGGCTGCTATATTTTCATATGTCCATTTTTTGGGATGGATATTACGCTCTATGGCAGCATTTTCCGCAGGCATGCCAAAAGCATCCCAGCCCATAGGGTGTAAAACGTTAAACCCGCGGGCGCGTTTGTATCTGGCAATTACATCGCCCATGGCGTAATTTCGTACATGTCCCATATGGATGCGCCCGGAAGGATAGGGAAACATTTCAAGGACATAGTATTTTTTTGCTGATTTGTCGCTGCTGGCTGCAAAGCAATTATGGCTGTTCCAGATTTCCTGCCATTTGGGTTCGGCTTTTGCCGGGTTGTAACGTTCGGTTGTCATTGATAATGATTCCGTTAGAACTGGTTAAATGTTAAAGCGATGAGTACCAGCACTAAACAAATGCTGCAAGTACGGATTGGCAGGTATAAATGGTTGATGAAAAATATAATAATGCGTGTGACAGATTATTTCATGTAAGGGCGCAAATTGATGAGGCAAAACAAAAGGCTGGAAGGGAAAATGAAAAGGTAAGCCTTGTTTGTGTGAGCAAGTTTTTTTCAACCGACCAGATACGACCGGTTATAGATGCCGGTCAAAGGATTTTTGGTGAGAACCGGGTTCAGGAGGCAGCTGAAAAATGGCCCGAAATGCAGCGGGAGTTTAAAGATATTGAATTGCATCTTATCGGTCCGTTGCAAACCAATAAATCTGTTCAGGCAGTAAAACTGTTTGATTATATTGAAACCCTTGATCGCCCAAAGCTGGCGCGTGAACTGGCAAAGGCTTTTGACAAGACCGGAAAGACCCCCAAACTGTTTATTCAGGTCAATACAGGTGCAGAACACCAAAAGGCCGGGGTGCTTCCAACCAAGGCTGATGAATTTATCCAGATTTGCCGTAATGAGTATCAGTTCGAGATTTCCGGTCTGATGTGCATTCCCCCGGTAGATGAAGAAGCCAGTTTGCATTTTTCGCTACTGACTAAAATTGCTGAAAGAAATGGCATTAAATCATTAAGCATGGGAATGAGCGGAGATTTTGCCAAAGCTATCCGGTTTGGTGCAACACATGTCAGGATCGGCACAGCAATTTTTGGTCAAAGATAGTACAGATTTAGAGACTTTCTTGGCTGATGATTACCGGGTTTGGTACTTGACGCATAGCTCGCAATTTATCAACAAATTGTGTAATGTGATGATCCTGCTTGCATTTTCTGACAATGAGAACAACATTAGTTCAATAATTATGCTTGGAGAGGTTCATACCGGTTTGAACCGCAAACTTGGCATGAAAAAGGACAAGATCAGATATTTAAACGGATGTTTCCATATATTTGGACCTGGAAACTTTCAAATCAGCAAGGAGTTTTGATATTTCATGGGTAATGTAAAAAAAATACTGATTGTTGATGATGATGATATGTTGCGCGAAACATTGCGAGAGCAGTTTTCTTTGCATGAGGAATTTCAGGTCAGCGATGTTGCTTCAGCAACACAAGGTATCAAACAGACAAAAGAGGATCAGTTTGACCTGATCATTCTTGATGTTAACATGCCTGATATGGATGGGCGTGAAGCGTGCAAGATCATGCGCAAAAATGGTTACAAGGGTCCGGTGATCATGCTGACAGCGCAAGATTCTGATTCGGATACTATTCTAGGTCTTGATTCTGGTGCAAATGATTATGTGACCAAGCCGTTTCGGTTTGGGGTTTTACTGGCACGTTTAAGAGCGCATTTGCGCCAGCATGAGCAAAGTGAAGATGCCGTATTCAAGATTGGACCATATACATTCAAGCCAAGTTCCAAAATGCTAATGACTGAAGATGATCGCAAGGTTCGCCTGACAGAAAAGGAAACCTCAATTCTGAAGTTCCTGTTTAGGGCCGGCGAGAAAGTGGTAACACGAGAAGTGTTGCTGCATGAGGTCTGGGGATACAATGCCGGAGTTACCACCCATACTCTGGAAACCCATATTTACCGGTTACGCCAGAAAATTGAATCAGATCCATCGCACGCCGAAATACTTATAACTGAAACAGGTGGGTATAAACTTATACCTTAGGCTTTTAATTTACCTGTACTTGTTATCTAATATGCAGTTAAGCATTAAGTGATTCGTCAGATTTGGCGAGTTACAGCTATTTTGCCGGGAGGGACCTGGCCAGAGGCCTTGGATAATGAGTGTTAGAAGTGATCTGCAACTACTACAGCAAATCCCGATATTTGCCGGTGTAGATCCTGCATATTTGCAGGCGATGATTTTTTCTGCCGAAAAGATAGTTTTTTCAGCAGGTGATCTGGTAATCAGGCAAAATGAACATTCAGCCGCAGCTTTTCTGGTTGTTTCCGGCAGTGGTGATGTAATCAGCGGTAATCTTGAAAACCCCCAGATTATTGGAAGGGTAGAACGCGGCGCCTTTATTGGCGAATTATCGATGATTGCAGATATTGCCTATTCGGTTTCGGTAAGTGCAAGATCGCGGATGCTGACCTTGAAACTTTCGCACAAATTATTTATGCGGGTGTGTAGTGAGTTTCCCAAAACCGGAGAACAGGTTCTGTCAGCCTTGACCAGCAAGCTTGATATTAATCTTGACAGTTTGAGAGATGTGAAAAAGCATTTTGAACAGGCCCGTTCTTTTGTTGATCTGTAATCAGGATCACATATCAAGAGTGGCCATTACCGGCACATGATCAGATGGTCTTTCCCAACCACGTGCTTCAGTTAAAATCTGTGTATCAATACATTTAGAAGATAATTGCTGATCCAGCCATATGTGGTCGAGCCTGCGTCCGCGATTGGATTTTTCCCAGTCTTTGGCTCGATAACTCCACCATGAATAAAGTTTGGTATCATCACTCTGACTTGTGCGCAGAACATCATCCCAACCCCCGGTCTTGATAATGCTGTTCAGTCTTTCCACTTCAATTGGTGTATGTGAAACTACTTTGAGTAATTGTTTGTGTGACCATACATCATTCTCATGAGGAGCAATATTGAGATCACCAACCAGAATTGTTGGTCCAGCCTTTGCCAGATTGTCTTTGGTCATCAGGGCTTCAAGTTCATCCAGAAACTGCAATTTGTGAGCGAACTTCTCATTGGTAACGGGATCAGGGGTATCACCACCAGCGGGTATGTAAAGTGAATGAATATTGGGTCCATCTGTCAGTTTGACGCTGACATGTCTGGCATCGCCCTTGTTGCAGAATTCAATTGAATCCTGGCTTTCAAACGGGCGTTTGGAAATTATTGCCACTCCGTGATAACCAGGCTGGCCACAAATGGCGATATGTTCATAGCCAATAGAGGTGAAAGCTGATGTCGGAAATTGCCCGTCAGGACATTTGGTTTCCTGCAAACAAAGCACATCTGGTTGCCAGTTCTGCAAATAATGCGTAACCAGTCCTGCGCGCAGGCGTACAGAGTTTATATTCCAGCTGGCAATTGTCAGTGTCATTTGAAATCCTGTCAGGGTTGAATGTGTAGACATGTATCAGGTGAATTTGATAATTGGTCAATATAAAAAAGGCGCCTGATCGGGAACAGGCGCCTTTTCCAGCTTTTAGCTGAGACACCGGGAGGGGAACCGGTGTTTAACTTTTCGGACAAGACCTTGTGAGGGGGAGAGGCTGGCCTTGCCTGAAGCGTTACTCAATATGTAGTGTCAATCTTTAAAATTTCAATATTACTGTTCTGTAACCATTTTGTTGCAAGCATTTGATGGTTATCAGTTACGGTATTTATCGCGCTCCTGCTGGCGTCGATTTTTCGGGGTTTTGACCCTGAATATGGCAGGATTGATTTTAACGCCGGTTTTGACATTATTGATAGAAACAGATGTCCTTCTGCCCCGATCATCAATAACAATCCATTGTTGCAACTGATGTTGCCTGGCATCAAATACCAGAATGAGCGATCCTGATACAAATTTGCTCAGGTCATTCAGGGTAATTGTTGTCAGTCCGTCATGCTGTTTAACAGACTTGACATTAGCATCTTTGAAGAAATTGATGTTTTTGGCCAAAATCAGTCTGAGTGGGGTGGAAGACAGCGGATAATGATCCACCCTTTTTCTTGACTTGTTTTTAACAGCAACCCAGGTTCCATCAGACACGACTACAAAAGGATTTGGTGGAGCGTATTCAAAGCGCATCCTGCCAGGCTTTGAAATAACAAACCTGCCGGTTGAAACCCTGCCTCTTGGACCAATCTGGGTAAACATGCCCTCAAGGGTTCTAATGGAACCCAGATATTGTGATATCTGATTTACCGCCCTGATCTGTTCATTGCTGAAGCGGGCGGCTTTTGACTGAACATTCAAAAACGGCAATACCAGTAAAGCTAAAAATATGCCCCTGAATATTGTCTGGAGTGTTGTATCCGGGAGTATTGAAAATGTTTTCATTGATAGGCCTTTTCAAGTCACTACTGGCAGGTACTTGCAAGCATGGACAAGCAGTGTGGCAAATTAATGCTCGTGATCAGTTATATGTCTCTATAACTGATTCGTGATCAGGAGCCAGAATTTCACGCTTGCCGGTAGTGGATGGTGCAGAAATAACCCCGTTTTCTTCCATTCTCTCTATAATGGTTGCAGCCTTGTTGTATCCAATGGACAGGCGACGCTGGATATAACTGGTTGAAACCTTCTTGTCTCTAAGGATTATGGCTACTGCCTTGTCGTATAATTCATCGCCACTATTTTGTTCAGGAATATCCAATCCAGGAATAGTATATGGCGAATCAGCCGGTTCTTCTGTTACAGCGTCAATATATTCTGGTGTTCCCTGAGCCTTAAGGAACTCGACAATTGATTCGACTTCCTTGTCGCTGGCAAATGCACCATGCAGGCGGGTTATACGGCCACCACCTGCCATATAGAGCATATCGCCCTGACCAAGCAGGTTTTCAGCCCCCTGTTCGCCAAGAATGGTACGACTGTCAATTTTTGAGGTAACCTGAAAACTTATACGGGTCGGGAAGTTGGCCTTGATAGTACCGGTGATAACATCAACTGAGGGGCGCTGGGTTGCCATGATCACATGAATGCCGGCAGCTCTTGCCATTTGTGCAAGTCTTTGAACAGTACCTTCAATCTCCTTGCCGGCAACCATCATCAGGTCAGCCATTTCATCAATGATAACTACAATGAAAGGCAAAGGGGTCAGATCAAGAGGCTCTTCCTCAAAGATCGGTTCGCGAGTTTCCGGATCATAACCTGTTTGAACAGTTCGATTGATTTGTGTGCCATCTTTTAATGCCTGGCGGGCGCGCTTGTTGAAACCATCAACATTACGCACACCCATTTTGGACATTTTGTGATAGCGTTCTTCCATCTCCTTGACTGCCCATTTAAGTGCCACAACGGCCTTTTTCGGGTCAGTAACTACTGGTGACAACAGATGGGGAATGCCTTCATAGATTGACAGTTCCAGCATTTTTGGATCGATCATGATCAACTTGCAGTCTTCAGGAGACATCCGGTAGAGCAAAGACAGGATCATGGTATTGATACCAACTGATTTACCAGAACCGGTTGTACCAGCAATCAGCAAATGAGGCATTCTGGCCAAATCAGCCAGAACCGGTTCACCGCTAATATCCTTACCCAGCGCAACTGCAAGATGCTGTTTGGATTTTTCAAAGGTCTGTGAGGCAACAAGTTCTCGCAGGTAAACGGTCTCACGATCAGAGTTAGGCAGCTCAATGCCAATGACGTTTCTTCCGGGAACCACGGCAACACGAGCAGAAATGGCACTCATGGAACGGGCAATATCATCAGCCAGTCCGATTACCCGTGAAGATTTGATGCCAGGTGCCGGCTCAAGCTCATAAAGGGTAACTACCGGGCCGGGGCGCACATTGATAATTTCGCCTCGAACTCCAAAATCTTCCAGTACTCCTTCCAGCATTCTGGCATTCTGTTCCAGTGCATCAGCAGTCTGCAGAGCAGATCTGGTTTTTGGAGCCGGTTCACTTAGCAGGGTAAGGGGCGGGAATTCGTAGGCCTGACTATCACTGAGCGGCAAACTGGGCTGTTTGTCTTTTTGCAGCTTTTTGCTTTGCCTGATAGGTTTTGCCGGGGCTGAAATCCGATTACTGACTACCGGCTCACTGGCAGGTTCAATTGTTGCAGAATCATAGTCTGGCGTGTCGTCAAATGGTTCAAATGCTGGCTCATCATCAGTCAATTGTGAGGCAAATTGTGGCTCTATCCTTTCATTGATATCAGTTGAAACCGGATCAAGTGGGGTTTCGAGCGATGGCATTGAAGCGGTTAAGGATGTAATGAAAGAGCGGCGTTTTCCAGTTTTTGACTGCTTAACGGGGTGGTCAGTCGCTTCTGCAACCGTATCTTCATGAATATCTGGCTGAGCTTGCATCTGTTTTTTGCGAGCAGAACGCATTTGCATTCTGATTATCAGATGGCTTATCCAGCCAATTGATGATGCTGTCAGGGCTGAAAGGTAATTATTGAAGCCGACTCCGGCAAAAACCAGAGACTGACGATTGATGCCAACCGCCTTGAACCCGGCAAAAATACTCAATGCCAGGAACAATATGAAAATTGCAATCGAAGCAATCATTTTACCGGTAAAATAACCGGCGAGAGAAATTATCATATCAGCAAGAGAACTGCCGATCGATCCACCAAGTCCGGTGCCAAGTGGCCATGAGTTAGGGGAGGGTAGAGTAGAAACGCAAATTGAAAAGGCAATAACTGACAGCAACCAGAAGCCGATGCTTTTAAGAGGTTGATTGACAGGCTGATGAAACAGCAGTTTTGAACTCCATGCAAGGGGTGCCGCTACCAGGGCCAGAACTGCCAGTCCGAAATACTGGATCAACTGATCAGAAATGACAGCACCAGGAAACCCCAGCAAATTGGTGGGTTTTGTCCCTATGGCATTATTCCATGAAGGGTCAAGAACTGACCAGGTTGACAGGGCTACAACTACTGCCAGAATAAGGGTGAAAAGGCTAATTGCTCCAAGTTCAAACATCCGGTTCCTGAAGAATTGGCGAACGGAAACCGGTATGGTTCCATCATCTGTTTCAATAGGAGGTGTGCTGGCCATGGGTTTAGCTTCTTTTATTGATCGTCTATGAAGACCAATATTGAAACATTCAGCGTTAATTTGGCGTTAATTGTCAGTATGGCGAGAGTGCACAAAAGATAATGAAAAAATAAAAAAGCCTGAGGATTTGTACCCTCAGGCTTGTTTTTGTATTTTAAGCAGATGGGCGGTTATTAGAAAATCCGTCTTGCCGCCATCAGTATGTTCACTTTAGTGAACGGTTTCACCATGCTCATTATAGTCAAGGCCTTCGATTTCCTCTTCACGGCTGACCCGCAGTCCCATAACTGCCCCGATAATTTTCAGCAGGACAAAGGTAACAATGGCGCTATAGGCTATGGTGGCTACAATACCTTCAAGCTGAATAAGCACCTGACCGGCATTTCCTTCCAGCAGACCGGCTGTTCCACCAATGGCACTTTTGGCAAATACACCGGTTAAAAGCGCCCCGGCAATGCCGCCAACACCATGGATGCCGAAGGCATCAAGGCTGTCATCATAGCCAAACATGTTTTTAAGTGATGTTGCACCCCAATAACAGATGGCACCGGCAATCAGACCAAGCATCAATGCTCCACTTGGATCGACAAAACCGGAAGCCGGTGTAACCGCTACAAGACCACCAACAGCACCAGATATCAGGCCCAATACAGAAGGTTTCTT
Source organism: Hyphomicrobiales bacterium (assembly GCA_026990765.1). Taxonomy (GTDB): domain Bacteria; phylum Pseudomonadota; class Alphaproteobacteria; order Rhizobiales; family Aestuariivirgaceae; genus JALWJW01. The sequence goes on along the minus strand of JALXCV010000151.1, from coordinate 16,965 downwards.
TTTAAGAACCCATTCGATAACCATCCATGACAGAGCAGCAGCAGCGGTGGCAATCTGGGTTACAGCCATGGCCATGCCGGCTGATTCATCAGCAGCAACAGCAGAACCGGCGTTGAAACCGAACCAGCCAACCCACAAAAGGGAAGCACCGATAACAGACAGGACCAGATTATGCGGGGCCATGCTTTCATTTCCAAGTCCTTCACGTTTGCCAAGAACCAGAGCGCAAACAAGACCGGCTACACCTGCATTGATATGAACAACTGTGCCACCGGCAAAATCAAGAACACCAGCCTCTCCAAGGAAGCCGCCACCCCAGACCCAGTGAGTAATGGGTGCGTAAACAATAATTACCCACAGACCGGAGAAAACCATCATTGAAGAGAACTTCATGCGTTCTGCAAATGCACCGGTAATCAGAGCCGGGGTAATGATGGCAAAGGTCATCTGGAAAGTCATAAAGACTGAATCAGGGATGGAGCCATTCAAGGTATCCTTGCCCATATTTACCAGGAAGGCATTAGAAAGGCCGCCCCAGAAGCTGTTCAGCGATCCACCATCTGAAAAGGCGATGGAATAACCGGCTACCATCCATAAAACCGTCATGAGACAGGTTATGGCAAAACTTTGTGCAATGGTGGCCAACACGTTCTTTTTGCGAACCATGCCGCCATAAAACAACGCCAGACCGGGAATGGTCATCATCAGAACAAGCGCTGTGGATGTCAGCATCCATGCGGTGTTGCCTGTATCCAGCTTGTCGGCTGCTAGTGCTGGTTGTGAGGCAAGGGCCATAGTGGCCAGCCCCAAAATGCCAACTCTTCCTGAGTGGGCCCAAATTCTTTTTAACATAATCTGTTTCCTTTTAAATTTTGCTTGCCCGTTTATCTAAATGGCCTGTTTGCCGGTCTCACAGGTACGGATACGAACGGCTGATTCCAGTGGCAGGACAAAAACTTTTCCATCACCAATTTTACCGGTACCAGCTGATCCGGTTATTGCTGAAACCACTTCATCTTCCCTGGTTTCATCAATTGCCATTTCAATTTTCACCTTTGGAAGAAAACTGACCTGATATTCAGCGCCACGATAAATTTCTGAATGACCTTTTTGACGGCCATGCCCTTTAACTTCAGAGACTGTTATTCCTTCAATGCCATTCTCGGCAGTGGGGGTCGGGACGGGATCAAGCCTGTGCGGCTTAATGATGCCAATAATGTATTTCATGGGTGACTCCCCTTTTTTGCCGAATGCGACATGCTACGGCCATACGGGAATCACTGTTTCAAGTTGTGTGCCAGACTCAAAATAATTTTTAAGTATCTGAATTTACTTGATATTATTTTTACGAAAAGAAATGATGCTGGAATAGATTGCCTATATTTTGGGCACCTACTATGTATATGCTTAATTATTAGGCGCTATCAATTTCTCTTATGAGACCTTCCTGGCTTACCGAAGCAATCAGGATGCCTTCACTGGTAAAAATGCTGCCACGGGCAAACCCCCTGGCATTTGCCATGGAAGGAGATTCTTGTGAATATAACAGCCATTCATCGGCCCTGAACGGGCGGTGAAACCAGATGGCATGATCAAGCGATGCCATCATCAGCTTGGGATCAAACAGGTTTTTGCCATGTACTACCAAAGCTGTATCCAGCAGGGTCATATCCGAGGCATAGGCCAAAAAGCACTGATGGGTGCGATAATCATCAGGCAGGCGACCAGTTGCCCGAAACCAGATATTTTGAACCGGCTGCGCCTCTGGCTTGGGATACATATAGCGTTCGGTATTGGTTGGGCGCAATTCAATCGGTCGTTCACGCTCAAAATAACGCCTCATATTTTCAGGCATATGCTGATGGAAGGAATTAAGCAGATCTCTCTCACTTGGCAAACTTTCAGGTGAGACCACATCCGGCATTTGAATTTGATGGTCAAGACCTGGTTCAGTCTTGTGGAATGATGCAGACAAGGAAAGAATTGGCTTTTCATGCTGCATGGCTGTTACCTGCCGGTTGGCAAAGCTTTTGCCATCGCTGTTGCGTTCAACATGATAATCTATCGGAACTGCAGGATCACCGGGGCGAATGAAATACCCATGCAGGGAATGAGCATTGCGCTGCCTGCTGACCGTCAGCTGTGCAGCTGCCAGTGCCTGGCTGATAACCAGACCACCAAATACACGCTGCCAGCCGACCTGCGGGCTTGTTCCCTGAAACAGATTATCCTTTAACTGTTTCAGCTTTAAGGTTTCCACCAGATGCTGCAGTTCACAAACCATGGGCTGCTCAGTGCTCGCGCGACAAGCCCAATTCTTTCAACCGGTCCAGATAATCTCCCCAGATTGCTGCCTGGTTTTCGCCCAGCATGGCGAGAAATTGCCAGGTATAAAGGCCGGTATCATGGCCATCGGCAAAGACCAGCTTGACGGCATAATTGCCTATCATTTCAACATCAATGATCTTTGCATCCTGCTTGCCGGAAATGGTTTTCTTTTCATCGGGGCTATGGCCCTGAACTTCGGCGCTGGGGCTTTCAACCCGTAGCAGTTCAGCTGATAACTCATAGACGGTATTATCATCAAAGGTAACTTCCAGCATGCTGCCTTTGTTTTTAACCCGTAATTCTTTGGGGGGATCTACTTTATTCATCATCATTTAATATCCGTGCTTCATCTGTCAGCATCATCGGAATACCGTCACGAATGGGAAAAGCCATTCTTGCAGCTTCTGATATCAGCTCATTGGTGTTTTTGTCATATTTAAGGGGTTGCCTGGTAACCGGGCAAACCAGCAACTCAAGCAATTTTGGATCAACGCCACTATTTGCATGTCTGGTCATAAGCAATTTTCCAGTATTTATGAGAACAGGGCTGTGGACAGGCGACGGCGACCATTTATAGTCATTTCATCACTGCCCCCCCAGCTTTCAAAGAAAGTCAGTAACAGCTTGCGGGCTGCATCATCATTCCATTCACGATCGGTTCTGACGATATGCAAGAGATGATCAAGTGCCTGCTGGCGTTCATTCTTGTTATTAAGACTGATTGCCAGATCATATCTTGCCTGATGATCATCAGGGTTGGCTGCCAGCTTTTCTTCCAGCTTAGCCAGTTCTTCTTCATCTACCGGATTGGCGGCAAGCTCTATTGCCGCCAGAACCTGCCTGACAGCATCTTCGTCCTGTTTTGAGGGTGGAATCAGTGACATGGTAGTTTTTGCTGCTTCAATATCACCCAGTTCAAGCTGGCAATGGGCCAGTCCTGTGATGGCTGCTATATTGTCATGGTTTTCCTTAACCAGCCCGGCGTAAATTTGGGCAGCAACGGAATAATCCTTTTCTTCAAAGGCTGTTGCTGCTTCTGCCAGTTTCTGGTCTGCAGCAATATCATCAGGTGATTTTCCCGAGCTGATCTTGTCGATAAAGGACCTGATTTCTCCTTCAGGCAAAGCCCCCATGAAACCATCAACCGGTTGACCGTCAACAAAGGCATATACAGCTGGAATTGACTGGATACGCATCTGGCCGGCAATAGCCTGATTTTCATCGACATTTATCTTGACCAGTTTGACAGCGCCCTGTTTTTCACTGACGACTTTTTCAATTATTGGTCCAAGCTGCTTGCACGGCCCGCACCATGGCGCCCAAAAGTCAACCAGGACCGGTACCTGTCTGGATGCTTCAATTACATCGGAAGTGAAAGTTGCCTGTGATCCCTCTTTGATAATTTCAGTATCGGCTGCTGCATTGGATGTGTTCATGTCAAAACCCCATATCAAAAATAATTATGTGATAAACACATGGCGTATCGGGCGTTGATTTGCAATGCGTGTGGCAATTTTAATCAGCTTCATCAAGACAGGTAATTTGTGGTGAATGACCGCAGGAATTTATAAATTTGAGCAGGTCATCTGAGCGGATTGAAGTTGTGGCATCATTCTGCAATGGATGGTAGTTCAAAATTTCCATTGCCATCATTTTCTCATCAAGCACCACATTGACCCGGTTTTGCTTATCATTGATCAGCGCATAAGGGGTTACTGAACCGGGATTTACTCCCAAAACCTCCATCAATAATTCAGGCTTGCCGAAAGACAGGCGCTTTGAGCCTATTCTGGCGGGCAGGGTTTTCAGATTGATTTGTGCTTCCTCCAGACAAACAAGCAACCATAATTGCCCCTTATTGTCTTTCAGAAACAAATTCTTGCAGTGCCCGCCTTTAATGCTTCCACGCAAACTTTGTGCTTCCTGGACAGTGAAAACCGGTTTGTGCCTGAAAGTTGTGGTTTGAATACCCAGCTCATCAAACCTGTCAAACAAAGCCTGATTGTCGTTGTTCATGATTCTGCCTGTGAATTTAAAAGAATTGTGAGAAATAGATTTTTCACCTATTGCAATTATTCTCAACTTGCGCAATAAAGCCCGCGCAGTCAACAAGTCAGTGAATATTGATTTGTCTGATTTCACAATTTAGGACGCGGGCGTAGCTCAGGGGTAGAGCATAACCTTGCCAAGGTTAGGGTCGTGAGTTCGAATCTCATCGCCCGCTCCAAAATTTCCCAGAAAATTTAATTTTCATATGGCGCAAGTAATTGTTTTACTTGTGTTTCTTTGGAATGGATTATTCAGATGGTGGTGTGTAGGGGGTGATCTTTTCACCTGTAAGCGTGTAGCCTGAATCCACTTTGCCTGTACCGTCAACCAGTGTTAACTGCTTTTGCACATGGGTATTCTTTATGCGTCCTGTGACCCATACCGGGTCAAACAGGTCCTTGAATTTGAAACGTTTTCTCATGCGGACAAAAATGGTCTGGTTAATTGGTGGTGGTGGCACATGAATGCAGGCTCCAACAAAAGGGACCAGTAAAAATTCATTTACCCCGCGTTTGTCAAACTCAAGCGGCAGCAGATAACCGGCAATTGATACCGGCCTGGAATTGTATTTTTTAACCGTGGTTCTGTTGATCTGTTCTATAGTCTTTTGCCGGTCGTTAAATCGCTTATAGAGTTTGTCAAAATCCACCCCCTTGCGTTTAAATAATGCCCGTGCCTCATCAGCAACTTTTGCCAACTCATTGATATCATCACGATTCATTGACAATTTATCTTGAGAGGTAAGAGTGAGCCAGTATTGCAGGTTTTCAAACGCTACCTGCAAATCTGTCGGCAATTCTATGACCGGGTCTTGCGGGATCGACAGTTTGGGCATCAGGTCTTCCCATTCGATTCTGACAGCATCTTCAGACTGCGCCCCAGCGTTAAATGCAAACAGGAAAAAAACAGTGCATATTGCCAATTTCAGTCCTTTGGTTGTCATATGTTTTGCCCCTGTTTTCCGGTGAGGTCCTGTAAGTTCAGGTTTAAGCTAAAACCTATTTACGCACGATCATTCCGTCAGCCAGTGATACCTGATAAGCTCGCCATGCTGGTAACAAACCGGCAATAAACCCGCCAAGCAGTATAGCGCCAAGAGCCAGATATTCATTTTGCGTTGGCGCAGTGATGGTAAGATATATGCCGTAATGCTGGTCAATAGCTGAACGACTTGCCAATAATAAGGCATACAGTATCCCTGTACCTGTTATAATTCCAAGTGCTGTCAATATCATTGCTTCACTGATCAGTAATCCAATGATTGTCAAAGGCCCGGCCCCAACCGAGCGTAGTATAGAGATTTCACGGCGACGTTCATTCAGTGTTGAAAAAATCATGATCATCATGCCCAGGATGGCGGTTATTACCACCAGTGCCGAGACGGCTATTAATGCTTTTTCAGCCGTTCCGACAAGGGACCACATTTTATACAGGGTAAGACCGGGGATAATGGCGCTTAAAGGTTCAGCGCGATAATTATTGACAAAGCGCTGCATGGTAAAGATCTGCATCCGCGATTTTAATCCGACCAGGGCAGCGGTTATGGCTTTTGTCTGCAGTGGCATCCGCCGCAATATGGCAGCTGGTGTTGAATGTCCGGGCATTTTGTATCCGGTCCGCCAGTCTACATGAATGGCTTCCATTGCCTTGAGTGATATGTGCAAGGTTTTGTCAACCGGGGTTCCGGTTTTCTTCAATATGCCTGAAACCCTGAACGGTGTGGTATCGTGTTTTTGCCCGATAGCGGAAATACCATGTGAAATTATGATTTTGTCATCAAGCTGGTAATGCAACGCCTTTGCCACGTCTGCCCCGATTACCGTATCAAACAGATCATCAAACTTGTTTCCATTGGCAAATGTCAAAGCGCGATGATCACGAAACTTGTAATATTTGAAATAGTCACCAGTGGTTGCAAGCACACGAAAGCCCCGGTGACTGTCACCCAGTGATAATGGTACAATCCACTTGATTTCTGACCGCTTTGCTATGTCACTAAAACTTTTCCAGCTCATATTGTTGGTTGCATTACCCAGGCGAAATACCGAATATAAAAGCAGTTGAATGTCGCCGGTGCGGGCTCCGATGATCAGGTCAGTTCCTGATATGGTGCTTGAAAAACTGTCACGGGCAGCGCTGCGAACTTTTTCCACTCCAAGCAGCAGCCCAACGCTTAATGCTATAGACAGTATTGTCAGAACAGCTGTTATCCAGCGATTACGCAGGGACTGTAATGCAAGGCGCAGAACAATCATGACGTTTCTCCGGTTTTGATTATCTCTGGCAGGTATATGACCCGATCAAACCATTTTTGATGACTGTCATCATGACTGACCATAAGAACGCTTGAACCAGATTTAGCGGTCTGGGAAAAAAGCAGTTTGAGGAAATCCTGCTGCCTGTTGCGATCAAGCGCCGAGGTTGGCTCATCAGCAATGATAATCTGTGGCGAGCCAATTAGAGCACGAGCAGCAGCAACGCGTTGTTGCTGGCCGACACTGAGTTCCGCTGCGGGCTGGTTATGCAGAGTTTCATCGATACCAAGTGCGGTGAGTAACCTGTGGGCTTCATGTCGCGCGCCGCCACTATGGGCAGCCCTGTTTGAGCGTTCAGGTGCAAATTGCAAGGGCAGCATCACATTATCTATGGCAGTCCCGTAAGGCAAAAGATTGAACATCTGGAAAATAATGCCAAAATGTTCAGCTCGAAACCGGTCTCGCGCCGAGCCTGACAAACTACCAAGATTTGTTCCCAGGATATTTACCATACCCTGTTGTGGCGACACAATGCCGGTAACCAGAGAAAGCAGGGTGGACTTGCCGCTGCCTGATGGTCCAAGCAGTAATAATCGCTCACTATCAGCCAGTGAGAACCTGTCAATGCCAACCTGAAACTCTTGCTTTCCTGGCCAGCTGAAGGTAACATTTTCAATGTCCACCACATGCTAGTTCAGATTGTTAGTCTTTGTCATTGTTTTGGCATGTCAGCAACAGGGTTGGCGGCTGTGATATCATAGGCGCGCTGACCCTTGGAGTTGATAATCATCACTTCCAGAACTTGTGCAGAAGGGTATGTCCTGAAAAAGTCAAAGCGTAAGCGATCAAGCTTTTGCGGGGCATTACAGTCAAGCGTGTAACTGGCATGAAACTCCATATGCCCGCCATCGCCATGTTCTTTGCTGGCTGTTTCCACTTTGGCGGAAACAAGCTTGCACTGCGCTGCGGCAGGCGGGACGAACAGATGCAGCCCGGATTTAAGCTGTGCTTGTGCTTTTTTCATTGCCGCAACCTGCGCCGGTGTTGAAGGCTTGTGTTCAAAGCCTGTAATATCATGACCGGGAATATGTAATTCCATCAGGACCTTGTGGCCTTCCATGACGACATTAAACTGACCGTGCCCATGCTGATGCGGCCCTAATTGCCGGTGCTGTTGTTGGGCAAAAACAGATGATGAATAAAAAATGCAAATCAGTATTATGTATAGTATGGAACTGCGCAAAACAGCCCTCCATCCATATGTTGAAATAACTTGAATGAGTGCCAGATTAGTCCTGTTCGCTGCTGGAAACAAGAAAAGCACGGTAAAATACAATCTCAAAAAAAGATTTAGAAAAATATAGTTGAAGAAAAGCTTGAGGAATATACAAGGCTGGATTTCAGTCAGGAGTTGTTATTACTGCTGATGCTGCAATTTTGCAGTTACGCTTATCCGTCGAAACCTCTATTCAGGTGCTGGAAAAAAGGTGCGCTATAAGCATATTGGGTCTGAAATATTTACGATATTACAGGCAAATAATAATTAGCTTGATCTGTGATTATCACTCACCTCTTCCTCATTCTCTCCCATTTTAGATCAGGGGGAAAATGAGAAATCAACGGCTGTTTTCAGACCAGATATTATTTTTTGGACTTGGCTTTGGCCTTTCCAATATGCTTGTCTATGCTTTTTGCTACCCGGTGGCCATCAGCGACTGCGTGTATGATATCTGGACCGTGAACACAGTCACCTGCTGCCCATAGCCATTCCTGATTGGTCCGTCCATCTGGATCGACTACTATGCGTCCACGGCTCCATTCCAGTTTTTCAGTCAGGTCTTCACCTAAAAGGCTGACATCTGACATCTGGCCAATGGCTTCGATTACCAGTGTTCCTTCATGGATGATTTCGTCTGTTTCATCATAGCTGGGATTGAACCGCCCGTCCTCATCAAAGATTGACTTGACCTTCCAGGTACGCAAACCGGTAACCTTACCCTTGTCATCAATGACAATTTCCTGTGGTCCGCGAGCATCCAGGATATTGATACCTTCTTCAAAGCTTTCCTTCACCTCTTCAGGATCAGCAAGGAAATGGTCAAAATCTTCAAGTGCAGTAACAGTCAGCTTAACTTCGCCATAGGTCTGTTTTTGCAGACGGGCAACTGAGCGGGCTATATCCATAGCCACATTACCACCGCCAATAACCACAACAGTTTCTGGAACTTTTACCTTCTTGCCGTTGGTAATATCACGAAGCAGGTCAACTGCCTTGGCAACGGCAGGATTATCAGTACCGATAATTCTGGTTGAACGTCCAAGATGCAGGCCAATGGAAAGCAGAACTGCATCATAGTCTTTTTGCAGCTCTTCCATGGCAATATCCTTGCCGATGCGGGTATTATACTTGATTTCAACACCCAGACTTTCAATAACGCTGACCTCATGGTCCAGTACATCATAAGGCATGCGATATTCAGGGATACCATATCTGGCCATGCCGCCAGGTCCGCTATTGGCTTCGTGAACCACTACCTTGTGGCCCATTTTTGCCAGATCAAAAGCGGTTGTCAAACCAGCAGGACCAGCACCAATAATGGCTATCTTCTTGCCCGTATCAGGTTCTTTGCCACCAATGATTTCAGCATATTTTTCCGCTGGTACATTATCAGTAATATGGCGTTTCAACCAGCGGATAGCAATTGGATCGCCTTCATGCTGGGCTGAACAGACGGTTTCGCATCTGTGAGTACATACCCTGCCGCAAACCTGACTGAACGGATTGGTTTCATATAGCAGTTTCAAACCACCCTCATAATCACCATCACGAATAGCCGCAATATAATCGGGAATCGACATATGTGCCGGGCAGGTTGCAACGCAAAGTCCGCATGATACGCACCGATCAGCCTCAATAATGGCCTGTTCCCTGGTATAGCCATAAACGATTTCATCAAAATTGCTGATGCGTTCATCAGCTTCCATTTCACCCATTTCAGCCCGGGTATGGGGGGTGAGATGATAGTCTTCAGGCCGGTGGTAACCAAGCTCGGCATCATCCCAGTATTTCTTGTCAACACCTGGAATAAAACGGAACTTTTCAGGATCACTTTCCACCCATTTATATTCATTGGACATGGTAAGTGAGCCGGTCATGCAAACATCGACGCACAGGGCGCACCAGCAGCAGCGGCCATAATCGATCTTTGGACGCAGGCCAGAATCTTTACCGGGTGCCTCAAGCTGTTTAACCGGCACCATGTCAATTGCAGCATTCTGGCAAATGGCTTCACAGGTTCCACAACCAATACACAAATCCACATCATTCTGGTGAAAACCGCGATATCTGGCAGCACCGGGGCGATCATTAAGAGGATCAATTACCGTTACCGGATCCCTGAAAAGATTTTTCCAGGCTCTAAAAGGGGATAGAACATCGAGCATCATGGTAGTCTTTCTATCTCTCTATCTCAGGCGGGTAGGTGTGAAGGGAAACCATCAGGGAGGCAACATCGGCAATGTTAACGTTTACAATCATGCGCTGCAAAAGAGACATTGCATGAGTATATGATGGGCCGCGAACATTTACTCGGCGCGGATAACCGCTACCATCGGTCACAACATAAAAACCATATTCGCCACGTGAACATTCACCGCGTATATAGGTTTCACCGCGTGGTATTTTCCAATGCAGGACATTTGGCAGTTTGGCCATTAGCGGGCCATCTTTTTTGGGCATGCGGGAAAGTATCTGGCGCACCAGATCAACCGACATAATCACATCCCTTCGACGCACATCAGAGCGGGTAAAAATATCTGAATCCTTGCCTGTTACCGGTTCAAAATCAAGATGCGGATAAACAAGATAAGGCTGATCAGCGCGAACATCCTTGGCAATTCCGGCAGCTCTGGCATTAGGGCCGGTTATGCCATAACTGTCGACTAGTGAAGGATCAATATAGCCGATACCTTTTGTTCGTTTCTTGAATACGGCATTCTGGAACATAACCTCCTGCACGTCCTTTAAGGTAGCCTCAATTTCCTTCAGGGTCTCTTCCATACGGTCTTCAAAACCAGCAGGCAGATCATCGCGTACACCACCTGGTATTATGAACATGTGATAGATACGTGCACCGGTCAGTTCTTCAAACCGGTCAAGCATCAGGTCACGGACATAAGTGGTCCACTGGCCGATAACGCCCATACCCAGAGCACCTGCCTGACCGCCCAGATACATCATGTAGGAATTTATACGACCCATCTCCAGAATGAGGGTACGTATCCATTTTGCCCGTTCAGAAATTTCTATACCGGCAAGCTCTTCAACGGCTGCAGCATAGCAATATTCATTAAAGTCAGGTTCAGGCACACAAATACGACAGACAATAGGAAAACACTGGATGAAGCTGCGCCGTTCCATCAGCTTTTCAAAGCCGCGATGCAAATAACCAACATGGACCTTGCCTTCAACAACTTCATCACCGCAAACTGTCAGTTCCAATGACATGTTGCCGGTAATGCCGGGATGTTGAGGTCCTTGCCATAGTTTCAGATATTTGCCCGAACTCAAATCAATATCGAGTTTTCCATCGGGACCCATATCGGGATACTGGCTGCGGTCTGGCTGGTATAACATAGAATCAAACCTCATCCGGGTAGAGTTGCTTTTTCATATATTCAGCCGGGTCATGTGTTACCCGACCTTCTCTGTGAGCATAGGTCTCATCAGAATATTTTTTGGTATCGAAGTCCCGGCGATAAGGCGGCAGGTCGTCCCAACCTTCAAGGATGAAATCATCCATAACACCTGGGCTGTCGGGGAAATCTATCCCGAACATTTCGCGCAGTTCACACTGATATGTGGCAGCTGTTGGCCATATATCGTGGATGGTTTCCATAACAGGCTCACCGCGATCAAGCATAACCCTCAAACCCACATCAACTGATCTGGTGCGATTGGAAAGCAGATAGGTAAGCTGGAACCGGTCTTCTTCAATCCAGTCAACTGCAGTTAGCAGAACCAGATGGGAGAACCCTTCATGGTCGCGCAAATGATAAAGGACAGGACGCAGTTGATCCTTGTCGACAGTAATAAACCCAAGATTATCGCGCTGGTCGGTAAATTCGCCCAGAGGGAATCTTGTTTTCAGTTTTTCATACAGTTCGCGCATAATTAATTACCAGTTATAGTCAGGCATATCCCAGTCTTTGATTACTTTTTTCTGGTTTGCCTTGTACCAGTCAAAGTTTTCCGCATAGGCATTGGCACCTTCTGCCTTGCCTGCCTTAATGACCTTTTTCAGTTCCTCAAAACTGGCCAGCAGGGCTTCCGGGCGGGGCATACAGCCAGCCACGAACAGATCTACAGGCATATAATCATCGAGCTTTTTAATAGTGTTGTAGCTATCCCAGTACATACCGCCATTTATGGTGCATGAACCAAGTCCCAGCACATATTTGGGGTTTTGCATCTGCTCATAGGAGCGGATGGCACGTTTCAAGGTTTTGACGGACAGATAACCGGAAATGATAAACAGGTTTGCCTGGCGCGGTGTCGGACGCCATTGTACGCCAAAGCGATAGGCATCAAAGCGCGGTGTCATAAGAGGGCGCATCTCGATTGCACCACAACCTGTCCCGAAACCCAAAATCCAGATTGATTCTGAACGTGCCCAGTTGAAAAAGCTCTCTACAATTTTCGCATAGGCTGGCGGATGGGCCTTGGGGGCCTCGCTGCAATAATAATCATTGAGCGGATCAACCTCGAACTCAAAGCCGTCAGGACCTTTTACAGTGCGTTTTTGCAATTCTTCTTTCATGATACCTCACACCAGCAATATGGCAGCAATGCCTACAGGCACGGCCCAGACCATGAACCACCGGATGGATTGTTCAACCCTGAATCTTGGGAAAACAACACCGACGAATGCCGAGAACAAATAGATTAGGAAAACTTTCAGGAAGAATACCGGCCAGTTTGTGGCCCCCCCGAAAAACAGGTTCATATAGATAACTACCTTGGCAACCGGGAACAGATTCCGGTTGGTCTGCATCAGCGCCAGATAGGATGAATGATATTCAGTTGGCGGGCCAATAGGAATTTCCTGGGGTGCCAGATGCAAATCAAAAGGCGAGCGCATCATGGTGCCAAGGAATGACATCATGGCTGCGGTCACTGCCAATGGGTTGGTAAATACGGTCCAGTTCATGAAACCGCCCTGCTGGGCTGCCACGATATCAGTCACTGACAGGGTCTGATATTGTACTGCAATGGCAAATACCGACAGGGCAAAGGGCAATTCAGCCATTGTTACCTGGGAAAGTCCACGGGAAATACCGATAGCAGCATATGGGTGGCCACTTTCAGCAGCACCCAAAGCCATGCCCAGCGTGCCAAAGAAAATAAAATACAGAGCCAATATCAGATCACCGGCAAATGAAAGATTGGAGAACATTTGCGACCCGTAAATTGTCGGGACAAACAGCAGCAGGCCGATACCGCCGGTTAAACGAAATACCGGGGCAAGATAGAACATATAGCCATGGGTGATACTGGAGCGCAAAGAGTAATTCTTGAACAGGTCAAGGAAGTTCTGATGTATGCGTATTCCATATCTGCGCCCGGCTCGTGCCCCGATCTTGGCAATCAGCGCTGTCATGAAGAAAGCGTAAATGATGACAATCAACAAGGTCATAAGTGAGTAGGGAATTTGTATCCACTCAAACGTCATAGCTAAACTCCCATTGACAGCATAAAGACAACGACGACGAACGCCAGGAAATGATAGGCATAGGTTTGCCCGTTGCCGGTATAAATGCGTCTGACTACATCAGCGCCTGAATGCAGGGTACCGGTTATTGCATTCCAGAAGTTGGTCACAATCGGTTGCACCAGAAAACCCATGGCTTTGCGATAGGAAGCAAAGAAGTTCCATGCGTAATGGGTGGTTTCGGGGCGATATGGCCGTTCTGCAGCATAGACAATATTGAACTGTTTCACCTTTTGGGCTTTACGGTTAAGGAATACCAGCCATGCCAGCAATATTACGAATATAACACTGATTATGATCATGATCGCTACCGGATTCCAGTAGCCGTAATTGCTGGTGATTACCGAACTATCCCAGTTCAGTGCACCGTCAGCAAAGAACTTGCTGATATATCCATCAACCCGGCGCAGTGCGAGGCCTGGAAGGACGGCAAAACCGAGCAGGAAGATCACAAACAGCATTTGTGGCAGTATCAGCCAGAAAGGGACTTCCTTGAGTTTGCGATGTTCGTCCTTCAGTTGACCAAGGAAAATCGTATGGATCAGACGGAACAGGTACAAGAAGGCGATCGGTCCAGACAGGAAGATCAGAACTATCGGCAGGCGATAATCTACAGTCATGATAGCATTGTAGAAAATCCAGCGACCACCAAAACCTGAAAGCGGTGGCACGCCTGACATGGCGATTATACCGACCAGTACCGCAATGAAGGATAGTGGCATCAGTGCAATCAGGCCACCCATCTTGAACATGTTGCGAGTACCGGTACGCTTGGCAATTCCACCAACTGACAGGAACAGCATTGATTTGTAGATATAGTGGTTGATGACAAATAACAGGGCCATCAGCCAGCCAAGATGGTTCATCATGGCCAGACCAAACAGGGCATAGCCCATCTGGCCGATTGATGAATAGGCAAGCAGTCGCTTGGCATCTTCCTGGAAAATAGCCATCAGATTACCAAGGAAAGCTGAAAGGGCACCCATCCACAACAGAATGTGGGTAAGTTCAATTCCGTATAATTGTGTCTTGCCCATATTCATCAGCAATACGAACAAACCAAAAAGACCGGCTTTCAGCAGAATACCTGAAACCATGGGCGAAACATCAGCTTCTGCTTCGGCGTGAGCACCCGGCAACCAGATATGCAGGCCGATAGCTGCGGTTTTGGTCATGAAACCGATTGCCAGCAGGATAAATACCCATGGTGCATATGTTTGTGCAACCTGACCCAGTCCGGTGAGGGCAAAGGGCTGGATTCCCTGAGCGGCCAGAGCAAAACCGGAGAGAATGGCAAATGCACCACCCAGTGAGAAAACAATATATGAAAGTGCATGCGGTTCTGAATTCTTGCCACGCAGCATGAGAAAATAGGAACCGACAGTTAATAATTCCCATGCAACGAAGAAGCTGAAAGAATTCTCAGAAACGATCAGCATGGACAGACCGGCATACATCAGCATTGCCGATGTGTAAAAGCCCTGCCTGCGACCAGTCCAGTTATAGCTGGCCAGCAATACAATGGCACCACCGAGCAGGATAATCATGCCAAAGATCAGTTGCAGTGGATCATAGGATGGATAGCTGATGTAGAAATATGCACACATTGCAATGATTGCGATGGTGTTCTTGACCTTTGCAGGCAGCCATTCAAGCAACATGAATGCAAGGGCAAAGGCAAACGGGATATTGTACAAAATATTCTTATAGGATGACAAACCGCCCCATATATAGCTCAACCACCAGCCGCCAAGAGCAGTAACAAACACTACCATTACCTTGCGAACCAGAAATACAACGCGTTCTTCACTCATTTCACGTTTGATTATGAAACCAAACCAGCGGAACAGATATCCAGCTTCCACAAGTGCGCCGAACAAGATAAATGCTATCAGACCATAGCGGCCAGATGCAAACAGTGCATGTGCCAGTTCCCATTTTGCATAAAAACCGGGGAACGGAGGCAGACCGGACAGCATGGCAATGAAGGTAATGAAGGCAAACAGCATTATCGGGTTTTTGCGCAAGACAGTCCATGCCTGCAACTCACGACCAGAAACCATGCCGGACAGCCAGTATAGACCGGCTTTGGCCACCGTATGGGCAAGCAGGATACCGCCGGCAACAAACATGAATTTATCACCCAGAATATCACGCTGGCCGATCACTACCAGTACCAGACCAACCTGGGCAATGGAAGAATAACCGAGCAATCTGCGGTCATTGGTCTGTTGCAGGGCCAAAATATTTGAAACTACAAAGGTTACAATGCCGATACCGGTTGCAACGGGCAGCCAGGCATCTCCGCCAATCTGCAGGGTTTTATTAACAGCAAACAGGGCTGCTGTACCGACTGCAGCGGAAAATATTGCAGAAAATGCCGGATGTGCAGCTTCATATATGTCAAGCGCCCATCCATTCGCCGGGAAAGGCTTCAATTCTGTGACAAGGGCAATGAACAATAAGAAGAAACCAAGCGATGCACCCTTTGCCAGCGCCGCAGTTGTTTGCGTCATGCCATCAATATTCAATGTGCCATAGCTGTGGTAAATGAAGATGGTTCCAAGCAGGAACATCAGCGAAATGAATTGGGAAACGATCAGATATTTGAAACCGGCAGCAAGGGCGCGCTGGTCTTCGGACAGAAGGATCAGGCCACCCGTAGAGATCACTACCAGTTCAAAGAACACAAACATGTTGAATATGTCGCGAGTGAGGATGATGCCGCACAGAGCCATGATATCAATCAACAAAACGGCCATGGCCCGCTTGCCCATGCGCTCAAATGAGGCTTTGAGGTAAATGGCCGAGAAAAGCCCGGTAAGCCCCACCAGCAGTACCAGAGTAGCTTCTGGCAGGCCTACACGAAGGTTGATTGCAAACGGGGCGGCAATACCGGCAGTAAGAAAATCCACCGGCTTTGCTTCACCATAGGCAAATCCCCATACCCACATGGAAGAAATCAGAATTATTGAGGCAAGAGACAAAACTGTGACGGCAAAGGCAGTAGCTCGCCATTCATTGCGCAGAAATCCAAGCAGAAATGCTCCACCAAGTCCGACAGCGATTATAAGAAAAGCACTGGGCATCACCATTTCAGCTCCCTGAATTTTGAAATATCAAGTGTGCGTTTAAGCTCAAACAGCTTGTAAGCATAAGCCAGCATCAATGCGGTAATACCCAGACCAATAACAATCGCGGTAAGAACCAGAGCCTGTGGTACAGGGTCGATTATCTTGGCAGCCGCTTCAGATGCCGGAACCACATCGTCAAGAATGGGAGCCGTCCGCCCTGGCAGATAACCAACAGCAACCAGAACAAGATTGATACCAGTATTGACGATGGTAAAAAACACGATCATGCGCATGATATTGCGATTGGTCAGGGCGCCATACAGGCCCATCAGAATCAATGCAAACCCGGTGAACATTGCAATATGGGCCATCACTGATCCTCCGTTTCGGACAGGTTAACCATCATCGAACTGAATTCTGCACCAACCTTCAAGCCGATGAGTGAGTAAATGATAGGAATGACACCAGCTGAGAACATATCGCCCAGAG
>JALXCV010000150.1 GCA_026990765.1 Hyphomicrobiales bacterium | reverse complement strand
ATAATAGCGGGTTTCTTCAGTTGAAATGGCAAATTTGGTTTTGGCTATCATGTTCTTCAAGGCTGAAGAATTGATGGTAAAATTATGGGTCAGATCATCTGCTGCAAGTTTGGGAAACTCATCTGCAGGCAGAGCCTGAAGTGTAAAACGCGAACGCCCGGCAATGATTGACAAACGCCCCTCATCGGGTCCCTGCTCTATTTCAAGCTGGGCACCATCTGGAAGCTTGCGAACAATATCATGTATAAGGTGGGCCGGTACTGTGGTTGCACCTTGTGCGGCAACATCAGCCGGGGCCTGTTCAATGATCTCGATCTCATTGTCAGTAGCGGTCAGCTGGATATTATTGCCATCAGCGCGCAGATGGACATTTGACAGGATCGGGATAATATTGCGCCGCTCTACCACGCTTTGCACATGTCCCAATGATTTGAGCAACTGTCCACGCTCAATTATCACCCGCATTAAACCAACCCTTTCAACTTAATAATATGGGTTAGAGAATTTGCCGCGAATGGGAAAGAAAGGCAAGCTATAAGTTGTCACCAGCGGCAAAGCAGCTGGAATTTCGGCCCTGCTTGCTGCTGTTTGTGGATAACCTTATCGTTGTTCCACCAGACGCAGCAGCAATTCCACTTCACGCGCCAGATGATCATCCTCTCCCATCAAGGTTTCGATCTTGCGAACCGCGTGCAGAACTGTCGAGTGATCGCGCCCACCGAAGCGGCGTCCGATTTCCGGCAAAGAGCGCGATGTCAGTTTTTTTGCCAGATACATCCCGACCTGACGCGGCCTGACAATAGAGCGGGCTCGTCTGGGAGACAGCAGGTCTGTACGGCTTACTGCATAATGATTGCCAATAATTTTCAAAATATCATCAATGCGAATGCGCACCGGTTCACTGCAGTCAGCCAGATCACGCAAGGCAACAACGGCCATGTCAATACTCACCTTGGCCCTGGTCAGCTGCTGGCTGGCAATAACCCGGTTAAGAGCGCCTTCCAGCTCGCGACCACCGGAATTGATGCGGTTGGCAATATACTCGATGACATCATCACCAATATGCAGATGCCGGTCCTTGGCCTGAGCGCGGGCCAGTCTGGCATATAAAATTTCGCGGCGCAGTTCCAGTTCCGGTGAGGTGATATCAACCACCAGCCCGCCGGCAAAACGCGAGCGCATGCGCTGGTCAATACTGCCAAGCTGGGATGGGGGGACATCGGCTGCCACCACTACCTGGCGCTTATTGTCAACCAGCGAGTTGAAAGTGTGACAGAATTCCTGCTGCATGGTTTTGCCCTGCAGAAACTGGAAATCATCAATCAGCAGAACATCGATTGAATTAAAGAAATCCTTGAACGGGATAACGTCCTTCTTTTTCAGGGCATTGATGAAATGGTACATGAAACGCTCAGCGGTGATGTATTGCACCTTGCGGCCAGGGTGGCGGGCGCGAATACGGCTGGCAATGGCATTCAGCAAATGAGTTTTGCCAAGCCCTGATACTGAATGAATATATAGCGGATTAAAGCTTAACGGGGCGCTGGGAGAGGCATCAGCAACCCGCATGGCGGCGGCATGTGCCAGCGCATTGGATTTGCCCGAAATAAAAGTTTCAAATGTAAGATTATCATCAAGGCGCGAACCATGCAGCCCATCAAGCGAAAACCCGTTCACCCTGACAGGTGCAGCCCCTGAAACCGTTAATGGTTCAGACTTGTCCGGTCTCTGGTTGAAATCATTCTGTTTCACATGTGATTGTTTGCGAGGCAGACCACGGGTGCGGATCTGCAGGGTGATTTCTTCAACCTGAGGAAACACGCTCTTGCAGGTTCTGAGCAAAACCTGAAAATAATGGGTTTCAACCCAGCTTTTAAGAAATTTGGTCGGTACAGAAACAGTCAGACACTTGCCTGTCAGGTCTTCAGCTTCCATTCTGGCAAACCAGCTGGAAAAAAGATCTTCACCCAGCTCTGCCCGCAATTTGGCGGCTACTTTGGGCCATTGTGCTGTCAGCATGGCAGATTTTCCGCCATAATTGTCATCTTCAACCTGATCATTATGGCCATGTTCATTGTTAAAATCTGACATATCAAAATTCTTGTCCATATTTCCGCCTGTTTCGATATTAAAATCAGCCTGATCCTCGCGCCCGATATTTACCGCTGAATTCCCGGTTCTGTTGCCGACCATCTGACTTGCCTCTAATCATAATTGTTCAGCCCTGAAATGTTTTTCCGCCTGCCAGCGCGTGTCGTATTAAGCTGAACTCACCCAAAAGCGACATGCGCCATCAACATTGACAGCCATTTTCAAAACTGGACACACCTTTCCCGTGCTCGTGCCGCAATGTTGAAATCGAGGCACAAGTTTCCTGGCATGCAGAACGCGTTTTATGTCCTGCAGCACATACTCAAATCTATAACTATAAGCGCAATGGCCCTGATAATGGTCACCCGCCCCCACGAAACCTCAAGTGAAGCTTCACACGTATTGCGCGATACAGCTACTGTTATTATTGCTTTGCGAAGTTTTATCTGAAGCCCCGCAGCTGCATGCCTTAACGTGTCTGAATACTACTACCTGAGAGTCAATTTGGCAATATCAACAATTGTATTAATCCGTATACTGAGCATATTATTTTCAAGGTCAGATCAATCACAAATAACACTTGAAAACAGCAACTCATTGACTCCATGGAAAGAATCCGGGCAGATGACACAGAACCCCAAAAAATGAGGTTTTCCGCGATGTTTAACATTTTATTTACTTTTTAATCTGAGCAATTTTTGCCGATTTTACAGCTTTTTCCAGCTTCAATAATCAATCTATTGGAATCGCAAGAAAAAATCTGAACTGAATTTTCTCTTGATTTTTTAGGAGCGATACGCTGCTTTGAGAGATAAAAGCCGGATTTCCTATCTCGACTGCCGGAACTGGCCATGCAGGCGGTTCAAGAGCAATCCTGGATATAGGGCAATTTCAAGGTAAAAATATTACCACAACCTAAACGTGAAAAACCACCGCCTGGATATTATCCTGACGGTGGTTTCAAAAATTCTTCCTGATCTGTCAGATCAGTTAAAGACTAGCTGATGGCTTTTATGCGAGCAGACAGTCTGGAAATTTTGCGCGATGCAGTTCTTTTGTGCAGCAGTCCCTTTTGGGCATTGCGCATCACTTCAGGCTGGGCCGCACGCAAGGCAGCTTCTGCCTGTTC
>JALXCV010000149.1 GCA_026990765.1 Hyphomicrobiales bacterium | reverse complement strand
GATTGCCGCCCTTAATGCCCTGCGTTTCGGTGAACCGGATTATCCCAAAAACAAACATCTGGTTTCCGGTGTGGTTGCCGGTGTCGGTGGTTATGGCAATTGTTTTGGCGTGCCGACTGTTGGCGGCGAAGTCAACTTCCACAAGCGCTATAATGGCAATAATCTGGTCAACGCCATGGCTGTTGGCCTGTGCGATGCTGACAAGATTTTCCTTGCCAAGGCTGAAGGTGTTGGCCTGCCGGTTGTCTATCTTGGCGCCAAGACCGGACGCGATGGTATTCACGGGGCTACCATGGCTTCTGCCGAATTTGCCGATGATGCCGATGCCAAGCGTCCAACCGTTCAGGTAGGTGACCCGTTCACCGAAAAATGCCTGCTGGAAGCCTGTATGGAACTCATGGCTTCCGGGGCGGTTATCGCCATTCAGGATATGGGCGCAGCCGGGCTGACCTGCTCTGCCGTTGAAATGGGCGCATCCGGCGATCTTGGCATCAAGCTGGAACTGGACAAGGTGCCATGTCGCGAAGAACGCATGTCGCCATATGAAATGATGCTGTCGGAAAGTCAGGAACGCATGTTAATGGTGCTGCGGCCTGAAAAGGAAGCTGAAGCCGAGGCCATATTCACCAAATGGGGACTGGACTTTGCCATTGTCGGTGAAACCACTGACGATCTGCGTTTTTCCATCTGGCACCATGATGATGAAGTCGCCAATTTGCCAATCAAGCAACTGGGTGATGATGCCCCTGAATATGACCGCCCCTGGATTGCCCCCAAAGCTCCAGAACCGCTGACCGGATGCACCGCGCCTGATGATCTGGAAACTGCAATACTGACAGTTCTCGGCTCACCGGATAATTGCTCCAAACGCTGGGTTTACGAGCAATATGACCAGCTCATCCAGTCCAATACCGCCCAGCCCCCCGGCGGTGATGCCGCCGTGGTGCGCATTGATGGCACCAATAAAGGCCTTGCCATTTCAGTTGATGTAAACCCGCGCTATGTCGAAGCCGACCCGTTTGAAGGTGGCAAACATGCCGTTGCTGAATGCTGGCGCAACATAACCGCAACCGGCGGCGATCCGATCGCCATTACTGACAATCTCAATTTCGGCAATCCTGAACGCCCTGAAATCATGGGAACCTTTGTCCATGCCATCAAGGGTATCAGTGAGGCCTGCAAGGTGCTGAACTTTCCTGTCGTATCCGGCAATGTCTCGCTTTATAATGAAACCAACGGTCAGGGCATTTTGCCCACCCCGACAATCGGCGGCGTTGGCCTGTTACCTGACATAGGCAAAATGGCAACCATCGGCTTCAGGAATGAGGGTGATGCCATATTGCTGATTGGCGGCCATGGCAGCCATATGGGCCAGTCTTCCTATTTGCGCGATTTTCTTGGCCGCGAGGACGGCCCGCCCCCGCCGGTTGATCTGGCAATTGAAAAGCAAAATGGCGATCTTGTCCGCTCCCTGATCACCTCTGGTGAAATAACCACCTGCCATGATATTTCAGATGGCGGTCTGGCCATAACCCTTGCCGAAATGGCCATGGCCGGAAAACTCGGTGCTGAAATCACCCTGCCCGACGACAATGAGGCCTTTATAACCCTGTTCGCCGAAGATCAGGCCCGTTATGTCATATCCTGCCCTGCGGAAAAAGCCGATGCAATTATCGCAAAATCCCCTGATACTATCGCAAAACTGGGTTTTGTCAGCGGCGATACATTGAACATCAAGAACCATGTCACCATATCAATCGACAAGCTGGTTTCAGCCCATGAAGACTGGTTGCCAAATTATATGGAGAATGAATAATGGCGATGCAACAGGCCGAGATAGAGGCCATGATCAAACAGGCCCTGCCCGATGCAATCATCGAGCTTGTTGATACAGCCGGTGACAATAATCACTGGCAGGCCAAAATCACCTCATCTGCCTTTGCCGGCAAATCCATGATCCAGCAACACCAGATGGTCTATGCCTCGCTTGGCAGCAAGATGGGCAATGAACTGCACGCTCTGGCGCTAACTACTCAAGCGCCCGAATAAATGAACTGGGCGCTGATCATAACACTTATCGGTGTTGCAATTGCCTTTTATGTAATAGTCAAACGCCAGTTTCCATCAAAGAAAAAGTACAACTGGAAACCTGAAACAGATTATTATATTGAAACTGAAGATTCACCAATGACAGATTTTGGTGGAAGAAGAATGGGCATTTCTACTGAAATCCGGTTAAAACCCAAAAAAGACAAGCCTCACAGAGGTCCAAAAAGGAGACTATAAAATGTCAGACATCAACGATTGGATAGACAGCGTTGTTAAAGAAAACGATGTTATCCTGTTCATGAAAGGCACCCCCGAAGCCCCGCAATGCGGTTTTTCCGGACGGGTTGCTCAAATACTTGCTCACATGCAGGTGCCATATCAGGGCGTGAATGTTCTTGAAAACGGTACATTGCGTGAAGGTATCAAGGCCTATTCCAACTGGCCAACCATCCCCCAGCTTTATATCAAGGGCGAATTTGTGGGCGGCTGTGACATCGTCACCGAAATGTTCCAGAACGGCCAGTTGAAACAGACCCTTGATGCAAAGGGTATCCAGAACGCTGCTTAAGCACCATTTCAATAGTTGCAGATGCAGGTCGCAGGTTTTTCTGCGCCCTGCCAGTTAGATATTTTCAGTCTATTACAGATAGTCACATCTGTATATTCGAATATTGACATATACGCTTTTCCATGCTAAATATAGCCCAATAAATGCGGTGATTTATTGGGGGCTTTAAGACTTTAGTCAGCTATGGAGAAGCGTTATGAACAAATTTTTCAAATCCTTGACAATCGCAGCCATGCTGGGCCTTGGAGCTACAGCATTGACAGCATCCAGCGCCAATGCCTATTGGGGCGGGCCATGGAATAATGGCTGGGGTGGTCCCGGTTATTATGGCGGCCCGTGGAATAATGGCTGGGGCGGCCCATGGAACAATGGCGGCTGGGGCAATAACTGGGGACCATTCTCAGGATTAGGTGATGGTTCTGGAAGTTTTTCAATGAATTTCTCAGGTCGCGGTTCCGGCTACGGCTATGGCAATGGTTACAATGGCTGGAATAATGGCTATGGTTATGGTTATCCTCCATATGGATATGGCTATCCTGGATATGGCTATGGCGGATATCCAGCCTATGGTTATGCCCCATATGGCTATGCCCCTCCCCCGGCAGCACCAGCACCCGCCCCGGCACCGGCAGCACCGGCCAAATAAACAGTCATATTTA
>JALXCV010000148.1:4090-35923 GCA_026990765.1 Hyphomicrobiales bacterium | reverse complement strand
CAACTCCGCCAAAGCCGCCAGCAAACTGGTAAAACAAATGGCCGCTATAACCAACGAACTGCTTGCTGGCCATGATGCCAATGGCGATGGCCAGATCACCTGGCAAAAAGACGAAGGCGGATTGAGCATTGCCAACAAGCACCTAACCATCATGTACAAGCTGGAAGGCATGAAAAGAATGTAACCAGGAATGCCCCCTCACCGAGACGGCGGCTAAACTGCCGTCTCGAACACTCACGCAAGAATACCCATTAAAACTGAACCTGTATGAACATTCCGGCAAGGCATACAATCGCGGATCATGTTCGTTACTTGACTGTACCCGCAAAGTATCAGGAACTAACCATGATACCTTGCATTGCAATCGTCCCTTGCATTGCAATCGTCACTCCTGCGGAGGCAGGAGTCTAAATGGATGGTGAATAACTACCCTGAGCTATCCACGTAGTTTCCTGCCTTCGCAGGAAAGACGAGTCAGCTACCATCTAACTACCTGTTTTAATTAAAATAATTACATTCATCACCCTGCCCTTATATCACCCCCCCAAAACCCAAAATCTGCCCCGCATAAAGATTATTCATAAAAAAATATCACATCAGCCCTTGAATTTTGTGTGTAAGTACTCACTTACTAGTAATTATCAACCCTCGAAAACCATCGAACAGCAAAACATGACCCACACCCGAACCAGAAAATCATCTGATGAACGCAAATCTGAGATAGTCACGGCTGCGCTTGAAATGGCCGGTGATATCGGGCCTGACCGGTTAACTACGCAGGCGCTGGCCAAACAGGTTGGCCTGTCACATTCCGGTATTTTCCGGCACTTTCCCACCAAGGAATCGATCTGGGAAGCTGTTGGTCAGCATATTGGACAGATGATGCGGCCAAAAGCATCAGCAAAGGACAATTCATCCCGAAACCCGGCACAGGAACTGATCAGATTTGTGCATCGTCACCTGTCATTCTTTCAGGCAACACCGGCAATCCCTGCCATATTGTTTTCGCGTGAATTACACTCGGAAAATGAGCATTTGCGCAAATTCTTTGCATCAATGGTGGCCAGCCGTCACAAGCATATAGCCAAGATCATCAAGGCTGGAATAGACAGCAACTATTTCCGCAACGATATCGATGCAGATGATGCCGCCTACCTGATATTGGCTCTTATACAGGGCTTGGCCATGCGCTGGTCTCTCAATGCCCGCAATTTTGATCTGGCAGACGAAGGAACCCGCCTGCTCAAGCTGCAACTGGATGGTTTTACCTCACCTGATACGGACAACAACCAATGAAAAGCATCTTCACAAAACTATTTCTGCTGATACTCATCGCAGCCATTGTCGGTGGTGCCTGGTATATGACCAAGAAACGCCCTTTAAGCGTAGAAGTTGTATCAGCGCAAAACAACATTGCAATCAAGGTATTTGGCCTTGGCACTGTTGAAGCCCGCATTCTGTCAAAAGTGGGTTTCAAACTAAGCAATGCCATAACCGAACTGAATGTTGATGAAGGAGATTTGGTAAAGAAAGGTGATGTACTGGCCCGGCTGGACAATAATGAACAACTGGCAAAACTTGCCAGATCCCGGGCAGGCATCACCGCCGCCATGGCAGCTTTCAAGGGTGCGCAAACAGCAATCGGCAAGGCAAAAGTGGTATTGGCCCAGAAACAGCGCAGCTATGACCGCAAAAATGCCCTTTTCAAAAAGCGGACAATCTCTACAGAAACTCTGGAAGCCTCCCGGCTGGAGCTTGATACCGCCAAGGCTGAACTGGCCATATCCAAAAGCAACCTGCTGACCGCAGAAGCAGCCGTTGAAAGCGCCAAGGCCCAGCTTGAACTGGACAAGGTTATACTGGACCAGCATGTTTTGCGCGCACCATATGATGCGGTGATAGTCACCAGACATGTGGAAGCTGGAACCATTACCAAAGCTGGAGAACCTATTTTCACCCTGGTTGATCCAAAATCAGTATGGGTACTGGGACATATTAGTGAAAGCCGTTCAGGCTTGATTAAAACCGGCCAGGATGTTGAAGTCCGGCTGCGCTCTCGCCCGCACGATCTTTTCAAGGGCAAGGTTATCAGGGTTGACATTGAAAGTGACCGGGTCACCGAGGAACGCCAGGTTTATGTCAGTTGCGGCAGTTGCCTTGAGAAATTCAATCTTGGCGAACAGGCAGAAGTTTATATTACCACCGCAAAACTCGACAAAGCCCTGCTGGTGCCGGAAAATGCCGTTGATACATTCGATGAACGCCAGATGAAAGGCGTGGTCTGGGTACTGGCAGATGGCAAGCTCAAACGCCAGCCTGTAACTTTCGGCCACCGCACCCTTGATGCCAGACTTACCATAAAAAGTGACTTGCCCGATGGTGTCAAAGTACTTGCACGCCTCCCCAAAACTCTCAAAGAAGGCCGCAGTGCCAAAATAGCCAGGGAGAAAAACTGATGAACCTTGCTTATCGCGATGTCCGTCACAATCTTGGACGCTTCATCATTACCTGCATTGGCCTGTCTCTGCTTTTGGGGGTGGTTCTTGCCATGATAGGTATTTACCGCGGCATGATCGCAGATGCCCTGGAGTTGGTAGATACTATGGATGCACAAATCTGGGTAGTTGAAAAAGGTACTCGCGGCCCGTTTGCCGAAGCCTCTCGCATTCCCCTTGATACCAGAGAAGCCATAGCCCGAATCCATGGTGTAACCCGAACTGGTGCCGTTACCTTCCAGTCAATACAGACCCAGACCGGATCAGCAAAACTGCGCCTTTATGTAATCGGTTATGAGCCGGGCGAACTTGGCGGACCCAGACGCATAATTTCAGGCCACGGCCTCACCGGTCGCAATTTTGAAGCAGTTGTCGACCGGCGAACCAGACTTGATCCTGGTGACCATATCCAGCTTGGCCGCAATAATTTCACTATTGTCGGCACTACAGACAATGCGGTTTCATCAGGTGGTGAGCCTGCAATCTATCTGTCACTTGACGATGCCCAGCGCCTGCAGTTTGACCTGTCCCCATCGGCTATCCGCAAGGAACGCGCCCGCGGCATCACCACATCAGCATCAACCAATACCGTCTCGGCAGTTATCGCACAGATATCACCCAATGCTTCTGACAAGCATATTGTCAGCATGATCCAGCGCTGGAAACATCTGTCAGCCATGACCAGACACCAGCAAGGACTTATTCTCACCCAGTCAGTGATTGAAAAGGCCCGCAAGCAGATCGGTATGTTCACCGGTATCTTGATACTGGTTTCAGCAGTGATCATTGCCCTGATTATCCACACCATGACCATGGACAAGATCAAGGAAATAGCCACACTGAAACTCATTGGTGCGCCCGACCGGGTAATTATAAACCTGATTGTTCAGCAATCGCTGGCCATGGGACTGATAGGCTTTGCGCTTGGTGGTGTACTGATTTCAAACATCAAGGACATATTCCCCAAAAGGTTGATCCTGCAACCGCTTGATGGTCTAAGCCTTGCAGGTATCGTGGTGATTATCTGTCTGTTGGCCAGCCTTTACGGTGTTTTCACCGCTCTTCGGGTCGACCCGGCAAAAGCACTGGCAGGATGAATGATCATGCAACAGCAAACTCCCCTCATATCAATCCAGAACCTGTCAAAGCATTTTGGCGAAGGTGAAACCCGGGTTGATGCCCTGCGCGAAGTATCGCTCGATATATTCCCTGAACAGGTCATCGGTCTGTTGGGTCCAAGTGGCTCAGGCAAAAGTACCCTGCTCAATATTATTGGCTGCATTCTGGAACCAAGCAGCGGCATTTTGCAGCTTGAAGGTGAAACAGTCTATGATGGACGCTGGCTGCGCTCTGACCTGCGCCGCCTCAGGCTGGAAAAGATCGGCTTCATCTTTCAGGCTCACAATCTTATGCCGTTCCTGACCGCACTAGAGAACATCGCCGTGGTTCTGCATCTGGCCGGTTATAACACTGCAGCTGCCAATAAACGCGCTCAGGAATTGCTGGATTATCTCGAAGTCGGCAACCGTGCAAACTCCTACCCCTCCAGCCTGTCTGGTGGTGAAGCCCAGCGCATCGCCAT
This sequence comes from Hyphomicrobiales bacterium, assembly GCA_026990765.1. Lineage (GTDB taxonomy): Bacteria > Pseudomonadota > Alphaproteobacteria > Rhizobiales > Aestuariivirgaceae > JALWJW01. Next base: position 31,846 of record JALXCV010000148.1, on the reverse strand, counting down.
TGCCCGCGCCCTTGCCAACAAGCCCAAAATTGTGCTGGCAGACGAACCAACCGCCGCCCTTGATTCTGAACGCGCCGGTATCGTAATGGATCTGCTGCGCAAGGTAGCTATAGACCAGCAGGCAGCCATTGTCGTTGTTACCCATGATGAAAAAATCTATGACCGCCTCGATCACATATTTCAGTTACGCGATGGAAAGCTTCACGACCAGTCGTGAATCATCACTGTTTGTTGCTGCATTATCCAACCTTAAGCCAGCCTTAAATCGCCGGTAAGCCTTATCTAATATTGCCTTTGCCATATTGTCTGAAAATTCATTCTTGATGGACAGACAAAATGCTTGGCAAGACAGGCCGGATAACAAATCCCGAACCAGCGGGAAAAATACTGGTTTGGGATTTGCCCACCAGATTATTTCACTGGTCACTGGTACTGGCAACATCCAGCGCCGCCATAACCGGTTTTCTGGCACCTGAATGGTGGCTGAATATTCATGTCTGGTCCGGCTATATCATAATCGCGCTGGTGGTTTTCAGAATAATCTGGGGTTTTGCCGGATCACCCTGTTCCCGCTTTGCCTCATTCCTGTTTTCACCAGCACAGACCATCAGCCATTTACGTTCATTGCTGAACCGGAAACCTGGCCATTTCACCGGGCACAATCCGGCAGGTGCCATCATGATATTTGCTCTGCTGGCTATATTGGCAGCAATTGGCATATCCGGTCTGGTTACCCTTGGCGGCCAGGAAAATCAGGGGCCATTTGCCGGCTTCACCTCCTTTGCCGCAGGTCACACCGCCCGCGAACTTCATGAAATACTGGCCACAACATTATTATTCATGATTGCAGGTCACTTGATCGGGGTTTTCATTGAAAGCTGTCTTTTGCGGGAAAATCTGGTTCGCAGCATGTTTACCGGCATGAAAACCGCTTATGGAAACCCCAAAGATCTGGCCAGCCATCCACAATCGTCAATCCTTGCCGCCATCATTGTCATAATTCTTTTGCTTGCTGGCGCCACAACCATATGGGCCCTGGGCAGGATACCGGCAAGCGGTATCATCGCCATGCCTGCAAACAGCACCTATTCAAGCGAATGCGGTGACTGCCATTCAGCATTTCACCCAAGCCTGCTGCCAGCCGCATCATGGCGCCAGATAATGACTTCACTGGATGATCATTTCGGTGAAGACGCCTCACTTGACCAACAAACTGCAAGCAAAATAGCCAGTTTTCTTGATCACTATTCGGCTGAACACTGGGATACTGAAGCAGCAAATAATCTGCGCCATATATCGGCACAAAACCCGTTGATCATAACCGCCAGCCCTTATTGGCAACACCGGCACAGCAATATTTCCGATGATGTTTTCAAACAGAAAAATGTTGGCTCAAAAAGCAATTGCGATGCCTGTCATGCAGATGCCCAAACCGGACTATTTGCTGACCAGATGATCAAAATTGCTCCAGTCCAAATCAATCAGAAACCATAAAAAGGAACAGACAATGAAAATATATCAATATCTTTTGGCCCCAGCCTTGCTGGTGGTGATCAGCAGCGCGGCATTTGCCTCAAGTCCCCGCAGCCAGATTGTCGACTTTTACCGCCAGCAGGCAGGTGAGGATTTTTCAGCCGAACGCGGCAAACAACTGTTCAGCACCCGGCATGATGGTGGCAAGCCGGAAACCCCTTCTTGCACCACATGCCACACTTCATCACCCAAAAACACCGGTAAAACCCGGGTCGGAAAACCCATAGCTCCCATGGCAGTCTCCCGTAATGCTGATCGTTATACCGATCTGAAAAAGGTCGAAAAATGGTTCCGCCGCAATTGCCGCTCGGTACTGGGGCGCGAATGCTCGCCACGTGAAAAAGGCGATTTTCTCACCTTCATGATCAACCAGTAATCTCAAACAAGGAAAATCCCATGAAAAAACTATTGCTTGCTGCTGCAATCATTGCACTGACACCATTACCAGCCATGGCTGACAGAACCAGTTACAAACCATCCAATAACCCGACATTCAAAAAGGAGTGCGGCGCCTGCCACATGGCATTCCAGCCCGGTTTCCTGCCGGCAAACTCCTGGGAGTTGATAATGGATGATCTGGGCAATCACTTCGGCGAAGACGCCTCGCTTGATGATGAAACCACCAGTTTGATAAAGCAATATCTGGTAAAAAAGGCGGCAAGACGGGTTTCAGGAGAACCGCCTTTGCGAATAACCCGGCTACGCTGGTTCGTGCGTGAACATAATCACGAAGTATCATCAAGAGCAAAGAAAAAAGCCGGAACCATGTCCAACTGCACTTCATGCCACCGCGGCGCTGAAAGAGGATATTTCGACGACGATTAAACCGCTGACAACAAATGACTGCCACAACCCTTTATTTCCAGGATTTTGTGGCAGTTATAGTGTCAATTTACATATTTAAAGCAAATACCAGCAATTTAGCCATGTAATCAATATATTTTCACCTCACCTCTTGTCGAACATAAAAAGAACGTTTAGGTTTGTTTTGTATTTGTTCTGATTCTGTTTCTTTAGCCAAAGAACGAAAAGAGGTTTGATATGTTGACCAGCAAGCAGCATGATTTATTGATGTTCATCCGTGAACGACTCACAGAGACCGGGGTTCCCCCGTCATTTGAGGAAATGAAGGATGCTTTGGGTTTGCGGTCCAAATCCGGTATTCATCGACTTATCACGGCGCTGGAAGAACGCGGTTTCCTGCGTCGTCTGCCGCATCGGGCAAGAGCGCTTGAAATTATCAAAATGCCTGATGACACCACAGCCAGCGCTCCAATAACATCGCGCAAATTCACCCCGAGCGTGATTGAAGGCTCACTTGGCCGTGCCCGTCAGGTTTCCGGTGATAATGATTCAGAAGCCGTTCTGGTGCCAATGATGGGCCGCATTGCCGCCGGTGTACCTATTGAAGCCATTCAGGACCATAGCCATAACATCACCGTACCCCCTGAAATGATCGGCAAGGGTGATCATTTCGCGCTGGAAGTCAAAGGCGACTCCATGATCAATGCCGGTATTCTTGATGGTGATACCGTACTGATCAGGCAGGCCAATACCGCCCGCAATGGAGATATTGTAGTTGCCCTTGTCGATGATGAGGAAGCAACCTTGAAGCGCATGCGCAAAAAGGGTAACTCCATCGCACTGGAAGCTGCAAATCCAGCTTATGAAACCAGAATATTCGGCCCTGACAGGGTTGCCGTACAAGGTGTGCTGGCCGGGTTGATGCGGCAATATTAGGGATTCCATTATAAGGAATAATCCAGAAAACCGCCATTTCAGATTAAGGATAAGTCCAAAGTTACCCTGATATCTTTTTTTATCGTTTGATATTTTTACATTCAAACTATAGAATACAAAAAACAGATAAATCCGGGAGATAACTTATGGATGTGCAAACTGATCAGGATGTTGTGCCAATAGATGATCTGGCACAAAACGCACGTACCGCCTGTGATTTTCTCAAAGCCCTGTCACACGAAACCCGACTTAAAGTCCTTTGCCTGCTAATGGAAGGTGAAAAATCTGTGAGTGAGCTGGAAGCAGCCCTTGGCATCCGTCAGGCCAGCGTATCCCAGCAATTACAGCGCCTGCGGGCCGAACGCATGGTTGCCACCCGCCGTGATGGCAAAGCAGTCTATTATTCTCTGGAGAGCAACGAAGTTCGCGAAGTAATCAGCGTATTGTATCGCCTGTTTTGCTCTCAAAGCTCATGTAGCTGATTTTTTACGCTAAAGCTGGGCCTCAAGCGGCCAGACAGTCAGAACTGCAAAAAACACTTCAATAAAAACTCCAGTTTATTTGTAATCTGCAATCAAAACCGCAATAAGCTTGGCCACTATTGGCAAATCACGGTTTCATAACCAGAGTAACGCCCTATATATAAGTGGAACCCAAGCCATCATGCCGTTTTACCGGAGAACCCCTCATGCCGCACAAATTGCTACCCTTCACTTTTGCCTTGATTTTGATCGGCATGGCTTTTAGCCACTCCCCCTTAAAAGCATCACCTGCCCCTTATGGGCAGTGGCAATCAAAAATCCAGCGTGACCACCCGCTGACCGGAAAAATCTGGTCAGTATCACAAAACCGGTTTGTCAGTCTTGACAGTGTTATTACCCGGCTTGCCGCAGCAGATTTCGTTCTGCTGGGAGAAATTCATGACAATCTTGATCACCATTTGTTGCAGGCAATGATTGTAGACAGACTTGCAAGACTAAGTTCTTCTCGCCTTGCCCTGATCTTTGAAATGATCCCCACCAGCTACACAAACAAGCTGAAAGCCTATCGTATGGCATCACCCGATAACACCGAAGATCTGGGCGCTGCCCTTGACTGGAACAAACGTGGTTGGCCGGACTGGAAATATTATCAACCAATTGCCAAAGTAGCCTTTACACATAATCTGCCTATAATCGCCGGCGATCTGCCCCGTAAATTGCAACGCAGCATTGCGCGCAAAGGCAAAAGCATCCTGTCAGCCATCAAGCAGCAACAATTATTCCTGAATATCAACTACACCAAAGACCAGAAAGCAAGTCTGGATGAAGTTCTGTTTGAATCCCACTGCAAGCTTATGCCAAAAAAGGCCATGGCCCCCATGCGACTGATCCAGCAGGCAAGGGATGGCTCAATGGCCGCCGCCATGCTTGCACACAGAGGAAAATCCATCCTGATAGCCGGTGCCGGCCACACCCGCCGCGACCTGGCAGTACCGCGCATACTCAAAGCTGTAAACAATAAGGCAACCATCAAATCCCTGTCATTTATGGAAGTTGTCAAAGACAAGAACCAGCCCGGCGACTATTATCCCAAATCAACCAGTGGCAATCCGGTATTTGACTATGTGTTTTTCACCCCCCGGGGCAATAACAAGGACCATTGCGCTGAACTGGCCAAAAAATTCGGCAAACCCAAAAAGCAGGGGCAATAAATATGGAAGCTCAAATCGCAAATGAAGGGGCCATTCGCCTAAGCGTTTTTGCCGGTGTATTTGTCATCATGGCCATTCTGGAAGCACTACAGCCCCGAAAGCAACGCACCCAGCCAAGGGGGAAGCGCTGGCTCACCAATATTTCAGTTGTTGTCATAAACACACTGGCTCTTCGCCTGCTTTTCCCGGTGCTTGCAGTCGCCTATGCTGCAAATAACAGCTGGGGCCTGCTCAATATGGTTGAACTGCCCGAAATTGTTGAAGTCATTGTGGCAGTAATACTGATGGACATGGCTATTTACTGGCAGCATGTGGCCTCCCACAAAATTCCGATTCTCTGGAAAGTTCACCGTATGCACCATTGCGACCGCGACATAGATGTTACCACCGGCACCAGATTTCACCCGATCGAAATCATCTTGTCCATGCTGTTCAAGCTGGCAGTAATAACCATTCTCGGCCCCCCTGCCCTTGGTGTATTTATCTTTGAAATTCTGCTGAACGGTTCTGCCATGTTCAATCATGCCAATTTCTTCCTGCCCAAACCGCTTGACCGTATCATCAGAAGCTTGTTCGTAACCCCGGATATGCACCGCATACACCATTCAGTGCATATGGATGAAACCGACAGTAATTACGGGTTTTTCATGGCTGTCTGGGACCGTATATTCGGCACCTATATTGATCAGCCAAGAGACGGGCACGATGACATGCTTATCGGCATGAAACAATTCCAGACAGAAAAACCGGCCAACCTTTTATGGGCAATGATGTTACCCTTCAGGAAATGACCGGTTTGACAAGTGTTACTGGCTTTGCCTTTATGAATGCGAAATGAAACAGGAAGTACCGCGCCGCTTCAGCTTCGAACACAGACTGGCTGCCTGGCGCTTGCTGTTCAGCTTGTGAACTCTCAGGCGATAGAACACCCCGCGTGAACCAATCTCGGTGCGAACAACCTTCGCCTTTTGGCCAGACAGCAATGAAGCATGTTTGCTCGCAAGTTTCTTCCAGACATTCCAGGCTGCTTCTTGCTGGCGCTGTGAAGAAAGCTGCACTGTCCAGCCTTCAAGCCTGTCATCTGTCATCACTGTTTCAGTCTTTGACTTGACCGCTGCGCTGGTTTTTACCGGTTCTTGATCTGGCTGCACAATTCCAACAATCTTTGCCGGTACTGGAGGCAGTGAAATATCCTTGGCCGTTTTGGGCAAATCTGCCTTGCTGACCCTTGCTGGAGCAATTTTGGTTACAAAGGGAAGCATCGAGCTTTTGGCCGATGACACTTTAAACTTCCAGGGAACGGCAACCGCTTTGGGCATCAGGTTCTTGCGAACCACCAGATCAGGTGAAGAAGGAGCAATAGAGCCGGTGATAATCGTATCGCTAGACCCTGCCCGTCTGAGTTCACGCCCGGTTTGCTGCATTTGCTGCACCGTGGCAATTTTGACGCCATTCAGGCTGGCAAGCTTGATTTTGGCTTCCCTGAAATCCGGTTTTTCCGCCAGCGCTTTCATATAATAAACTTTGGCAACAGATTTCTGCCGCATGGCTTCATAAGTAACCGCCTCACCAAACAGTGACAAATGCGGCAATGCGTGACCTTTTCTGAGCGCTGCCTTATAGTCGGCAATGGCAAACAGATATTGGCCATTGCGCCGTAAAACATTGGCTCTGGAATAATTGGCCTTGGCAAATGACGGATCCAGCAGCAAGGCGCTGGTGAAATCTTCTATGGCCATCGGATCAGCCTTGATATGCTGATGCGCCAGCCCGCGATTATAAAGGGCAACAGCGCGAATACCGGGAGAAATTGTGTCCAGATTCAAAGCCGCAGTGTAATCGTCAATTGCCCGCCTGTATTGTCTCGCATTTTGATGCGCCAGCGCCCGGTTCAAAAATGCACTTGCAAGCATTTTTACCGGAAGTTTGCGCGATTCAATTGCGCTGGTATAATTGGAAACAGCTGCCTGATAACGCCCGGCCAGCAATGCTGAATAGGCTGAATCAGCTGATTTTATGGCGGAGGATTTTACAGTGGTTGCATAGGCACCAGATACAGCCGCACTTGCAGCAAGCAACGCAGTACAAACAGACACACTAAGTACTAACTTGTTTTTCATGCGTCTGATAATGTCTGATTAAGGTTAAGAACCTCCTAAAGAAAAGCCCGGACAATGAATGCCCGGGCTAAACTACTGATTTTCAAATAAATTCTATTTTTTGCGCCATGTTTCAGCGTCGCACATTGCACCGCCGATCATGCAACCTTTAACCGCAAGCAGTTTGCCTTTAAGCCGCACAGTACCATTAAAGGTGAACAGGTTTCCCATTTTAGGGTGCTTCATGTCGCCTTTCCAGGTATTGCTGCCTGTCTTGGAAATACCGCGAAACATGACAAATCCGTTGTTTTTTCCCGATACAACCTTGGCGCACATTTTACCACCACACTTCCAGACTTTGGCAAGCGAGCCATTTGGCCGTTTCCAAGTGCCATAAGGACTTGCTGCATATGCACTTCCAGCAGCCAGACCAGTGGTTAATACTGCAGTGGCAACTGCCAGAAAAATCTGTTTCTTCATTGGTACTCAATCCCCTATCATATACTTATCACAGCCAGGTTCTGCCCGGTTACAGGCAAACATATGCACATATCATGATAAAAAAGGCAAGGGTAATATCATTCAACCGTTACCGATTTGGCCAGATTGCGCGGCTGGTCAACATCAGTCCCCATAAATACCGCTGCATGATAGGCAAGCAATTGAACCGGCACACAAAACAGAAATGGTGAGATAAAACTGTCTGCCGCCGGTATGTTTATGGTTTCCAGCACCGAGGCACCTCCTGAATGCACATCTTTGGCATCAGTTATCAATACAACTTTTGCTCCGCGCGCTGCCACTTCTTCCATATTGGATACGGTCTTGTCGAACAGCTCATCCTTTGGCGCAATAACTACAACCGGCACTTCTTCATCAATCAGCGCAATCGGCCCGTGTTTCAACTCGCCAGCCGCATAGCCCTCAGCATGAATATATGAAATCTCTTTCAGTTTCAGCGCCCCTTCCATGGCAATCGGGAAATTCACTCCGCGCCCCAGATACATCACATCCCTGGCACCTGCCACCTGTCGCGCCACCTGGTCAATATGGCTTTCGCCATCAAATATTGTATTCATATGCCGCGGCACCTCGCTCAAAGCACCAACCAGCCGTCTTTCAGTTGCCTCATCCATAGTGCCACGCTGGCGGGCCGCATGAATGGCAAGACAGGCCAGCACTGTCAGCTGACAGGTAAACGCCTTGGTCGAAGCCACCCCGATTTCCGGCCCGGCATAGGTGCGCAATACCAGATCACTTTCGCGCGAAATGGTTGATTCAGGTACATTGACCACTGCTGCCAGATGCTGCCCGTGCTGTTTGCAATAGCGCAGGGCCGCCAGCGTATCTGCTGTTTCACCAGATTGCGAAATTACCAGCGCCAGCCCGCCATCGCTCAATGGGGCCTCGCGATAGCGAAACTCGGATGCAATATCCACCTCAACCGGCAATCTGGCATATTTTTCAAACCAGTATTTTGCCACCTGCCCGGCATAAAAGGCAGTTCCACAGGCGGTAATTGTCAGCCGGTTGATATTGTTGAAATCAAAAGGCATACGCTCGCCAAAATCCACCTTCATCTCAGCCAGATCAACATATTCAGCCAGCGTATGACCGACAACATCAGGCTGTTCGGCAATTTCCTTGGCCATGAAATGCTTGTGCCGCCCCTTGTCCACCATCATGGTCGTTGCCTGGGTGAAAGACACATCACGAGAAACCGGCTGATTGTCCTCATTGAAAATCTCGACACTTTGGCGGGTAAGCACAACCCAGTCACCATCTTCCAGATAGGTAACCTTGTTGGTCAGTGGAGCCAGCGCAATCGCATCTGATCCCAGATAATTTTCACCCTCCCCGTGACCGATAGCCAGCGGTGAACCACGCCGCGCTCCAATCAGCAGATCATCATCACCTGCAAACAAAATCGCAAAGGCAAATGCCCCTTCAAGCTTTGACAACACACTGGCCACAGCATCGCGCGGCGATGCTCCCTGGCTCAACGCATCATCGATCATATGAGCCACAACTTCTGAATCAGTATCAGTCTGGAATTCAGCGCCCTTTGCCGTCAACTTGTCTTTCAGCAGTTTGAAATTTTCAATAATTCCATTATGGACAATATAAACCCGCCCCGATTTGTGCGGATGCGCATTACGGGTGGTCGGCCCGCCATGTGTTGCCCATCTCGTATGCCCAATTCCGCTTGTTCCTTTAGGCTCGCTGTTGTTTCTGATCTCACTTTCAAGCCCGGATAATTTGCCCTGCGCCCTGATGCGCCTGACACCAGCCTTCTCCGACACCGCAATACCGGCTGAATCATAACCGCGATATTCCAGCCGCCGCAGCGAATCGACAAGTCTCCAGGCAACAGGATCATTCCCCAAAATTCCGATTATTCCACACATAAGATCACCTTCGTTACCTGTTAGCTGTTTTCTTTTATCCGTTAGCTGCCTTCTTTGGCCCGCTTTTCAGCCAGTCTTGTGGCCCAGCCTGAAACCATTATCTGTTTTGGTCGCGTTACTGCCAGATCGCCAGACGGCACATCCTTGGTTATTACGCTGCCAGAGCCGACATAAGCCCCCTCACCAATCTTGACTGGCGCCACCAGCGATGAATTGGAGCCAATAAACACATTGGCACCAATATCAGTAAAATGCTTGTGCTTGCCATCATAATTACAGGTGATAGTGCCAGCCCCGATATTGGCCTTTGCCCCCACCCTTGCATCACCAATATAGGTGAAATGATTGACCTTGGCCCCGCTTTCAATCCGCGATTTCTTGATCTCGACAAAATTGCCGACCTTGGCCCCTGCATCAAGCACCGCCTCTGGCCGCAATCGGGCAAACGGGCCGACCATCGCCCCTGCCCCGATATTTGCCTTTTCTATATGGCTGAAACCCAAAATTCTGGCCCTATCGCCAATAGTGACACCAGGTCCAATAATCACATCAGGTTCGATAATCACATCGCGCCCGATCACCGTATCTGCGCTTAAATAAACTGAATTTGGATCAACCAGTGTTGCCCCGCCCATCATGGCCGCATCGCGCAACCGGTTCTGTAAAACCTGTTCCATTGCCGCCAGTTGCCGGCGGTCATTGATCCCGGCAACTTCGGTCTGTGAACAGGTGCTGACAGACACCTTCAATCCGGCATCCACCGTCAGCCCGACAATATCGGTCAGATAATATTCACCGCTGGCATTATCATTGGAAAGCTTGTCCAGCATCGCCCATAAATGCGATGCCTCAACCGCCATGATCCCCGAATTGCACATGGTGATGGCCCGTTCGGCATCGCTTGCATCCTTGTGCTCGACAATGGCCTGCAAAAAGCCTTCATCATCAATTACAAACCGGCCATAACCAGACGGGTCAACAGCTTCAAACCCCAAACTGGCTACCGGTGTATTTGCATCAACCCTGGCAACCAGATCAGCAAGGCTGTCAGAACGTATCAGCGGCACATCACCATACAGCACCAGCACCGTTCCGGTGAAACCTTTCAACTGGTCTTTGGCCATTTTGGCGGCATGTCCGGTTCCAAGCCGTTCTGACTGCACAGCAACCAGCACATCATCAATATAGCTTCGGGCTTCATCAGCCACATCATCCATATCAGGCCCGGCCACCACACAAACCTTTGCAGCTTCCATCTGATTCGCCACATTCAATACATGTCCAAGCAATGTCCGCCCGGCAATAGCATGCAAAACCTTCGGTCGCGCCGATTTCATCCGCGTACCCATGCCAGCTGCCAGCACAATACAAGCCAGTTTACCCATTATCGTTTCGAATCCCCGATTAATAATCCACCATGAACAATGATCTTGTCAGTAATTAGTGACTATTCCGTTGATTGTAAGAACATTTCCGGCAAATTTCGTGCAGGAGCATTTTTTCACTTTCTTTTTACGCTAAATATGCTATTGACCCTTCGCCGGACACAAATTGTTCGGCATCCCTTATCTGGGGGCCCGTAGCTCAGTTGGTAGAGCACCTGACTTTTAATCAGGTTGTCACAGGTTCGATCCCTGTCGGGCTCACCATTTCCCCTGATATATTTTCGATATTTCCGTAAATGGCAAGTTCACAGCTGCTTCAGCATATAATGGCAGGTTAAGTTGTTACCGCTGCGTCCGGTCAAGACCGCATCGAATGTCAACCATGTGACAAGTATGGACCGTTGGAGAGTGGCGACCTCGGCAGGATTCGAACCTGCGACCTACGGATTAGAAGTCCGTTGCTCTATCCAGCTGAGCTACGAGGCCTTTTAGTGTGTCCAGTTGCTCTGGCGACCGAACTTGAAGTTGTCGGAATATGATTTGGGGGCGTGTCTGGTTTTTGGGGTGCTGCCGGTTTCTTCAACCACAAACGCCAGACCTTCACGCCTGGCATATCTGACCGCCTTCTTTTTGCTGGGAAATTTCAGTTTCACCTGCTGTTTCACATCACCAGAAGATGTCCAGCCCATAAGCGGCTCTTTGCTGCGCCGTTGTTCGGGGACAAATTCCAGAAGCCAGATACCGGACTTGCCCTTACCTGACTGCATGGCGTTCTTTGCCGGTTGGTAGATTCTTGCGGTCATGATGTTTGATCCTTCTTCCAACTGGTTTCGTGATGGTCGGGGCGGCAGGATTCGAACCTGCGACCCTCTGCTCCCAAAGCAGATGCGCTGCCAGGCTGCGCTACGCCCCGTTACCACGAATTCATCAGTGCTTATACGCATTTATAACAAAAAGCCAAGTATCGAATGCAACAATTTTTATTTTTTTTATTTCACTGCCCGCCAATGAAGATTTTATGCCTGACCAGATCACCGGTTTTCAGCCCTATAGCTGAGGAAATTCCAGCTTTTATCTCCAGAACCGCCGCAACTGCACCTGGTGATGAAATTACCTCCAGCGATTGCGGCACCGTATTGCGGGCAATGCCCGTAACCTTCCCGTCAGCTGCAATAAACACCATGTCAAGTGGAATAAATGTATTTTTCATCCACATAGACACCGGTTGCACCTTGCCCCAGTAAAACAGCATTGCAGCATCATCTGCCATTTTCCGACGGAACATCAGGCCTTTCTGGCGTTGTGCCAGACTTCTGGCAATTTCGGTATTAAAGCTGAATTCACCCTTGTCAGTCTGGATAACCACCGGTTCAACCGGCATAAGCTCACCAGCATGGGCTGCCATTGCAGCAATCAGCAATCCGCATACAAGAACAAGGCGCTGAAACATCAATCAGTTGGTTTTGGGCAGATCATCATCAAGGCTCAAACGAACCTCGGCAGCCATTTTGCCCTTTGGCCCGTCACCAAAACGCACAAACACTTTCTGATCAGGAACAAGCTCAGATATTGCAGTCTTGCGCAGGGTTTCCATATGCACGAAAATATCCGGGCCATCTGGACTTTCAGTAACAAAACCAAACCCCCTGATCCGGTTAAACCACTTGACCGTCACTTCCACCCAGTCGGAATTGGCTTCAACTGTCACATGGGTACGTGCAACCCTTTCAACCGGGTGAATGGCAGTCGATGTATCCACATCCAGCACCCGCAGACACTGGTAACCCTTTTGCCGCTGCACTGCTTCGCAAACTACACGTGTGCCTTCTAGCGGTGCCTCATAGCCATCACGCTTCAAGCAACTTAAATGAATGAGAACATCGCGAATACCACTGTCAGGTATTATGAACCCGTAACCCCGGGCCACATCAAACCATTTGATAAAACCGGAAACCTGAAAAATTTCAACCTCAGGCTGGGGCGCAGCCACCAGTTCTTCACGCCGGCCTGCATTTTCTTCCAGCCTAGCCTTTACACCGTCTATATCCGTATCCGCCATTTTATTACCCATATCCCCGATTTACTTACTGCCTCACATCCGTCAAACTGTACCGGATCACACGCATGTCGCATTTTGCGGCAAAAGCCTTGGCTTTGTACAGGGCTGCAACAAGTCGCAATTGTGGAAAAAATATATTTTTTGCCATAAATTTCAGTTTTCCTGATTATGCAGTTCCTGACATCAGCACTAAAGCATTAAAATAATTGATAAAATTCTCAAGTGGCAAGACTGCTAAATTATGACAAAAAAAATCTGGCCGACTAAAAAAAATCATCCACAGCTGAATTTATAAAAGCTTCAGACTGGTAATTAGCCTTTTAATAACTATTTTCAGCAGGCAAAGTGATTCGAATTCAAGCACAAGAGGCAAGGTTAAAATGAAATATCTGCACACAATGGTCAGGGTTAAAAATCTTGAGGATTCTCTTAAATTCTATTGTGATTTACTGGGCCTGAAAGAAACCCGCCGCAAGGATGTACCTGCCGGTCGTTTCACTCTGGTTTTTCTGGCCGCAGAAGAAAGTCCTGAAGCAGAAATTGAGCTGACCTGTAACTGGGACACCGAAAATTATGATGAAGGCCGCAATTTCGGCCATCTGGCTTTTGCCGTCGATGACATTTATGCAACCTGCCAGAAGCTGATGGATGCCGGTGTTACCATCAACCGGCCACCGCGCGACGGTCATATGGCTTTTGTGCGTTCACCTGACAATATATCCATTGAATTGCTGCAAAAAGGCGACCATCTGCCAGAACGCGAACCATGGGCCAGCATGGAAAATACCGGAAAATGGTAATCAGGGCCTATTGGTCTTTTGCAATTTCCTTTGAAAGCTTTGCTTCAAGCTCAACCAGATCATCAGGCAGGGGCAAACCAAAGCCGCGCATCTCGTTCAGCTTTTCCAGTATCATTTCGTGAACTTCATATTTGTCACCCGGCTGGTTTTCCATCTGGGTAAGCAACATCGAGATTTCTGTTTTCAGACGATCAAAAGCCATGGGTTTTTCCTCCTTGTGACAACCCACTATAGTGGCAAAGTCGGATATTTCACCTTGATTTCGATCATATATCCATCCTTCCTGCCTGTTCCTGTTTGCCGGAGGGTAAAACTGCTGATAGGGTAATACAACAAATCTTGCCCCAAATCATATCGGCTTTTTACATGTTGAATGTCAGTGAACTAACAACCCGCAACCTTGGACCACTTTCATTCACCGCTGAAAAAGGCACCTGTGTAGCCATAACCGGCCCGTCAGGTTCAGGCAAAACCCTGATTCTGCGCTCTATTGCCGACCTTGACCAGTCAAGTGGTGATATCAGCCTTGACAACAAGAACCGCTTTGACTGCACCGGCCCGCAATGGCGTTCCATGGTTCGCTATCTGGCTCCTGAAGCTGGTTTCTGGAACGAGCGTATCAGGGACCATTTTCCCGATAATTTTGACCTTTCCGGCCCGCTTGAACAACTTGGCCTGCCACCTGAAGCATCACACTGGGAGATTTCTCGCCTGTCAAGCGGTGAGCGCCAGCGTGTAGCCCTGATCAGGGGGCTGATGGACAACCCTTGCCTTATACTGGCCGATGAACCAACCAGCGCCCTTGACCATGACAGCACCATTCTGGTTGAAAAACTGCTGGCCGACCAGATAGCCAGTGGCAGTATCGTCATACTGGTTTCGCATGACCGTGATCTGACCGACAGGCTGGCTACCAGACAATTGCAGATTTCACAAAATCAACTCATCGAGGTGCACACATGAATTATGTAACCCTTGGCTGGATTGACCTTGCCATTGCCGCCAGTCTCATTTTCATTCATGGAGTTGCCTCAATCCTGTTTCATCTGGGCATTGGCCGACAACTGGTAATATCTGCCACCCGCATGTGCCTGCAACTGGGCATAACCGGTCTGGTTTTACGCTTTGTCTTTTCCCAGAATAATCCCTTGTGGCTGTTAGTCCTTGGAACCTTCATGGTGATGTTTGCCGGTTATGAAGCAGCATCACGCCAGCAAAACCGCTTCACTGGCAAATGGACCTTTTCCATTGCCGCTTCATCAATCGGCCTTGCCGCCAGCATAATCCTGCTCTTGGCTCTCATGGTGATTGTCAAACCCGAACCATGGTACACACCGCGCTATGCCCTGCCCTTCTTTGGCATGTTACTGGGCAATGCCATGACCGGTGTGGCTCTTGGACTTGATACGCTGACCCGCACCGTCAAAAGCGAAAGACTGGCTATCGAGACCAAGCTGGCACTGGGCCATACATTTAATGATGCGATGCGCCAGACCGTCCGCTCTGCCCTGCGTACAGGCCTGATGCCAACCATAAATGCCATGGCGGCAACCGGCCTGGTATCCCTGCCCGGCATGATGACCGGACAGATTCTGGCAGGCACCAAACCTGTAGAAGCTGTTAAATACCAGATATTGATCACTTTCCTGATAGCCGCCACCACTGCCGCCGCAGTTATCATGGCTGTCCTGATCGCCCGCTACCGGTTAAGCGACAATCGCCAGCGTTTGCGTCTGGACCGGTTCGTTGTAAAACAGGATAAAACCCGTGGCTAGAGCGACATGTCCCATATCAAACGAATAATCAGCTTGTTGTTTTTCATCGCCATGGCAGCTGCTGCCGCCAATGCCGGTTCAGCACACAGAAAAGACGGGGCAACCCGGCTTGCCATTGCACTTTCGGGTTCATTGCAAAGCCCGGCCTTTTCTCCTGATGGCAAAAAAATCCTGTTTACCCGCTTCACCCGTGGCTATAATCGCGGCAGTTCCGACCTTTTCATCTACACTCTGGCAACCGGCAAGCTGCACAAACTGGTGTCAAATGGCAGCTCCAACGTCAATTTACCCGGCTCGGCATGGTCAAAAACCGGCCTGATCACCTTTTCTTCTGACGCTGGACGACATGATGAGATTTACACCATCGCAGCAAGCGGCAAAAATCCAAAACCTGTCAGACGCACCAACAGACGAGCGCTGCAATCATATGAACCATCATTTTCTCCCAATGGCAATCAGCTGGTATTTGAAACTCACGCAATTGATAATGAAAATGGCGCCATAACCATTTTTTCGCTGTCAGACAAAACCTACACCCGTCTAACCGGCACCGGTTCCTATAAACAGCCCAACTGGTCACCAGCCGGAAACTTGATTCTGTATCAGGCCAGAACCGGCAGCCGCTGGTCAATATGGACCATGACCAGCAAGGGCCGCCAGCGCCAGCGCATAACTCCAAAATCCCAAAGCGCCACCGATGCGGTTTTCACCCCTGATGGCAAATCCATAATCTACAGCGCCAAAGCCCCTGGCGTTCACATTGCCAATATTTTCAAAATACCATTAAACGGCTCACATCCCATCCGCATAACCAGCTATCGCGGCTATGACGGCGCCCCCTCAATCTCCCCCGACAAAAAACAGATAATCTTCGAATCCACCCACAACTACCCGGAAAACACTCATGGCACCAATTTGTGGGTAATCAAAAATCCCTGATGAGCACGGAAGATGCACCATTGAAGGATCAATATCGCCCAAATAAAGCATGGAGCAAATCGAAAATGTCATGATTGGGAAAGTGGCGCGCCCTAGGGGAATCGAACCCCTCTCTCCAGCGTGAAAGGCTAGTGTCCTAACCGATAGACGAAGGGCGCGCAACGGGTGCTTCTATAGAGAGGTTTTTGACATTGTGCAAGCGGCAAAATCAAACTTTCAACGCATTCTGGCAACATCTTCAATAAACAGTTGCGGTTCTCGCCGCCCGCCCCAGTCATTTATCGTAAGCCGTCCGGCAAAATGCAGCGGAATATTGCGCTCTGTCAGCAATAATTCGCCAAGCTCGCTATCGGCCACCCGAAAGGCGATTGCCTTGATGCGCGAACCGTCATCTGCAGCCAGTGTACAGCGCACATGGTCGGTTCCGGCAATATCGGCATAAACAATTCTATGCGCCGGCAAGGCGAACATAGGGGCCGGATTGGCGCTACCAAAGGGTCCAGCCATATCAAAACTGTCAATCAGGGAAATATTGGCCCCTGATGCGCTCACCGCTGCATCAATTTTCAAAACCCTGCTGGCCTGTGCATGTTCAACCTGTGGCCCCAACCGTTCTTCCAGAAACTGGCGCAAATCGCCCAGACGGTCAGTTCTTATGCTAAGCCCGGCAGCCATTGCATGTCCGCCGCCCTTTTCCACAATCCCCAGCGCCACCGCTTCCTGCACTGCCGCTCCCAGATCAACCCCTTTTATCGAACGGGCCGAACCGCTGGCCAGATCACTGCCCTTTTCAAACCCAAGCGCAAATGAGGGAATATTAAACCGCTCTTTCAGCCGTGATGCCGCCAGCCCCAGAACCCCTGGATGCCAGTCTTGCCCGCATACCACCAGCACCGGCAGCTTGCGGGCCGCGCCAATAGCTTTTTCAGCCTGAAATCCGGCTTGATCGATCACGCCAAGCTCAATGCCCTGGCGCTCACGATTATAGTTTTCAAGCTTTGCTGCCAGTGCATTGGCCCTGCCCCGGTCAGATTCAATAAACAGCTCCACCGCATCCAGCGCCGATCCGATACGCCCGGCTGCATTGACCCGTGGCCCCAGCACAAAACCCAGCGTATAGGCATCAGGTGCCCGCTTTATAGCTGCATGGTCACAAAGTGCAGCCATGCCCACCCGGCCCCGGCTGGCAATAACTTTCAGCCCCTGGCGCACAAAGGCCCGGTTAAGACCGGTAAGCGGCACCACATCACAAACAGTCGCCAGCGCCACCAGATCAAGATATTGCAACACATCAGGGGCTGGACGCTGCTCATTCCACCAGCCATTTTCCCGTAAATTCCTGTTTAATGCGGCAATCAGCATGAAAGTCACCCCGGCAGCGCATAACATGCCAAGCCCGGACAGATCATCATTGCGGTTGGGATTAACCACTGCATGTGCTTCAGGCAATTCCGGCAAGACCTGATGGTGATCAAGCACAATTGTATCAATCCCTGAGGCCTTTGCATGTGCCAATACCTCAAGCGAGGCAATACCGCAATCAAGCGTTACCAGAACGGCAACTCCTGCACCCACATATTTATCAACTGCTTCTATTGATGGCCCATAGCCCTCCTTGACCCGGTCGGGAATATGGATCATCGGTGAATTGCCGCAAGCTTCAAGAAATTGCCGCAAGATAGTGACAGAAGACACCCCGTCCACATCATAATCACCAATCAGCCCGATAATTTCGCCATTGACTATCGCCTGGCCCATTCGCTGCGCAGCCTTTTCCAGATCGCGCACCTTGTCCGGTGTTGGCATAAGCGCCCGCAATGTCGGGTTCAGCCAGTCAGCAACATTTTCTGTCGCCACTGCGCGCCCGGCAATAACTCGCGCCAGAATTTCCGGCAAATCATGATCTTGCGCAATCTTCATCGCATCGCGATCATGCGCCAGTCGCGCCTGCCAGCTCTGGCCTTTCAGCGATTGTCTGACATTGAGAAAGCAAGCTGCCTCATCTGTCATGAACTCAACCGGCGCTGATTGTTAATCCAGCGTACTGTGCCAGAACTGGAACGCATGACAATGGTTTCACTTATTATCGACTTTGCCTTGCGGTTAACCTTGACCCCTTTCAGCATGGTTCCCCCCGTTACCCCGGTCGCGGCAAACATCACATCACCAGCCACCATTTCATCAAGGGTGAATTTGGCAAACGGGTCTTCAAGCCCCAGATCATAGGCATTCTGGCGCATTTGCGGATTATCCAGCAATAACCGCCCCTGCATCTGCCCGCCAATACATTTAAGTGCGGTAGCTGCCAGCACTCCTTCCGGCGCCCCTCCGGTTCCCATATAAATATCAATACCGGTCTCTACCGGCAGCGCAGTATGTATCACCCCGGCAATATCACCATCGCGAATAAGATTGATCGCCGCCCCGGCTTCGCGAACTGCTGCAATCAGCTTGCCATGGCGCGGACGATCAAGGATGCACACTGTCAGTCCGGAAACATCTACCCCGCGCGCACTCGCCAGGGCATTCAGATTTTCAGCCGGTGTCCGGTCAAGATCGACAATACCTTCTGGCAGGTCAGGCCCGACTGCTATTTTTTCCATATAGCAGTCCGGCACCTTGAGCAGCGATCCGGTTTCCGCCATCGCCATGACGCTAAGCGCATTGGAAACCGATTTGGCCACCATGGTCGAGCCTTCCAGCGGGTCAACGGCAATATCAAGCCCTGCCCCCTTGCCTGAACCCACCTTCTCGCCGATAAACAGCTTTTCAGCCTCGCCCTTAACGCCCTCGCCAACCACAATGACACCTTTCATATCAGTATCATTAAGTGCCTCAAGCATGGCATCAACCGCCATCTTGTCAGCGCCCCGTTCATCGCCGCGCCCGCGCACACCAGATGCGGCAATAGCAGCAGCTTCAGTTATCCGGGTAATTTCAATAATCAGCTTGCGGTCAAGCATATGCGTATCCCTTAAAAACGTTCAATACGGATCATTCTTGGCTCATTGGCACAATAATCACCATTTTTTAGAACTTCCAGCACCTTGCGCAATTTGGCCTCTTCGGTGTTGTGGGTGATCAGGATAAATGGCGCTGTTGCCTTGTTCCCGTCAGTTTCAACCGGCGCATGCTGCTTGATCATCTTCATCGAGATTCCCTCATCGCTGAAGGCATTGGCCACACAGGCTACCGAGCCTGGCTTGTCATAAAGATCAAACGCCACATAATAACCACCCTCATGCGCCCGCATTCTGGCCCGTTTTGACGGTTTGAGATCCTTTGCCGGTATGCCAAACACCGGAACCTTGATCCCGCGGGCAATATCGGCAATATCACCAACCACGCTTGACGCTGTTGGATGGGCACCGGCACCGCGCCCCTGCATCATGATATCATCAACAAAGTCACCCGAGACACCAACTGCATTAAACACCCCGCCAACTTCGGCAATCGGTGTTCCTTTCTTGACCAGAGTGGGATGCACCCGCTGTTCAATACCGTCTGGAGTTGCCAGCGCTACCCCCAACAGTTTGATCTTGTAACCAAGCTCATCAGCGTTTTTAATATCAGACAGGGTTATATGCTCAATACCCTCAATAAAGATCGAGTTGAAATCAGTTCTGGTGCCAAAGGCCAGTGAAGTCATGCAGGCCAGTTTGTGAGCTGCATCAATGCCGCCAATATCAAAAGACGGATCGGCCTCGGCATAGCCAAGATCCTGAGCATCAGCCAGAACCTCCTTGA
Organism: Hyphomicrobiales bacterium; assembly: GCA_026990765.1. Lineage (GTDB taxonomy): Bacteria > Pseudomonadota > Alphaproteobacteria > Rhizobiales > Aestuariivirgaceae > JALWJW01. The sequence goes on along the minus strand of JALXCV010000148.1, from coordinate 11,668 downwards.
AGGAGCGCCCCTCTTCTTCCATTTTGGTCAAAATATAATTGCAGGTACCATTCATGATACCATAAACTCGCTTTATGGTATTTCCAGCCAGACTTTCACGCATTACCTTGACCACCGGAATTGCCCCGGCAATGGCAGCTTCATAATTCAGCGAAACATCATTGGCTTCGGCCAGTTCGGCCAGTTCGGCCCCGTGATGCGCCAGCATGGCCTTGTTGGCGGTAACCACATGTTTGCCGCTGGCAAGAGCAGCTTTCACCGAGGCCAGCGCAATGCCGCCTTCTCCGCCCATTAATTCGACAAATACATCAATATCGGATGAATTTGCCAGTTCCATCGCATCATCATACCATTTGAAGCTGGAAACATCCTGCTGATTGGGGATTTCCTTGGCACAAACAGCTGTAATCGCCACTTCACGCCCGGCCCGTTCAGCAATCAGTTTGCCATTGTCGTGAATTTCATCCAGCACGCCACCCCCGACAGTGCCAAGACCGGCTACTCCAAGCCGCAATGGATTATTCATTTATATATTCCCGTTATTCGCTGGTTAAATGGTAAAAGCCCTGACATTTCCGGTTTTGCCGAAAAAGCCCTGGCGCTTCTTATGCAGTGCCTGTTAATAGTTTTCAAGGAACCTGCGCACATTTCGTGCAGCCTGGCGGATTCTTTGTTCATTTTCAACAAATGCCAGCCTGATATGCTCATCACCATATTCACCAAAGCCAACACCTGGTGCTACTGCCAGATCAGCTTTCTCAATCAGCAATTTGGCAAATTCCATTGAACCCAGATGCGCAAATTTCTCCGGCAGCGGCGCCCAGGCAAACATGGTAGCAGGCGGTGAAGGTATTTCCCAACCGGCATTGCCAAAGCTTTCAACCATTACATCGCGCCGTGATTTATACAGCTGACGCACTTCCTCCACACATTCCTGCGGTCCGTTAAGGGCAGCAGCAGCTGCCACCTGAATTGGTGTATATGCTCCATAATCCAGATAGGACTTGACCCGCGCCAGCGCCGCTATCAGCTGTTCATTGCCAACCGCGCAACCCATGCGCCAGCCCGGCATCGAATAGGTTTTGGAATGCGAAGTAAATTCAACCGCAACATCCATCGCCCCTTCCACCTGCAAAACCGATGGTGGCGGACCGCATTCAAAATAGATTTCTGAATATGCCAGATCAGACAGGATGATCAGATCATGCTTGCGGGTAAATTTCACCACTTCCCTGTAAAAATCCAGACTGGCTACACAGGCAGTTGGGTTTGACGGGTAATTCAGCACCACAGCCAGAGGCTTGGGAACCGAATATTTCACTGCCCGGTCAAGCGCAATCATGAAATTGTCATCAGGCGTGGCCGGTATCTGCCTGATAACCCCGCCAGCCATCAGGAATCCGAAAGCATGAATCGGATATGACGGGTTCGGTGACAGGATGACATCACCCGGTTCGGTTATCGCCTGGGCCATATTGGCAAAGCCTTCTTTCGAGCCAAGGGCAGCCACCACCTGGGTATCCGGATCAAGCTTGACGCCAAACCGGTCAGCATAATATTTGGCCTGTGCCTTGCGCAATCCGGGAATGCCGCGCGAAGTTGAATAGCGGTTGGTCTTTGGCCTGTAGACCGTCTCCACCAGCTTGTCAGATATGTGTTTTGGCGTGGCCGGGTCAGGATTGCCCATTGCCAGATCAATAATGTCTATGCCTCTTGCTCGTGCCTTGTTCCTAAGCTCGCTGATTGGCTGAAATACATAAGGCGGCAGGCGCTTTATACGATGAAACTGTCTGTCTTTGATCATTTCCCTGTTCCCGAATAAAAGTCATATTCGTCTTTTATAAACCGGGATGAACCATAGGCAACGGGAAAAAATGTCCCCACCTGCTTGGAAACATTAAATTTCACGTGCTAGAATTATACCCATGACTGACAACAAACTTCCACCTGATCCGGGAGAATTTCTGGATAATATTGCAAAGGCCATGCAAAAGGCCTCACAAGTGCTGCAAAATTACTCGGAAACCAGGGCCGAATCCGACAACCGGACTCTGGAGAAAGTTGCCCGTGTTTTCTCTGATATTACCGCATCTTACATGCAAAACCCTGAAAAAGCGGTTCAGGCACAAATGCAGCTTTTTCAGCAGCAGTCAAAACTGTGGATGAACACCATGGCCAGCTTTTTGGGTGAAGAGGTTGAGCCGGTGATACAGCCCGACAGCAGTGACCGGCGCTTCAAGGACAAGGACTGGAACGAAAACCGGTTTTTTGATTTCCTCAAACAATCCTACCTGATCACCTCCAGATGGGCCGGGGAAACAATTCAGAATGCCGATGATGTATCTGATACCACAAAGCGCAAGGCACTGTTTTATTCAGAGCAGTTAAACAATGCCCTGTCACCATCAAATTTTGCATTCACCAACCCGGAAGTGCTGCGCCTGACAATCGAAAATAATGGCAGCAATCTGGTGGAAGGCATGGAAAAACTGTCCCGTGACTTTTCCGATGGCCGACTGAATCTCCGCCAGACCGATTTATCGGTATTTGAAGTTGGCAAAAACCTGGCCATCACCCCCGGCAAGGTCATATTTCAGAACAAGCTGATCCAGCTTGTCCAATATGCCCCGACAACCACCACCGTTTATAAAAAACCGGTACTGATCATCCCGCCATGGATCAACAAATATTATATTCTGGACCTCAACCCGGATAAATCCTTTATCAAATGGGCGGTTGATCAGGGCCTGACAATATTTGTTATCTCTTGGGTCAACCCGGATGAGAGCCACAAATCCATCGGGTTTGCCGACTATATGAAACTTGGAATCATCGCTTCACTTGATGCTATTGAGGCTGCAACCGGTGAAAAATCCGTCAACGCAATCGGTTACTGCATTGGCGGCACCCTGCTTGCCTCTACTTTGGGCGTAATGGCGCAAGCAAAAGACAAGCGCATTGCATCGGCCACCTTTTTCACCACCCAGGTTGATTTCACCGAAGCAGGCGACCTTCTGGTATTTGCCGATGAAGAACAGATTGCCGAAGTCGATTCAATCATGGAAACCACCGGCTATCTGGAAGGCACCTTTATGGCCAATGCCTTTAACATGATGCGCTCCAATGACCTGATCTGGTCCTGCATGATCAATAATTACCTGAAAGCAGCAGAACCGATGCCGTTTGACCTGTTATTCTGGAATTCAGACAATACCAGGATGCCAGCTGCCACCCACTCATTTTATCTGCGTGAATGTTATCTGAAGAACCACTTGTCGCAAGCAAAGATGCAGCTTGATGGTATCAGGGTTGATTTATCGAAGGTAAAAATCCCGATTTACAATCTGGCCGCCAGAGAAGATCATATCGCCCCCTTGCCTTCAGTATTCAAACTTGGCCGCTTTTTTGGCGGCAAAACCCGTATGGTGGTTTCAGGTTCCGGCCATATAGCAGGTGTAATCAACCCGCCCCAATCCGGTAAATACCAATATTGGACCAATGAAGCTCCAGCTGTTGATCTCATGGAATGGCTGGAAACTGCGCAAGAACATCAAGGTTCATGGTGGCCTGACTGGAAACGCTGGATAACAAGAAGATCAGGGAAAAAAGTAGCTCCAAGAATCCCCGGCGATAAAGACTTGCTCCCGATTGAAGATGCACCGGGGTCATATGTTTTAATGACGTTAGGTTAACTTGTAGATAAACTGCTGACAAACTGTATAGCTAATATATCGATTGCGGGGCTAATCACAGACGAACAAGTGAGAATCATAAAATGAGAAAAATCTTCCCCATTTCAACCATATGTGCAGCAATTGCCATTGCCGGCATGATTGCCACTCCAGCTTCTGCAAAATCAGGAGTAAAAGTTGGAACCCTTGCCTGCAATGTTTCCGGTGGTATTGGCCTGATCATCACTTCCAAGAAAACCATGCGCTGCACCCTGCACAAGGTTTCCGGGCGCACCGAGAACTACAAGGGCACCATTCGCAAATTCGGTCTTGATATTGGTGTAAGTGGCAAGGCCAAAATGGTGTGGGTGGTGTTTGCCCCCGGCAAAACCAATCGCGGCGCCCTGCGCGGCACTTATGTTGGAGCCTCGGCCAATGCAGCTGTTGGCATTGGAGCTGGTGCCAATGTGCTTGTCGGTGGCTTTAACAAATCCATCACCCTGCAACCAGTATCAGTTCAGGCCCAGACCGGCCTTAATGTAGCAGCCGGGGTCAGCTCGCTGGAATTATATTAAACTATCTCAGTTCCCATCCGGTTTCATCAGAACATAACCAGATGGGAACTCATGATTGCATATAGCGATACGGTTACAAAAATCACAAACAGCAAGGCAGAGAACAAAATCTGCCTGCGCAATATGCTCATATAACTGCCTGCAAGGCTTTGCGGTGTTTTTCTCCATGCCAGAAGACTTGCAGCCATGCCGAACCCGGTCGCAGTAAACAGCGGAATATATATCGCATATCCAATATAATTATATTCCGGCTTGATAATATCGAATGGGCAATGATGGAATGGCTGTTCATAAATGTAAGATGAAATCACCGATACAATCGCTGTAATGGAAATCACAAAAAATACAGCCGAAGCAATACCATACAGTTTTTGCATGAATCGGATTCTTATCGACATCAAAGCCATGATCACCACAACCGCCAAACCTGCAAACAACAGCCACAGGGCAAGCTTTGGATTCATGCCTGAAAGACTGGCCTCAACCCCGCCCCCTTCAGGAACAAACAGCCGCGAGCAGCATGATGTGATGACATCGGTTTTCAGATCAAGAAAATACAATAACTGGGTTCCGGCGGCCACCACCACCAGCGGTGCCAGTGCTATCAAAATGGTATATTTGAATTTGGTCAGCGGGTAATCCCGGCCCTTATTATCCACATAATTGATAATCAGCCACACCAGCGCCCCGAAAAACAGCGCCAGTTTCAGCATTAATGCCGGCATGCCATAATCATTGACATTAAGCGTGCCAACCGCACACATCGCCCCGACAAACATCACTGACATCTTGTCGGCATTGGAGACAAACAGCAAAAGGGATGCAACTTCCAGCACCAGCACAAATACCAGTGCGGTCGATACAAGATAGGTACGCTTTTCCATGGTGATCTGCGCCGCATGACCACTTTCGGTTCGCCAGTTGCGCACCACCTGCAAGGCGAACCACGCCGCCCATACCAGTGTCAGGCTGGAAATCAGCGAAGCAAGGACAAGAGCCAGAATTGGTGGATGTGAAATCATTTACCGCTTTCCTCATCACCGATAATCCGGCCATCTTCCATAGATATTACCCGGTCAACAATATCAGCCTTCCAGATACGCGGATCATGGCTGGACATGATAATCGACTTGCCTTCATTTCGCAGTCTTTCAACGATCTTCAAAAACTCCCCGGCAAGTCTGGTGTCAAGATTGGCAGTTGGTTCATCGGCAATGACAAAATCAGGACTGTTCATCAGCGCTCTGGCAATTGCCACCCGCTGTGCCTCACCACCTGAAAGATTCTCGATCACCATTTGCGCCTTGTCAGCAATGCCCATATCGTCAAGCAGTTTTTGCGCATTTGATCGCAATTGCGAATAATCGCCCCCCAGCGGATAGGCTGGCAGCATGACATTTTCAATCGCAGTCAGCCCGCGCAGCAGATTAAACCGCTGAAACACAAAACCAAAAGTTTTGCGCCTGATTTCAGTCATGAATTTCTCTGGAAGCGAAGAAACCCTTTCATCCCCCAGAAAAATCCGGCCACTGGTTGGTCGCGAAAGGCAACCAATCAGGGTCAGCAAAGTGGTTTTACCGGACCCGCTGGGGCCTTTCAGCACTGTTGTCTCACCCGCCCTGATGGTGATGGTAATATCAGACAGCGCATGTACTTCATTCTGCCTGCCTTCATTATATATCTTGCTGACATTTTCAATTCTAATCATCGCATCACCGAATCAGGATCAGTCACCGCCGCTTTCCAGATTGGAACGATGGTGGCTGCCGTATATGGAACCACTGTAAAGAACGCCAAAGTCATTACCTGCAACAGGTCAATATGCGGCGATAATTGAAAATCAGGATAGATCACCGCCCAGCCCTTCAGGACCGGCGACAGCAACCCTGCCTGAAAAAAGAACACATGCCCGTAAGCCAGAACCATTCCCATAAGGAATGCTCCAGCCGACACCAGCGCCCCTTCCCAGAACTTCATCGCCAGTACATCACTGGTTTCCCATCCAACAGCCTTGAGGATACCGATTTCCCGGCGCTCCTCGGCTGACAGTCCTGATGCCCGGTCAAAGGCAAAGATAATAAAGGCAATTATTGATGCCCCCAACAGCGCCAGCAGCAAACCTTCACGCCATGAGAAAATCGCCTCATAGGTTCTCAGAATATCAGATCGGGTAACGACCCTTGCCCCTGGAATCTGGTAATTGATCTTGCCGACAATGGTCGCAATCTCGCGCTGATTGCGGATATTCAGGGCAATATCGGTATAAACATCAGCTGGCAGACGGAAGAATTTGCGAAAATCAGGCTCTGAAATCAAAACCAGATCAGTACTTACCAAAGAAGAATTGGCATCCAGCCGGTCCTTGACTTTCAGTTTCAGCAATTTTCCAGCTGTTGACATCAAAAACAGATATTTGTCTAAAACCAGCTCGCGATTGGCCGCAATTCCCGGCCCCACAATTGCTTCACCCGGTTTTAGCTGATGCGCCTTGTCGCTTGCCGGTGGCACCATCAAGGTGTAGTTGGCCTGATTGACACTGTCATAATAATAGCCCCACAAGCGCCCTTCGGCTTTCCTGACACCCCGTATCTTTTTCAATTTTCCGATCATGTCTGATGAAATAAGATCATGGCGACCCATAACCAGTTGCTGCACCGTAGCCTCTGGCGCTTTGGCCAGCATGATGGCTGCCTCATGACGCACTGCCTGGCCAAACAGCATCACCGATGCCAATATGAATATCACCAGAAAATATACCGTGAACAACACCAGATTCTTGATCTTGCGCCGCAACATCGAATGCAGGGTAAAATCCATCAAATAGCGTTGGCGTGAAAACAGAGAGTTCATTTTGCGCGCTCCTTGCGGGCTTGCCCATTGACAAAATTGCTCCGTGGCACTGCGAAAAGCGACCCGGTCGGGAAATGATCGAAAGACATCGGATGATCCTGAAAAGCTGAAAACAGATCAGCCTGTGACGGATGCCGTGTATAGCGGGCCTCGGTAAACAATGCCAGATCAGTAAGTCCCAAAGCTCCGACCAGTTCGGCCCGCTGTTTCAGCCCGCGATCACCGCTTGTAAAGCCATGCAGCAAAACAGCTACAATCAACATCGAAAAAATGCCAATCAGGCCAATAACCACAGATGAAGGTCGAAAGCGTATCATTACAAAAATTTCCCGTCATCCAGCGCCAAAAGCATATCCATATTGGTATCATCAAACCCCAAAATGCGCTTGCCATGATGATCCTTCATGAAGGCATCAGCATCATAGCGGTCAGGATGCGGCACCAGTTCATGCCCCATGGGCCCCAGAACATCAGAACCAAGC
>JALXCV010000148.1:0-4080 GCA_026990765.1 Hyphomicrobiales bacterium | reverse complement strand
TGACGCGCATCAATCATTTCAGTGGCATAATACCCGGTAACACCCATGCCGCTTATCTGTTCCTTTTTACGCCCGCGTGCATATTTTTTCATGTCATGCAGATATTTGAAAAAATCCTTTGCCCCGTCAAAATGGTCAGCATGGCCATCCTTGAACAAGATGGTTGCCACCCAGTCAGGATATTTGGCCGGAAACATGCCGCAAACCGGACAGGAATCAGTCGGCCCGGGCTTTGGCAAATCAACCAGCGCCGCCCCGGCCATTGCCGGTAATCCCGGCAGCATAAGCATGGCACCGGTAAATATCTGCATAAAACTGCGCCGGTTGAGTGGATTATGATTATTACACATATGAAAACCTGATAAATCTTGAATGAAATGAAGGCGCTGACCCTGAAGCCAGCACCTTCGCGAATGTTTTGAAAACCTAATTGGCCTTCTTTTTCATCATCATCATTTTCTTTTTCATATGTGCCCGCTTTTCAGCCCGGCGTTTGCGAATGGCAAGCGTATCAGTAGCCTGATCATTATAGGCTGCAACCAGTGCAGCTTCAAATCCGATAACCTCACCACCGGTAGCTGCGGCTTTGGCCTTGTCACTATAAGCCCATTTGCGATTGGCAGTCATGGTGCCCATTTTGCCCTTCTGCAAGGCATATGAGGCAGCATCAACCTTGATCAATGGCTTGATCTTGGCATCCGACCCGGCATCACCAACCCAGATGTTTTTCGGATTTCTGTCCAGATTGAGTGACAGGGAAATTGTCAGACAGCGAATGGAACATGTGCCCTCAGTGCTGTCATCATCATACTGAATCAGATGGCGGGTATGGCTCCACATTTTGCGTGACATGCCGCAATAGGCACAGCGTGGATATTTTTTCACATCATCTTTTGCCGGATTATTATCCTTGACCAGATGCGATGTCAGACCGTGTTTGCTGGTCCACACCCATGGTGGTTCCATTTTCATTTTGGCAAAAGATGTGCCAGACATGCTGATACCACCAGCCATCAGGCCTGCTGTTGCTGCAAGAAAGTTTCTGCGTTTCATAATATTTATCCTTTTGATCTTGAGTGTTTCTGCTTGTTTATGAAAGCGAAACACCAACTTGAGTAACTGATAATAAGGGGTTTCATGCTGTGTTTGTGACTTGGGCAAAACACGAAACACTCTTATAAATTAAGTTCACCACAAGCCCTCCACACGACGCGGCAATCCGCGCAGCAGTGATGTCAGGCTAAAAAGTGATTATTCAGACAGAAAGATCAAAAGGCGGTGCTCTTGCATGGTGATGTGAAGCACAAGCCGGGTAATTCACAAGGCTGGATGTTACCTGCCACCTGACAGTGAGCAACCGCCATTCAGGAATCGTATCGGCAATATCAAAACCTGGAGAAACCAGACCACCACTAGCGATATTTACACATAAGGAACAAAAAGTACCGGATTTTGTACTACCCGGATTCTCACCATTCGAATCATTATCAGAAATAATTGCAATGCCGGAAGGAGTACAAATTACCAGCTGGCCAAACGGGTAATCATCAGACTTGCTGCCAAGGTCACCGGCAATGACTACACTTGCATGCCCGATAACCAGCATGGCCTGAAACAGCAACGCCATGGCTGCAACCAGACTTACTACCCGGCTTTTGCCTGTATTACTGATATGTGGCAGGTCACGTCGCAATAGGATTATCCTGTTTAACTATGACATTTTGTCACGTAGCACCAACAGCCACCAGGCAGCCGGATATTCTGACACATGCCGTTTTTGCCGCGAACTGGTCGGAGCGAGAGGATTCGAACCTCCGACCCCTACACCCCCAGTGTAGTGCGCTACCGGGCTGCGCTACGCTCCGACTTTTCAGTTCACCTGCTCGCTATAGCATTTCATCGCAATCTGTAAAAGCACCAAAACAGATTTTATTCGCCCAATATTGCACAGGCAAATACCCGACCATATTCGCCCCTGCCCAATAGCTTGCAATTACAGAATAACAAAATGATAAAAGCTTATTTCCGGTTGGCAAGAATACGCCTGGCAGCGGCAAGATCAGTCAGTGCCAGCTTTAATTCTTCCACCTGATCCTTGCTCAACCCGCTGCTTGCAGCTCCCGTATCGCCTTGCAACATCCTGTCTGCAACCGGTGCAACCGTCTTTTCAACTTTTGGCACCCCGGCTTCACTATCAACGCCGCCTTCAATTTCACCGCGCCCGACACTGGCCACATGAGCCACACCCTTTTCGCGAAGAATTCTCTGCATCCCTTTGATAGTAAAGCCTTTATCATAAAGCAGACGCCTTATTCCCCTTAACAGGTCAATATCATTCACCCGGTAATAGCGACGCCCGCCACCACGTTTCATTGGCCTTATTTGTGAAAATCTGGTTTCCCAAAATCTGAGCACATGCTGCGGCAGGTCAAGTTCTTCAGCTACTTCACTGATAGTTCTGAATGCTTCTGGATCTTTATCCATTCAAGGCCTCATGCAAAACTCTGGGGTTTTGTAGTAATAACAAAGACAATGGCTATTTGCCATCTTCCCCGTTAACTCTCGCCTTCATTAACTGACTTGGTCTGAACACCAGAACCCGGCGCGGTTCAATCGGCACTTCTTCCCCGGTCTTGGGGTTGCGGCCAATACGCCCGTTTTTCTGGCGCACAAGAAACGTCCCGAAAGAAGATAATTTTACGTCCTCACCCTTAACAAGCGCTTCAGACATCAGTTCAAGTGTCAACTTGACCATATCTGCTGACTCTGTACGCGACAGTCCGACTTTCCTCTGGACAGCCTCGCTCAAATCAGCACGTGTTAGTGTTTTCCCGGACATTAAACTGCTAAACCTCTCTTCCGCACACAAAGACTATGACTCTTTGGCAAAAAGGTCAATAGACCATTTCAGGTTCATCATGAAACTGAAAAGCCAATCTATGTATTTTAATTAGTTATAAATTTTAATTACAGATCTAGTGACATGTAGTTAAGTGGTTGAGACAATGAAATAAACAGCGAAACAACCATCAGGGTAGATGTATTGACCAGCTACCATCTGGCCAGCGCTGCCCCCCAGGTAAAGCCACCACCCATTGCTTCCAGCAGCACCAGATCATTACGCTTTATCCTGCCATCACGCACTGCACAATCCAGCGCTAAAGGCACAGATGCAGCTGAAGTATTCCCGTGCCTGTCAACAGTTACAACCACACGTTCAGGATCAATCCTCAATTTCTTTGCCGTTCCATCAAGTATCCGCTTGTTTGCCTGGTGCGGTACAAACCAGTCAACTTCATCAGGGGCAATCCCGGCAATTTCAAGGGTTTCTCTCATGACAGCTGCAATATTTATTACCGCATGTTTGAACACTTCCCTGCCCTGCATCCGCAAATGGCCGATTGTTCCGGTCGATGAGACCCCGCCATCTACATATAACTTGTCATAATGGCGCCCGTCAGAATGCACCTTGCAGGCAAGGATGCCGCGATCTTCATTTGTACCTGTCTGCTCCTGGCCTGAAACCACCACAGCACCTGCCCCGTCACCAAACAGCACACAGGTTGCCCTGTCTTCCCAGTCCAGAATTCGCGAAAATGTTTCAGCGCCAATCACCAGCGCCTTGTCCGCCTGCCCGCATCTGATCAGCGCATCAGCCGTATTAAGCGCAAACATGAAGCCCGAACACACAGCCTGCACATCAAATGCAGCCCCGCTATTTATGCCAAGCGCTGCCTGAACCCTGGTGGCAGTAGCTGGAAAGGTATTATCCGGTGTTGAAGTTGCCAAAATGATCAGATCAATGTCTGTAGCGCATCTCCCGGCATTCTCCAGGGCTTTTTTGGCAGCTGCAATAGCAAGATCTGAAGTTTTTTCGCCATCTGCAGCAATATAGCGCTGTCTGATACCGGTTCTTTCACGGATCCATAAATCCGAAGTATCAACTTTTTGCGCCAGTTCTTCATTGGTAACGCAGCGTGCAGGCAAGTAGGAGCCGACACCTTCAATGACGGTCCGGCGTAGTTTGAATCTATGAGGCATTTTTATTGTTTTCTTCTAAGTCCGGTATTTCCAGATTAA
>JALXCV010000147.1:12652-36018 GCA_026990765.1 Hyphomicrobiales bacterium | reverse complement strand
GATGGTGAACCATTGACAATAGCACTTAAAGCCATGGGCTATGGCCGCTCAAACTTTGAAGCTGCCATCTCCCGCTTCAGCCATTCGCCACATAGCGCTCTTCGTTCAGACCGTGATGTTGAAGAGCTGAAAAACATGTATGAGTCACTTTCCTTTAACAAGGCAAGAACTCTGCTCACCTATTGGGACTGGGCGGTCCAGCAAATTGGCCCATATCGCAAAGTCAACTGATTTTAATAAACAAGACTTGCTGGTATAAATATTTTTTATCTGCAAGTTTTTTGTTGAAGTACTTGTTTGTGGCATGTATTGCCGTAATTATAGTGTTTTTATTATTGATTGTGGCTGAATGGCCCGGTCTTTTGCGGCAAAGGTGAAATCATGACACAGGTTAAGGATGCGATTCAACATACTGCAGATATTGTTGCTGCCTATGTAGGAAATAACAGTGTTTCAACCGCTGAATTACCTGATTTGATCAGTGATGTTCATTCCGCTCTCATGTCAGCTTCGCAAAATGATGGAAAAACCAGCGAAGAACTCACCCCTGCCGTTCCGATAAGAAAATCCTATAATGATGATTATATAATCTGCCTTGAAGACGGGTTGAAATTCCAGTCACTGAAACGGCATCTGCGCTCCAAATATAATATGTCGCCTGATGAATACCGGGAAAAATGGGGTCTTGCCCATGATTATCCCATGGTTGCCCCAAGCTATTCCCGGCGGCGTTCTGAACTGGCAAAGAAGTCAGGTCTTGGCCAGGCAATGGCTGAAAAGTAAATTTCTGTTTGCAGATTTTGACAAATTTTATTGGTAATGACTCTTGTACCGACCGTTGTAACGATTCATAAAAGAAGTATCAGGCGAATCTTTGTGAATCAATCAGGGGGATTGAACAGTGGGTCAAAGTCAGATTAATGATAGTTTTCGCGCGCAACTGGTGCTGCCCGAGCAACGTCACATATATGATTACTGGCTGGGAATTGCCGGTGAGCGTGCTTACCCATCGCGCAAGGAAGTAAACCCTTCTCATATTATCCGCCTGCTGCCCTTTGTGTCGCTGATTGATATTAAACGCTCACCGCTTGATTTCAGATACCGTCTTTCCGGCACCATGCTGCGTGATGTCTTTGAACGCGAGTTGACCGGTACATCCATCAAGGATTTTACCGACGGGCAAAAGCGTGACTACTGGTTCAGTGCGCTTGAAAGATTAAGCAAGACCGGAAAACCGTCACAAGGCATTTTGCGCGGGCCGGAAAGCAGCCGTGATCATCTGGTGCAATTCTGGCTAAGATTGCCGCTGGGTACTGAGCGTGATGGCATAAATATGGTTCTGGGATTTGACAAATGTATATCTGTCAGTGATGCCAAAAATGCCCAGGCGGTTCTTGGACGCACCTCGTTGTGAATTATAATCCTTGTTTTTTCTGTGTGAATAGGATATAGAACAAAACAAGAACATAATGCAAATATGACATGTAAGTATGAGGTGTAATCCATGTTGGGCGATCAGCAAATTATCAGGCAATCAAAAATCATCATTACCAGACTGGTAAAGTCAGATGGCTGGCTTGCCAGTTGTGGCGGCAAGACGGGTGCCTGTGCATCATGGAAGCTTTATTCCGGCAGAAAACGAAAGCCTGGATCAACCAGTAAAATTGATGCAAATCTTGTGGCTGAAATGCTGAAAAGAAACTATCTGCAAACCGATCCTTCAGGATGTTTGAGGCCGACAAATGCCGGATTGGTCCTGATAGATGCAGATAATGGCAATAACAATATGAAACAGATCAGATCACGGCGTATAATTACCGATGCTTCCGGGCTTACTGTTTCTGTTATCAGCAATGATACTGAATCACCGCTTGGCTGGCTGGCGGCCAGAAAGGACAAATCCGGCAGGCCGATGATTTCTCCTGAACAGTTTGCTGCCGGGGAACGTATCCGGCGTGATTTTGAGTTTGGTCACTTGCAGCCCTCGATCACATCATCCTGGGACGGGGCGGCTGGAACCCCGCGCGGGCGGCGATTTGGCGGTGGTGGATCATCCGGCATGGAGCTGACCGAAAAGGCAATGGCCGCCAGGATGCGTTTCAGCAAGGCTGTTGATGTGCTGGGTACAGAACTGGCTTCAATTGTCATTGAGGTTTGTTGTATGGCATCTGGCCTTGAAGCTGCCGAACGCTGTCTTGGCTGGCCGCGGCGTTCAGGAAAACTGGTGCTGCAAATCGCTCTTTCAAGGTTGGCTGAACATTACGGATTATTGCAACCGGATAAAGCACCGCTGCGCCATGCCAATATCACCTCTTGGGGTGCAGATGGTTACCGGCCGCAAATCCCGCCTGTAGAATGAATCAGGCTACACCCAGATAGGCCTTTTGCATTTGCGGATTGTTCAGCAGTTCATCTGCACTGCCAGAAAGCACAATTTCACCGGTTTGCAGAACATAGCCGCGCGCTGCAATTGACAGTGCCATATTGGCATTTTGCTCAACCAGCAGCATGGCAACACCTTCCTTTGCGTTTACATCCTGAATTACCTCAAACACCGTCTCCACATATTTTGGTGACAATCCCATTGAAGGCTCATCCATGATCAATAATCGCGGTGAGGCCATCAGCGCGCGCGCCATGGCTACCATCTGTTGTTCCCCTCCTGACAGGGATCCCGCCAGCTGTTTGCGTCGTTCAGCCACTATCGGGAACAGTTCTGCCATCTTCTCGGCATCAGCCTTTATGGCAGCCTTGTCAGAGCGAAGATACGCCCCCATGGTCAGGTTTTCTTCCACCGTCAGTTCCGGGAACAGCCTGCGCCGCTCCAGTACCGGAGATATTCCAGCCCGAACCACATCAGATGGCGGCAGGCCACTGATCTGCCTGCCATCATATTCAATGGTTCCCTGTTTGGCTTTTACCATCCCCAGAATGGATTTCATGGTGGTCGACTTGCCACACGCATTGCCGCCCAGCAGCGAGACGATTTCACCATCCCCCACTTCCAGCGAAATACCTTTCAGGGCGTGAAAATGCCCATAATAGGTATGAACATCAGTCAATTTGAGCATGGCTGCGCTTTCCCATATATGCTTGTGCCACAGTTTCATTCTCAGCAATTTCTTCCGGCGGTCCCTCGGCAATCTTCACCCCGTGATCAAGCACGATGATCCGGTCAGAAACTGTCATTACCAGTCGCATCTTGTGTTCAATGACAAATATGGTGAACCCCATATCGCGTAACCTGTAGATCAGATCGACTATTCCCTGGGTTTCATTCGGGTTCATGCCTGCAGTTGGCTCATCCAGCAAAATCAGCTTGGGGTTTGGAGCAATGGCACGGGCAATCTCCACCCGGCGCTGATTGGCATAGGACAGATTGTCAACCTGCTGGTTGATGCGTGGCAGCAACCGCTCGTCAAACAGTTCAAATACTTCCATTGCCCTCGCGCGAGCCTCTTCTTCTTCCCTTGCAACCCATGAAGGGCGCATCAGTGCCCCGACAATCCCGCACCGGGTTTTGGTATGCAGCCCGGCCAGCACATTTTCCATGACTGTCATTTTCTTGAACAGCCTGATATGCTGAAAAGTCCGGGCAAGCCCCTTTTTGATTACCTCATGGGTTTTAAGCCCGGTAATATCTTCACCATCAAACATGACGGTTCCACCATCAGCCTGCATGGTTCCGGTAATGGCATTGAAAAGCGTGGTCTTGCCGGCTCCATTTGGCCCGATAAGCGAGATGATCTTGCCTTGCTCAACATTGCAGTTGACCTGATCCAGCGCGGCCAGACCACCATAATTCTTGTCAATTGCCCTGATCTCCAGAAGTGCCATCATGCGCTCCCTTCAGGTGTTTTCCCACCTGTATCATCGCCAAGGTCGATAAATTTGTCGCCCTTGTCATAGGATTTCTCTTTTTCATCAAACAGTTTTAACCGGAAGCTGTAAGAACTGGCCCCGAAAATACCCATTGGTCGAACCAGCATCATCACCACCAGAATGCCGCCATACATGAACATCCGGTATTCATCCAGGAATCTGAAAGCTTCTGGCACCACGGTCAGAATGCTTGCCCCGACAACCGGTCCCAAAAGATTGCCGCCACCGCCCAGAGCCAGCATTGCCAAAATTGAGAATGATTCCATATGGGTGAAACTGTCAGGCGATACATATTTGACAAAATGCGCATAAAAGCTTCCGGCCAGTCCGGCATAAAAAGCTGCAAGGATAAAAGCCTGCACCTTGTATCTTGTCGTATCGATACCGCTGGCTTCTGCCGCCAGTTCATCTTCTCTGATCGCCACCAGCGCCCGCCCGAATCGCGATGAAACCAGCCGGTGAATACTGAACAATGTCAGCACTACAAATGCCAGCATCAGATAATAATAGTCAGTGCGGCTTTCGATTTTATAGCCAAACAGTTCTGGTTGTGGAATGTCCATTATCCCTAATGGTCCATGGGTGAAGTCCATCCAGTTAAGCATTATCAGCCAGACGATGACATTAAAGCCAAGCGTTGCCAGTGCCAGATAAATACCGGTCAGCCGCAAGGTCGGGCGTCCCAGAATAAAGCCAAAAAATCCGGCAATGATCCCCGACAATATGAATGACAAAAGGAACGGAAAACCTAATTCGATACTTAGCTTTGCCGAAGCATAAGCACCAATACCGTAAAAGGCGGCATGGCCGATTGCCAGCAATCCGACATAACCGTTCAAAAGGTTCAATGACAGTACCAGAACAATATAAATACCAACAAAAATCATGACCTGCAAAACATACTGGTTTTCGATGAAACCAGGTATTACCAGCAGGAGCGCCAATAGTCCGATCAGCGGGGAATTGGCGATCAGTTCTTTCACCATTTTGGTCATTTAATCACCCCGTCCACTCATTGGTCCAGACTTGCCCATAATACCGGCAGGACGTATCACCAGAATAATTATCATGAACACGAAGGCCACCAGATGCCGGTAGCTGGCATTCCAGAAATCAACGGCAAAAGATTCAATAACCCCGATAGTCAATCCGGCAATAATGGCACCTGGCATTGATACCAGCCCGCCAACCACGCTGGCACTGAAAGCCTTGATACCGAGCAGGATACCCATTGTCGGGTAAAACACATTATAGTAAAGCCCGATAAGTACTCCGGCAATGCCGCCCATCATCGAGCCAACCGCAAAGGTTAAGGTAAATATGCGATTGACATTAACCCCCATGGCATAAGCGGCCTCATGATCCTGGGAAGTGGCGCGAATGGCAAGACCTATTGGAGTATGTTCAATAAAGAAATAGGTTGCCACCATCATGGCAATCGCAACCCCCAGCACAGCCATTTGCAGATAGGTGACATAAAATCCAAAAATCTGGATTTCCCCAAATGCCAGATCTTCGATCAAGGCTGGAGGAATGGATCTGGTTTCCGGGCCGAATATCAATTGTGCCAGATTTATCAAAATGACCGACAGGCCGATGGTTACCAGTAATGAGGAAAAATGCGGGGCATTGCGCAAAAACCTGAAAGCAATAATTTCAATCAAGGCTCCCATTATGAATGTCACCACCGCTGCAACCAGCAAGGCCAGAGGCAGGGAAGGTGTGAGATAGGTAAACAGGGTCAGCCCCACATATGCCCCGCCCATAAATACTTCCCCGTGGGCAAAGGTAACCATTCGCAAGGTACCGAATATTATTGTGAATCCCAGCGCCAGCAGCGCATAAACACTGCCCTGTGTCAGGCCGTTAATCAGTTGCTCCAGCATTCCCGGCTCCGATTTGTTTGTATATCCACCCGAAGAGGTGATAGACATCTTCGGGTGTTTGATATTGTTATGAAAGGTCTATTTGACCGGCACCCATTTACCATCCTTGATGATGATCTTGGCATATTCTTTTACCGGGTCATGGGATTTGGAATAATCAAAATCACCTGTAACCCCTCTAAGACCGCCAAGACCTTCCAAAGCCTTGCCGATTGAGGCGCGATCCTTGGCACCGGATTTTTTAAGTGCAGCAACAACCAGCGTTGCAGCATCAAATCCGACAGCGGCAAACATGTTGGGAGTTTTGTTGTAAGTGGCCTTGAATTCCTTGGTAAAGGCCATTGATTCCGGTCTTGGATTTGACGGGAAATAGGCTACAGAAGTCATGACGCCTTCAACTGACTTGCCGCCCTGTTCGATCAGTTTTTCTGAGTAAAGCGAACCGGTTGACAATACGGTTGGTTTGTAATGCAGCCTGCGGGCCTGCCCCATTATTGCAGCGCCGTCAGCATAAAACACCGGCAGATATAAAACATCAGGATTGAGACGCTTGATTTTGCTCATGACAGATGAGAAATCTTTTTCGCCCGGAGAAAATGCTTCCTGGGCTATAACTTTGGCCCCAAGTTTTTCCGCTGCCTGGGTGAAATACTTGTTGGCAGCAACGCCCCAGTCATTATTGATGTAAACAGTAGCGACAGTCTTGGCGCCAAACCCTTCAACAGCCCATTTCGCATTATACGGGCCTTCAGTTGCCTGGGTTCCAATAACCCGGAACATGTTTTTACCCTTTTTGGTAAAATCTGGGTGTGAAGCAGTAGGTGAAACCTGCGCCATGGAGGCTTTTTCATAGATTGGCGCGGCAGCCATGCAGCTTGATGAGCTGAAATCACCGATTTCAGCAATTATTTCCGGGTTGCCAACAAATTTTTGCGCGATCAGCACTGATTCTTTCGGGTCACCACGACTATCAGCAATTACCAGTTCGATTTTCTTGCCGGCTACGCCGCCATCCTTGTTGGCCTTGTTTATAACCATATTGACTGACTTTTTGATAAAGTCACCATATTCGGCCCAGTCACCGGTAAGGGGAAGTGAAACCCCGACTTTTACTGTTTCGCCAGCCAGCGCACCTGTTGCGGCCACAGAGATGCCAGCGGCAATGACTGTGCCGGCAAATAATGATTTTATCCAGCCTTTGGTTGATTTTTTCATGATAGTCTCCCTTGTTGTTTGACAACACAGAACAGGCCTGAACAATCCAATACTTGCTGAACCAATGGCCTATGTAGCATATATTTCTATTATTATCTGTGTGCCGGATAGACCAGAAGACAAGCCATGTTTGCGTTAACACCCATGATAGCATATTTACTATGTGTCGCAACTGAAATTGCGGTATAATCAGGTAATATAGAAAATAATTCTACTATATGATATTATTAGAGCAAGTTGTATTGTATCTGTCAGGGAAATATCGTGAATTATTAACCTTCATACTAATCCTGGTTGCGGCTTGGAGTTGTATTTTACTCTTGATTGCCAGATATTTTGACCGGTTTTTGTCGCCAGCATAAAACCATGTTCTTTTTTTTGAAGGTCATCACCCGAAATTGGGTAGTCTGTTTTGTAAAACAGGAAAAAACAGATAAGCTAACCTAAATTGTGTGTTTATGGTAGAAACCTATTGCTTTTTAGTCTGACTAAGGTAGCTTAAACACTCCTCAGGCAGGAGCAGCTTTCAAACTGTCATTGCCTGTCAGATTTGATTTACACATTAAACAGGCTGGAAATGTTGAATAATACCGATAAACAGACATTGATCAAACATGTAGCAGATTCAGTAATTGGAGAGGGATATACTCTTGAAAGCCCATTTGGTTCACGACCAATAGTATATTCTGACTACACAGCCTCCGGGCGCGCCTTGAGTTTCATTGAAGACTATATAACAGATGAAGTGCTGCCATATTATGCCAATACTCATACTGAGGCATCCGGCACCGGCCTGATTACCACCGGCCTTCGCGAACAGTCGCGTGAAATTATAAAACAGGCAGTTGGGGCCAATGAACATGATGCACTGATTTTTTGTGGATCTGGCATGACAGGTGCGGTGAACCGGCTTATCGGTATTCTCGGGCTGACAATTCCCGCTGAACTTGATCACAAATATCATCTGTCAGATCAAATTCCTGTTAAAGATCGCCCTGTGGTGTTTATCGGGCCATATGAACATCACTCCAACGAACTTACCTGGAGAGAAACCATATGTGATGTGGTGCCAATAGGTGAGGATGACAAAGGCGGTATTGATATTGCCGATCTTGGCGAGCAATTGCAAAAATATCAGGACAGAAAGCTGAAAATCGGTAGTTTTTCTGCAGCTTCCAATGTTACCGGCATTTGCAGTGATGTTGATGCTGTAACAACTTTGTTGCATGAAAATGGTGCCCTGTCTTTCTGGGATTATGCTGCTGCTGCACCATATGTTAATATTAATGTAAACCCGCAAACCTCACCGGCCAAGGATGCGGTTCTGATTTCACCGCACAAATTTATCGGCGGTCCGGGAACTCCCGGCATATTGATTGTCAAACGCAAATTGCTGACCAACACTGTCCCGGCAGAACCAGGTGGCGGCACTGTTGCCTATGTTGGACCAACCGATCATCGCTATCATGATGACCCGGAAATTCGCGAAGAGGGTGGAACCCCCAATATTACCGGCTCTATCCGGGCTGGACTGGTTTTCCGGTTGAAAGCAGCTGTTGGTGATCATCTGATTGAAGAAATTGAAGAAGGCTTTAAGCAAAAAGCGCTGGATTCATGGAGTAAAAACCCCAATATTGATGTGCTGGGTAATCTTGATGCTCCGCGTCTGGCTATTATCTCCTTTACCATCAAGCGCGGTGACAAGGCGCTGCATCATGATTTTGTCGTTTCCCTGCTCAATGACCTGTTCGGCATCCAGTCGCGTGGCGGCTGTTCATGTGCCGGCCCTTATGGTCACCGGCTGCTGCATATTGATCAGGCCCGCTCCAGTGATTTTGAAAAGGTTATCATTGATGGTGAAAATGGTCTGAAACCTGGATGGGTCAGGGTTGGATTCAACTATTTCTTTGATGAAGCAACAGTTGATTACATCATTGCTGCTGTAAACATGATTGCCGAACATGGCTGGAAAATGCTGCCAATGTATTCTTTCAATGAAAAATCAGGCTTGTGGCGCCATATTTCCGCCAAAGCTGGAAATGGACCTGATCTGGTGAGCGATGACCTGTTTAATGCTGATCGTAAATCAAAATCCGCTGGCATCATGGAGCCATTGCCTTATTCTCATTACTTGAAAGAAGCTCAGGAAATCTTTGATAATTCTGAAAGTCTTGCAGCAATTGCCAGCGCCCAGTCCATAGCATTGTCAGAACAAAGTGAGGCTTTGCGCTGGTTCTGTACCCCCGAAGAAGGGTTGGTTGATCTTAAAGCTGCATGCAGTTTGCAACGCTGACTGGTAGTAATTAGTCGCACCTTCATGTTTCTTCGTTGAATTTAGTTGATTTTACATTAGGCAGAATTGTACCCTATATCAGGAAGCCTAAATGAAACGGGGTGCCAAATGGATGCAATCGACAGAAAGATACTGCTGCATTTGCAGGAAGATGCCAGCCTGCAATTGGGAGAACTGGCCAAAAGGGTAAATCTTTCCAAGACCCCCTGTTGGCGACGAATTCAGAAAATGGAGAAAAGCGGCATTATCCGCCGCCGGGTTGTGCTGGTTGATCCGGCAAAAGTCGGGCAACCCCAAACGGTGTTTGTCTGGGTAAAGACCAATCAGCACAATGCCAGATGGTTGCAGGAATTTGCTGAAACAGTATCGGCATTTCCTGAGGTCATGGAGTTTTATCGCCTGAGCGGTGAATGGGACTATATGATTCGGGTGGTGGTGCCCGATGTGGCAGCCTATGACCGGTTCTACAAAACCCTGATAAAATCATTTGATCTGGTAAATGTTACCTCCAGCTTTGCCATGGAAGAGATCAAATTCTCAACCGCCATTCCGCTTGAAGTGGATGATGTTGATGAAAGATAGGCTGACTGCACTGGTTACCGGTGCGACCGGCGGTGTTGGGGCATCGCTGGTTGAGGCCTTTTGTGATCGCGGCATGACAGTGCATGCCATGGGAAGAAATAATGACAGGCTTGATAAGCTTGCAGCAAAAACCGGATGCAAACCCCATTGCATTGATCTGGCAGAAATTGCAAAGGCCCGGGATGTCTGTTCAGGACTGGAAATAGATATTTTGGTCAATGCGGCAGGTTTGGGAGCAACACCGGGCGGGCTGCAACAGGCAGAATATGATTCCATTGATGCGGTTATTGATATAAATCTTCGCGCCCCAATTCACCTGATGCGCCAGATTATTCCCGGTATGATTGAACGCGGGTTCGGGCATATTATCAATATTGGTTCGGTCGCAGCTCTTTATCCAATACCTGGTATTTCCATCTATGGTGCCAGCAAAGCTGCAATACATGGCTTGTCGGCGCTGTTGCGACTTGACCTGTCGGGTACGGCATTGAGAGTAACGGAAATATGCCCCGGTCGAATTGAAACCGGCTTCTTTGCCGCCCAGATGGGCGATGAGGAAAAGTCACGTAAAGCCTATATTGATGGATTTGAAAGTTTGCAGCCAGACGACATAACCGCTTCGGTTCTGTTCGCCATGGATGCTCCTTCACATGTCAATATCTCAACCATAGAACTGTCGCCGCAGGCGCAGGTTTTTGGAGGTATTGAATTTGTCAAAAGCGATGAATAAGCCGGCAGTACCTATTCATCATCTTCCATCTTGTAGCGGAAATCACAATAATCTGCTCCCTGCATGATTGTCTGGGTCCGGTTCATTTTCATCTTTGGATTATAGCCAATGCAGAAGCTTCCATCACGGTTGCAGGAAAGCAGGTGGCCAATATCAGCCAGCCCCATTTCCTTGTACATTTCAGCATAGGCGCAATAGGTCATGTCATATTCCAGCCGCTCAGGTGACTTGTGCAAATAGCGTTTCTCCAATGCGCCATCCATCTCCCATAGTTCCATAAGTTTGGAATAATCGAGAAGATCAGGGTCCTTGCCATGCTGATCGCGAAAATACTTCCCCTGATCAATGGCTGACTGAATTACTGCTTCAGAAACAATGGCTTCAGCCTCGCTTTGACCATGTCTTTCAACCAGAACATCATAAATATTCTTGATGATGGCCGCCTCAATACGGCGCTTTTCCAGCATCGGTATTGAGGCGGCATCTATTGCTTTTTTATTATTCGGCATCAGGACCTGGCACCACTTTTAATAAACAGCAACCTTCCTTGCCCTTTTTCCAGGTTTCACCCTTGAAGGTAAATCCGGCTGATTCAAACAGCCCGCCATCAATGGCAGCTGCTGCTTCGCACAGATGCTCAACATCTTCATCACTGCGTCCAGCTTCCATCCAGTGTTCTTTCAGCGGGCAATTATGAAACTGGATTTCCAGCATTTCATCATCTGATTTTATTACCTCAGGTGCAAATAATTCAGACCCGCATGGAATATGTGCAAGAAACTCTTCCTTGAGGCCACTAAGATTTTTAGGTCCAAGATGAGCAAATTGACCACCCCGGCTTTCGCCCAGCCTTCTGGTTGCAGTTGCAATCAGCTTGACAGCTTTTTCAACGCCAAATTCTTCGCGCAATACATCAAATATTTGTGCATAGGCTTCAGCCCGTGTTGCAAATGCGGCTTTCAGCATTTCAAAGGTTACTTCCTTGTCGCATTTATTCTTGCATGCCATTGCAGTTCTCCTTCAGTTGATTTTAGGCGGCTGGCCATCACGCCATCGAAACCAGACCAGCGCCAGCCGGGCAACCCGGCGGGCGATAAAGTGCATGGGTATTTGTGTTATTTCCGTGACCGGCAAAGACAGGTCTTTCTGACTGGTTCCGGTAATGGCTTTTGCCAGTTTCGGTCCCAAAGCGATTGAAAGGGCAACCGCACGACCATTGCCACCTGTCCAGGCCCAGTAATCTGGCCCCAGCTGATGAAAATGTGGAAAACCATCTACAGTGCGCCCGACATATCCAGACCAGACATGAGAAAACCTCAAATCCTTGAGCGCCGGGAAATTATCTGTAAATCTCTTGCCAATTATAGACTTCATACGTTCTTGGGCATTTTGCTGGAATATCATCGCCCCGCCACTGATCAGCCGGTTGCGGGCATCATAGCGAAAATATTGCAGGTCACCGCGTGTATCAGAAACCGCCTGTCTTCCTGGAACGATGTATTTCCGCAAATCTTCTGACAAAGGCTCACTGGCCACCTGCCAGGCATTAACCGGAATTGTGGTCCTTGCAATTATTGGCGACAATTGCGGTCTTATCGCATCACTATAGGCATGGGTTGCCAGCATGACTGCATCGCTTGTCACTTCACCGTTTTCTGAATGTACTATCCATCCATCTCCTGAACGGGTTACATCTGTGGCCGGTGTGTTTTCGAAAATCTGGACACCGACGGCTTCGCAGGCACTGGCCAGTCCGCGTGCATAGGCAAGCGGGTTGATATGTCCACCTGTAGGGTTAAACATGCCACCATACCATTTATCAGAACCAAGCATCTTTACAGATTCATTGCGGTCAACCATTCGGCAGGGTGCACCGCGTTTGGCCCATGCCTTGTGTCTTTGTTGTGAAATACGTATGTGGTCTGGCGTGTGTGCAGGTTGAAACCATCCGGTCTGTTCGGCTTCACATTCAATATTTTCCTTTTTTGCCAGATCAAAGGTGTATTCAGCACTATCCCTTATCAGATGAACCAGCCGTTCTCCTGTTTCGCCAAAGCGTTGTTCAATCGCATCTGGTTCTGCGGCTGAAAGTACGGGAATGACCTGCCCATTATTGCGCCCCGATGCTCCCCAGCCAATAACGCAACCTTCAAGCACAGCTACCTTTTTCCCGGCTTTTGCCAGAGCCAGCGCAGTTGAAAGTCCGGTAAAGCCTCCTCCGATAATGGTAATTTCAGCTCTGATACTATCGGTTAACCGGCTGGCAGGCGAACGAGCAGAACTAACATTATCCCAAAATGAAGGAACCGAAACGATGTTTTCGTTGGGGTGAGACATAATAGAATACAATATCATCGCCTTGAAAAAAAACAAGTTTTTTCATCAGCAAAGCAACCATTATAAAGGGGTACGACAATGAGTCAGTCTGTTGTCACGCTTATTTGCTAACAGCTTAAATAAAAATATGTTAGGTAAGATATATGGACGCAGAAGATCTGAAAAAAATCCGCAAAGTCAGCCTGTTCAAGGATATGGCTGATCAGCAATTATATGAAATAATCGGCAATGAACCCGTGCGCATGCATGAAAAGGGTAAAATTCTTTTCCAGCAGGGTGATGAAGCTGATTATTTTTATGTGATTCTCAGCGGCTGGGTAAAGATTTTCCGGCTGCTTCCATGGGGCGAAGAAGCGGTGCTGCATATTCTGACCACCGGTGAATCATTTGCAGAAGCGGCAATGTTTGATGATCACCATTACCCGGCCACTGCCGAAATTGTTTCTGATGCCCGGCTTCTGGCAATAAATTGTGGCCGGTTTGAAAATCAGCTTATCGAGAACCCCAAGGCTGCCATGCGCATGCTGGCCTCAACCACCAAACACCTCAAGACCCTGGTGTTTGAAGTCGAGCAGTTAAAGGGGCGCAATTCGGTGCAGCGTCTGGCATTCTTTTTATATAATCTGTGCCCGCATGATGAGGTCTCGGCTGCTATCCAGTTGCCCTATGAAAAAACCCTGATAGCCGCCCGTATCGGCATTCAGCCTGAAAGCCTGTCAAGAGTTCTGGCCAAGCTGCGCGGCGTCGGCGTCAACAGTGTCAAGGACCGCATAGTGGTTTCTGATGTGGCGGCACTGAAACGAATTGCCAATGATGAAGACGCATTGAGCAATCTGAAAAAGCAACAGCTTTGATCATTGATGATCAATGACTGGTACCTTCTGAAAAATTTATCTTGTTATGCACATTATATTTGCCAGCCGGTCTGACCAATTTCAGCCGCTTGACCTCTTTCAGTGTCCTGGCATCATAGACAATAATTGCTCCGTCCATCTCCCAGATTGAAAGCAGGGCATGTTCCCCGGTCTTGTCAAACTCAACATGGGCCGCGGTTTTGCCCGGAACCGGTCTCAATGTCTTGACGATATTGAGAGTTTTCTTGTCAAGAATATGCACCAGATCACGATTAGGTCCAAAGAATACCCCGGCCCAGATATAGGGTGAATTCTCATGGCTGCGCATAAAGAAACCTGGACCCTTGGTGGTGATCGTCTTGATCACCTTCCAGTTGCTCATATCAATAATACTGATCTTGCCCTCACGCAGATGCTGGGTAGCCATTACCCTTTTGCCCATGTAGTCAAAGGTGATGCCGGACCCAAGATGCGGCAGTCCAGGCAGGGCAATATGTGATACAACCTTGCCATTATCCATATTGATTACCACAGCCCTTTTACCATCACGCGATGAACCGATCAGACGGCTATAGGACTGGTTAAAAAAGAAATCATCCAGCGGCTCGGCAATATTTATACGCCTGCGCGCAAACATGCCGGCATCGCTGTTACCTGCAGCCAGATCAGTTGATATTTCCCATATTTCAGGAACATCTTTCATAGCGGCAATAAAGCTGTTGCGTTTGGGAGCCTGATAAACCGCTGATATGCGCGAGCTTGTGCCATCTGCAGATTTGGCCTCAAATACCTTGTCAACTGCAAGGTCTTCCGCATTCAGCAAAACCAGCGTATGCGGCAGATAATTGGCAACGGCAATTGTTGCCCCATCTGCTGATATGGCCAGATTGCGGGTATTGATGCCGGCGCGCACTTCGGCCAGAATTTCCAGCGTATAAAGATCAAATTTGGTAATCCAGCCATCTCTGGAGGCAAAAAACACAAAGCGTCCATCGGGTGAAAATTTTGGCCCGCCATGTAACGCATATCTGCTCTTGAACCGGATTAGCGGTTCAAACCTGTCGCCATCCAGTATGGTTATATGATGATCGCCACTTTCAACCACCACAAATATGTTCATCGGATCAGCGCCCGATAGTGGTTCCTTTATATATTTATCGACTTCAACCGCCAGAATTCTTGATTCTTCAATCTGCTTTTTGCCCCAGACAGGTGTAATTTCCGGTTTGGTGAAAATGTATTTTACCAGCCCATCAATCTGTTCATCACTCAGAACCTCGCCAAACCCGGCCATCTGGGTTTGCACTCTGCCATTCTTGATTACACTATGGGCTTTTTTCTTGCGCAGGCGATGCAGGTTTTGCGGCAGCAAAGCCGGGCCGACCCCGCCCAGCCGGTCACTTCCGTGGCATTCAGCGCAATGTTCTTTGTACAAATCGCCGATATTGTCTTCAGCCCGTAAAACATTGACTGATGCTTGCAGCAAAATGATAGTAATTACAGCAAGTTGTGCAAGTTTAGCGATAAACACCCGGATCATCATTTTTTCTTCCTCTAAACGGGGTTACCTGCAATCGCGGGGCATTTTCTGCAAGGCCGATTTCCTCATCACTGAGATAACATGCCGGATCTTCAGCCCATGGATCACCAGTTAGCTGCATGGCTCTGACCCTGGTATTGCCGCCGCAAATATCGAAATAATTACAGGCCCCGCAGCGACCGGATATTTTTCGGGGAACCTGTTTCAGGCCGGCCATGATCGGGTCGGAAGTGTCAGTCCAGATTTCTGAAAACTTGCGATCCTTGACATTGCCAAGCTTGTAATGCCACCACATCGTATCAGGGTGAACTTCACCCAGATTATCAATATTGGCAACATTCACCCCGGTGGCATTGCCGCCCCATTGAACAAGTTTGCTGCGAATATGGTCTTCCATTTCCGGGAAATGCTTTCTGACCCAGAATAAAAGATAAACTCCATCAGCATCATTATTGCCGGTAACGAATTCCCTGTTGCCTCCAGCTTTTGCATCTTCATAGGCAATCTGGAACAGATCATCCATCATCTTGCGGGTGAATTCCAGTTCGGCATCATCCTGTCGGTTCTTGTTGCCGCGCCCGGCATAGGACAGATGTGACAGGTAGAATTTTTCAATTTT
The DNA here is from genome assembly GCA_026990765.1 of Hyphomicrobiales bacterium. Taxonomy (GTDB): domain Bacteria; phylum Pseudomonadota; class Alphaproteobacteria; order Rhizobiales; family Aestuariivirgaceae; genus JALWJW01. The sequence continues at coordinate 20,080 of JALXCV010000147.1, read as the reverse complement.
TTCATCTTTCATCAATTGCAGCATCAATGGCAATTGATGGATATTGTCCATGGTGGCGGTAAAGCGCAAACCGGCCTTGATCCCGGCATCACGGGCCAGCCTTATTCCGTTCAAGGCTTCCTTGAACGCCCCGCTGGCCCCTCGAAACTCATCATTGACCGGGCCGATACCATCAAGTGATACTCCCAGATAATCATAACCTATGGAGGCTATTTTATCGATGCAGTGCTTGTTGATGAGCGTGCCATTGCTTGACAGGCCAACATAGAAACCCAGTTGCTTGGCATAGGCTGAAATCTCAAAAATATCAGGGCGCAGTAATGGCTCACCACCTGACAGGATCAATACCGGCACGCCAAAATCCTTCAGGTCTCGCATGACCTCAAACACCTTGTCCCTGGATAGCTCTCCGGGAAAATCAACATTGCCGGAGATCGAATAACAATGTTTGCATTTCAGATTGCAGCGCCGGATCAGATTCCAGATAACCACAGGACCGGGAGGTTTGCGGGTAGGGCCAGGCGGTGTCGGCCTGACAATTTCATGCATGAATTGACTTAGTCTGAACATCTAGTCCCTAATCCTTACTCCTGCCGCACAGTCTGACGCCGGTCTTTTTGAGAATTTTGGTTGAGTAAAGCACATTATGCTGACGGCTTGCCGGTCCCAGTATTTTTGCTATGGCTTCAATTTTTTCTTCTACTTCAATTCGGGTGCGGCCATGCACCATGGCAAACATATTATATGGCCATAGCGGCAGATGCCGGGGCCTGCGGTAACAATGTGAAACATATTCAAGCGCCCCTATTGTGTCTCCCAGCTCATCAACCAGCTCATTATCCACATCCCAAACCGACATGCCATTTGCGGTAAATCCAAGCTTGTAATGGTTGGGTACTACGCCGATACGTCTGATTGCACCTGACTGCAACATGGCTTCAAGTCTTTCAATAACCAGATCATTTGGCAGACCCAGCATTTTGGCTACTGTTTCATATGGTTTGGAAACCAGAGGCAATCCTTCCTGGGTGGCAGCAATTATCCGTTGGTCAATTTTGTCCAGTTCAAATGTTGATTGTATATTCATGCTTCGAACCTCAAACCGATAAAATATTCTTTTTGCTTGGGAAAGTCGTAAACCGGCATTCCGGTTTCCTTTTCAATGGCACTGATTACCTGATCAATAATCTTGCGATTGTCTCCGGCAATGACAAACCACATGTTGAATTCATGGTTGCGGGCATAATTATGCGCTACTTCACGATGTGAGTTCACAACCTGACTTACCTGGTCAAACTGGCCAGGTGGAACCGACATTGCAGCAAGTGTGACCGCCCCGCCCAAACGGTCAGTATTATACATGGGGCCAAAACGTGACAGCACCTTGTCGGCCAGCATTTTCTCAATACGCTCCAGCAATTCTGATTCTTCAATATTCAGCCATGAGGCAACTTCGGCAAATGGCCGGTCAGTAAGCGGAAAACCTCCCTGCAGGGCGTTGATTATTGCCCGGTCCAGCTTATCAAGATTTATATCAGTCATGTGGCTACTATCGGGTTTTGGGTTTCAGTTTGGGAAAAACGGGCGCCGCGCTGTTTGAAACGCCGGACAGAAAACAATGTATCACTGTCAAACTCGGCCAGCCCAGCATTGTGCTTTAACATTTCGATTTGTTGTTCAACCTTTCGGCGTTCGCAACCATGGATCATGCAGTAAAGATTATATGGCCACACCGGGGCATGGCGAGTGCGGCAATAGCAAAGAGTGATGAAATCATGCGAAATTATTCGCAATGCAACCTCATCCACCAGGTCATCAGGTATGTTCCATACCACCATGGCATTGGCCTTGTAACCCAGCGAGTGGTGCTGCAATACCAGACCAAAGCGGCGGATGATGCCGGTATCCTGCATTCTCTCCAGCCGGGAAATAACCTCATCTTCGCTCATTGATGCCAGTTTGCCAATCTCGGCATAGGGGTATGCACAAACCGGCAAACCATCCTCAATTGCCGCCAGCAATTCAACATCGCGTTCATCAACCATAATGTCCGGCTTCATGTTCATATGGAAAACCCCAGGTCGATGTGAAAGGCTTTTTTCAATGGCAGCTTGATCGGTGTGCAGCCCGTATTATCCTTGATTCTGGCCAGTGTCTGATCAAGCTGTCTGGTATCGCTGGCCGTTACCACAAACCACAAATTGAGCTTGTTTTCTCTTTGATAATTGTGATTTACACCCGGTTCCTCAGAGATGATTTGCGCAACCTCATCCAGCCTCTTATCTGGAACCTGCATGGCAACCAGAGAACTTGCACCGGCAGTATTTGGCCGCACCACCGCTCCAATCCGGCTAAGAACACCACGATCAGTCAGGTCTTTTATGGTGGTGAACACCTCATCTTCACTGATCTGCAGACTTTCAGCAATCTGCGCATAGGGGCGTCTGGCTAAGGGAAAACCCTTTTGCCACTGATTGACAAGTTTCTTTTCCAGTGCGGTCAGCTGCATTGGCTAAAGCCCGATCCTTGCGGCCCGCCAGGTAAAGAAAATACCGCTTGGGGTTTTGGCCGGCAGGGTTTTTATTTTCCTGAGTGTTTTGGTGTCATAAATCTGCACCTCGTTCCTGTCACGCACCGAAATCCACACCTGTTCGCCGCGCGGTGTAAATTCCATGTGCAAAACCGCCTTGCCCGGTTTCAGTTCCTTGATGATTTTACCGCTTGCAACATCAATTACCTGAACTGTATCATTGCGCGGATGGGCAAAATTTACCCATATCTGACGCTCATCCGGGCGCGCCATGACAAATACCGGCTGGCCATAAACATCAATCGCTCCGGTCTGTTTGAAACTTGTATCATCGACAATCAGCACCTGATGATGTCCAACGGCTGGCAGGTAGAAATGACCATTGGCATTGCCCCAGCCTTCCAGATGCGGCATTTTATAAACCGGAAGCTTTTTCTCCCCGCGACCATAGCCATCAAGAATGCGTCTCACCGCAAGCGGCTTGCCCCACAAGTCCAGCATCGCCATGCCGTCTTCGCCAAACAGCCCGGCAATGTAGTAACGCCCGGTGGAATTGATCAATCCGTCATAGGGTTGTGTGCCGATATTCTTGAATTTTGTTATTTCCGGTTTGCCGCCTGCAAGGCATCTGGAACAATCGGCAATCCAGGTTTCACCAGCATCATAAAGGGTAAAAATGAATTTGCCTCCCGGCGCATCAACCAGCCCCACGGTTTTGGACAGTTCACCTTCATCACCATAAAGGGCAGGGATTGTAGCTACCGGTTCGAGCGTTGCAGCATCAAATATCCGCACACCGCCCGGCTTGTAATTTGAAACCGCAATCAGTCGGCCATCATCAGAAATAGCCCCGCCAATTGAATTGCCGGCCTGCATCACCCGCTTGACCAGCCTGGCCTTCAAAATATCAATCTTGCTCAAACCGCCGTCACGACCAAACACATAGGCATAGCGTGCATCGCGTGAGAATACGATTGATGCGTGGCTTAAATCACCCAGCCCCTCAACCCGGGCCAGAGATGTCTGGCCAGTGGTTTCGACAATCTGCACAGAGCCGGTGGTGCGTTCAATGATCACCCCCATATCACCTGTGCCGCGCAGCTCATCAGCTGATGCGATGCTTGTGATCGTGGCAAATGTCAGCAAAAAAGCCAATATTCGGATCATTTATCCAAACCCTTCTTCAATCTCATTGCAATCCAGTCTGCTTCAGCCTTGCTCAGCAGTTCTTTCCATGGCGGCATCGGAGTATCAGGCACCCCTTCCAGTATCAGATATGCCAACTCGCTTTGTGTAAACTCTTTCAGGTCCCGCGGCAATAAAGGTTTGCCAAGCCCGCCTTTCAAAGTCATGCCATGACACGAACCACAATCCTGTCTTATCAGATTGGTCAGTTCATTTTTGCGACTGCTCGATAATTTCTCATCGGCCATTGCTGTACCGGCAAGAACCACACCTGCAACAACAAGGCTACAGGCTAGCGGCAGCAGCCGGCTCATCAAGGCGGCCATCTTGAAGTTCTCCATTATATGCGGCCAGCCCGGCTGCTTTGCCAATAACAAACAAGACCGGCCCTTCAAATTCAGCAAGTTTGATCTCATCAGCGATCCTGGCGACGCTTGACAGCAAATGCTGCTCAGCTGGTCTGGTTGCGTTGCACACAGCCAGTGCCGGTGTGTCTTCATCCAGTCCGGCAGCAATCATCTCACTGGTAATTTCACTGATAGTTGCCACCCCCATATAGATCACAGCGGTGGTGGTTCCAGCCACAACCGGCGCCCAGTTAATGTCAGGGGCAATATCATCCCTGGTGTGTCCGGTAAGATACATCAGGGAATTGGCGATACCGCGCTGGGTCAGTGGCAGGTTGAGCGATGATGCACAGCCTTGTGCAGAAGTTATGCCCGGAACCGTTCTTACTTCAACTGAATGCTGGAGCAGAATTTCCACCTCTTCACCACCGCGCCCGAATATCATTGGATCACCGCCCTTGAGGCGTACGACTTTCTGGCCTGATCTTGCCAGTTTGACCAGAATTCTGTTGATTGATTTTTGCGGCACCGGATGCGATCCGGGGCGTTTGCCAACATCAATACGGTCAACATTATCTGGTATCAGTTCAAGTATTTCGGCAGATACCAGACGATCATAAACCACTGTGTCTGCAGTCTTGATCAATTCAAGAGCTTTAAGTGTTAACAGCTCAGGGTCGCCAGGCCCGGCTCCAACCAGAAAAACGCATCCCTGATTGTCCATATTCAACTTGCTCCCAATAATCGATTATGGAAAGTAGTTTACGTTTTTCCAACAGTATGTGGCCTTGATTTTCATCAAGCCTTTTTAGGGAAGCTGTACCTATTTGGTAACTGTTACCGTACCAATCATTCCGTCAGATTCCCAGTGTGGGCCGCAAAGATAGGGATAATCACCCGGTGGCAGATCAAATTTCATTTCAACCTTTGCGCCAAGATCAGGAAAGATTCTTTCTGATTCTTCCATTTTCTCCTGCTTGAACCAGACCGAGTGGGAATTGCGCTTGTCAACATTTACCCAGCGCACAGATTCACCCTGTTTTATCGTCACTTTTAACGGGCAAAAAGTGTATTTGTACATTTTGACAATGGTAACACCACTGTCGGCTGGCTGCTTGCCATAAAGCTTTTCATAACGCGCCTCTGCCTCGGCGCAGATTTTGGCCTTGTCTTCACCAAAAGCCAGGCTTTCAGATGCAGAAAATCCGATCATTATGGTTATGGCAAGGGTGAGGTAAGTGTAACGCATTGTATTTTCTCCATTCAGGCAGCTTAGGCTATATTCAGTAATCTGAATTATAGCAACAAGTCTGAAGACCGCTAGATCACTTTCCGGGCACCGGAATGATCAACTTGTTTGCCGATAATATCGCGATCTGCAGCTTCAACAACTGATCTGATCTCGTTTTGCTGGTCCTTGTCCGGCAGTGATTCTGGCGGATCAGCAGCCATCAGTTGCAAGGCCTTGTCGCGTGCAGCCTCATAAGCCCCGGCCCGGTTGCGCGCCTCATAATCATCACGCCCGGTTCGCTGGAAGATTTGTGGCTGGTGCTGGCTGCGGCAATATTTCAGTGTGTGGGGTGAATCCAGAAAATGTGAACCAGTTTCAACCCGGCTGATTTCCTGCCAGTTAAAAGTCTCATCATCAACCGGCGGGGATTGCAGCAGTGCCCGGTGCATGGCCCCGATCTCATTGTCGAGAACCGCCTGAACCGGAGAAAACACCGTGGCACATTCAAGCTGACCAACTCCGCCCAGAATATCAGCCCCTGACAGGGATACCAGTTGGCCCAGCATGGCCCGTTCTGCCATTGACTGGCCATCAACATCAGGGGTGTCAGAGCCACTGCCATATGTGTGGGTAACAAGGCCGAAACCGTGCTTTAGCACATCAACGGCAATTGACTTGGCCTGATAGCTTTCAACACATGAATGCAGCGCCCGTCCGGTGCGCATGTCAAAAGTGAACATTAACGGGGTGGCAATCATTGCGGTTCCCGGAACCAGCACATGTGCAAGAGTATACATTGCCAGTATTTCTGCAACCGCCATCAGCACCACACCGGCCACGCTGATCGGTGCTGTGCCACCTGCTGATGGCAGCGAGCAGGCATGCACCGCAATTCCGGCCTTGCCGCACTGGATCAGGGCTTCGACATCCATCACCTTGAATTCCAGCGGGGTAAATGAACACATGATGCAACTGGCTATCGGTCTTTGCCGCAACTGCTCTTCACCACCAGCTGCGATGGTAACGATACGCATCAGATATTCAACATTTTCCACATTATAAGGTTGCAGCCATATATGCTTGTCAGTGTGAGTGATGAGCGAGGCAACGCCATGAATATCACTGGTCAGTTCATGCACCCCATAGGAAAACGGATGCGCGATGAACCCGACTTCATCCAGCCCGTTGGCCACAGCGGCAATGGCAGGCACATCATCAATATGCAAATTGCGATAAGTATCTGTTTCAGGATCAATAAACCCGTGCGCTCCGGTCCCGGTGCGCATGATAAAACCGTTATCTGAACGCGGCAGAATCATGTCACGCCGGCAAGACTTGCCACACAGCTTTATTATATCAGGCGCATTTTCAACAGCCTCTTTCACCAACTGACGGGGTAATCGCAACCGGTTGTTTTCACTACCGGCCCTTGCCCCGGCTGCCAGCATTGCTGCATGTGCCTGTTCATGCACAATGGCAACGCCATGCTGCTCCAGCAAATCAAATGCCCGCTGCTTTATACGTTCAAGATCATCATCACTTAAAAATGAGAATTGAGGTGCTGGCCGTGCCTTGGTCGCCAGATTAAAAGCATCAATTGTATTATTTGGAATTTCCGAAAGTTTACGCTGGCGCCTGCCGGTTCTTTTTCGTGTCATAACCATTCCTCCAGATTACCAGAAAAACGGCACACACCATTTATTCTCACTGCCTGCCGACTTGAGAGATATACAATATAGCAACTAATTACCAATCGAGGCAATATAGGCCAGTAAATCTTCAGCCTGTCTGGTTGAAAACTGCCAGGGCGGCATGGGTCTGTGGCCAAGCGGCAATCCTTCATCAATTTCATCAGCCAGACCTTCCATGGTCAGTTTGGCCAGCAAACTGCGAAATGGTGGCGACAGCGGATTGGGGCTTTTACCGGTCGGGCCGATTGCATGGCAGCGCTGACATAAAAGCTGTGCCATTTCATGCCCGCGCTGCGCAGCACTTGCCCCATTGATCAGGGCAATACCGTAATACAGCATGAACAATGCCATTATTATCGCCCCGGCAAGGGCTGCGATCATCAACTGGAAAATGGTTTTTGTGCGCATGACATCCTCCCTGTATTTACTGGCCCACCCATAAAA
>JALXCV010000147.1:0-12642 GCA_026990765.1 Hyphomicrobiales bacterium | reverse complement strand
TCAATCTGTGAAAGGTCTAGAATAATATCGTCATGTTCTGCATTATAGGATTTAAGCTCGATGGTGCGTGCTGTCTGGCGTTTGAGAATCTTGAACAGAACCTCACCTTCCAGGGTTTTTACCACCACCCTGTCACCGCGCCGGTATGAGGCATTTGGCGAGACAATCAGAATATCACCATCGCGGTAAACCGGTTCCATACTGTCACCGCTGATCTCCAGCGCATAGGCGTTTTCATCATCAACACCGGGAAAATCAATTTCCTCCCATGAACCGCCAACCGGAAATCCGGCATCATCAAAAAACCCGCCAGAACCGGCCTTGGCCATGCCAATCAGCGGTATGGTCGGCCTGGAGACGCTGAACCCGGAGCTTAGCATCAGCATTGAGGCAAAAACATCCATCGGAGTGCCAGTCGCCATCAGCGCCCTGGCAACTGACTGGGTGGATGGCCAGTGTTCGCGCCCATCCTTGCCAAAGCGCTTGGAACGGGTGAAAACCGACGGGTCCAGCCGGGCAGCATTGGCCAGTCCACCAAGGCTCAGATTATTCTGCTCGGCAATCTGGTCTATCGCCCGCCATAATTGTTTATGGGTAAACATAAAACATATCTCCGCCATAATATTCATGTTTTGTTCTTGTCTTTATACCCCAATTCATGACAATTGTCCAATCTGCCGTTTTTGCTTGAGCTTGCCTGAAGTTGAGATTAAATCAAACCATGCCTGATTACATATATAAAATCTGCCCGGCCAGTGAATGGCGCAATACTCAAGCCACCATGATCTATCATGGCTCTGATGATGACAAGCGCGATGGGTTTATCCATTTTTCCACCGCCAGCCAGCTAGCAGAAACCGCAGCCAGACATTTTGCCGGCATGGATGATCTGGTGCTGGTGACAGTGGATGCCAGCCTGCTGGGTGATCAGCTGAAATGGGAAAAATCGCGCCATGGCGAATTGTTCCCGCATCTTTATTGCGACCTGCCGGTAGAAACCGCCCTTGCCGTAGAGCCATTGCCGCTTGAAAATGGCAACCATGTTTTCCCGGCAAGGATTACAGAAAGGTCTGTTGGCTGATGGCCGGATTTTTCGATATTGCCGGACCGGTAATCCGTATGCTCGATGCTGAAACCGCACATAATCTGGCGATAAAGGCATTAAAATCCGGGTTGGTTCCGCGCCCGTGCCAGGTGAATGATCCGCGACTGAAAACCACGATGTTCGGTCTGGAATTTCCAAACCCGATTGGTCTGGCACCAGGTTTTGATAAAAATGCTGAAGCAGTGAACCCGTTATTTGACCAGCAATTCGGCTTTGTTGAAATCGGTACTGTTACCCCGCTGCCCCAGTCCGGCAATCCAAAGCCGCGCCTGTTCCGTCTTCGTAAAGATGCAGCCATCATCAACCGCATGGGGTTCAATAATGACGGCCATGCAGCAGTGGCTGCCCGACTGCAAAAGGCAATGCCTTACAAGGGTGTTCTTGGCGTCAATATCGGGGCCAACAAGACATCTGATGACCGGGTTGAGGATTATGTCAAGGGTATTGAGAAATTCCACCAGCTTGCCGATTATCTCACGGTAAATATCTCATCTCCCAACACTCCAGGCCTTAGAGCCTTGCAATCTGGAAAAGAACTGGAACAGTTGCTGGAACGGATAAATGCCGCACGCTTCTCTTTTCAGGACAAAACCCCGGTGCTTCTCAAGATTGCCCCGGACCTTATAGATGAAGAACTGTTGGAAATCTGTGAAATCTGCATGCAGGCAAAAATTGACGGTCTGATAATCTCCAATACTACCCTTGCCCGTGAAGGTTTGAAATCATCATATACAAACCAGCAGGGGGGCTTGTCAGGCGAACCCCTGTTTGAAATTTCGACCCGGATGCTGGCCAGGGCCTACAAGGCAACCAGCGGGCAATTGCCGCTCATCGGAGTTGGTGGAATTGCCACGGCAAGACAGGCTTTTGACAAACTGGCCGCCGGGGCATCTTTGTTGCAATTATACTCTGCAATGGTGTATCGCGGCCCGCATCTGGCCAGGAATATTGCCAATGACCTTGCAAATTTGCTCGACAGACACAATCTTGCAGATATCAGCGCCGTAACCGGCATTAATAATTCCAAGTGGCTTTAGGGCATGTCATCACACAAGGTTATGGTGCTGGATTGATCAGGATTGATCAATTATGTTTTGCAAGGAGGCAGGGACACAAGTTGCATAGTCAACAACGCACAGACCCTAAGTTGACCAGTCTGGCCACATATGCGGCAGGCAAGGGCAATTTGCCCGCTGGACTTGAAACTTTGCATCTTGTAGTGCCTCAATTGCGGCACCACCAAAAGCCTGCCGGCAGTAACATGTGTTTTGCTGGTGCCAAAGCCTTGATTGATGACACGCCCCTTAGGAGATCAGATGGTACAAATTCTTCACAATCCACGTTGTTCAAAATCACGGGCAACTCTTGAACTGGTACGCGAAGCAGGCATTGAACCGGAAATCATTGAATATCTGAAAGACATGCCAAGCTCGGCCCAGTTACGTGAGATATTGACCCTTCTGGGCAAACGCCCGCGCGATATCATCCGCAAGGGCGAAAAAATATTCAAGGAACTGGGATTGTCTGATCCTGACCTGAGCGATGATGAACTGATTGAGCATATGGTTGACAATCCAATACTGATTGAACGCCCGATTGTTATCAACGGCAAGAAAGCCGCCCTGGGGCGCCCGCCCGAAAGCGTTCTTGAAATCCTTTGATTGACTCACCTTTCTGCAATCTTTAAGAAATGAACCAGATGGTTTCCTTTTTTGAAGGTGTGTACCTTTGTTGAAGGAATAATAGGGAACACGGGTAAGATCCTAGATCAATGCCGTGGCTGCCCCCGCAACTGTACGTGTGGAGTTGCATGCCAATTCAATGTCACTGGCGACCCAAACCGGGGCCGGGAAGGCAAGGCATGCAGCGTTGATACATAAAGCCAGGATACCTGCCATCTGTTGTGAAATAGTGTTGAGCTGGAACGGGGTGTTCCGGGCAGGTTTTCATAGAATCTCCCCTTGACCCAGTCCTTCTCGCAAATACAAACGCGAAAAAGGAATAAATTATGCATATAGAACCAGGCGTCGTATCCGGCGCAAAAATCGTACTTGGTTACGCAACTGCTGCAGGCTCATTGGGTTTTGCCGCCAAACTGGCATTTGAAACTGCCAAAAAGGACGGAGCAGTCTCAATGCTGTTGCGGTCAATTCTGGCCACTGCTGTGGTGTTTTTCTGTTTTGAAGTATTGCCGCATCATCCAATTGGGGTGTCTGAAGTTCACCTGATACTTGGGTCAACCCTGCTATTGATATTTGGTGTTGCCCCTGCTGCAGTCGGTCTTGCTGCTGGCCTGTTGATCCAGGGTGTATTCTTTGCCCCGTTCGACCTGCCGCAATATGGCATTAACATCACTACTTTGCTGGTGCCGTTATTTGCCATGTCAATGCTGGCCAAACGGATTATTCCGCAAGAAACCGCCTATAAGGACATCAGATATTCACAAGCACTCAAGCTGTCTACCGCCTATCAGGGCGGAATTGTCACCTGGGTGGCTTTCTGGGCGCTTTACGGTCAGGGCTTTGGTGCAGAAAACCTTGCCAATGTGGCATCATTTGGCGCTGCCTATATGATGGTTATAATTGTTGAACCACTGGTTGATCTGGGTGTTCTGGCTGCTGCCAAGATGCTGCATGTTCTCAAAGGTTCAGCTATTGTTGAAAAACGTCTGTATTCTGCCGGCGTATAAAAGCTGAAAATACAATTCCAAAACGGGCGTTAATCCAAAGCATATGGGTTAACGCCCTTTTTCATGTTTATTTTTTAACCGATCCGTGCAAACTGCGAGAATCGTTTTTCACGGAGAGAATTTATGAGCACCCATTTCAACTGGCAGGACCCGCTTGATTTTGAAGGCCAACTGAGTGAAGAAGAGCGGATGATTCGTGACAGCGTCAGGGCATTTGCAGATGACAAATTGGCCCCGCGCGTGCAACAGGCGTTCCGCGATGAAGTTTTTCACCGCGAAATCATGAATGAAGCCGGTGAACTGGGACTGCTGGGAGTGATGACCGATCCCGAATATGGCGGCAGCGGTCTTTCCTACACAGCATATGGGCTTATTGCCCGTGAGGTTGAACGGGTGGATTCAGGCTATCGCTCGGCAGTCAGCGTGCAAAACTCGCTGGTTATGTTCCCGATCGAAGCCTATGGCACTGAACAACAAAAGATGAAGTACCTGCCCAAACTGGCCAGTGGTGAGATGGTTGGCTGTTTCGGTTTGACCGAACCTGATTCCGGCTCTGATCCGGCCTCGATGAAAACCCGCGCCAAACGCACCAAAGACGGTTTTGTCCTGAACGGTTCCAAAATGTGGATAACCAATTCACCTATCGCCGATATCGCCATTGTCTGGGCCAAGCTGGAAGATGAGGGAATTCACGGCTTTATTGTCGAGCGTGGCTTGAAAGGCTTCTCAACCCCGAAGATCGAAGGCAAGCTTTCCCTGCGCGCCTCTGTCACCGGTGAAATTGTACTGGATGATGTCGAAGTGCCAGCCGATGCACTGATGCCCGGTGTGAAGGGTCTGAAAGGCCCGTTCGGCTGTCTCAACAAGGCCCGTTTTGGCATTGCCTGGGGGGTTCTGGGTGCGGCAGAAGCCTGCTGGCATGCAGCGCGTCAATATACGCTTGACCGCAAGCAGTTTGGCCGCCCGCTTGCAGCCAACCAGTTGATTCAAAAGAAACTTGCCGATATGCAAACCGAAATAACCCTTGGCCTGCATGGCATGCTGGCATTATCGCGCGCCCTTGAAGCGGGCATTGCTGCGCCACCGGCTATTTCACTGATGAAACGCAATAATTGCGGCAAGGCGCTGGACATTGCCCGCATGGCGCGTGACATGCACGGCGGCAATGGAATTTCAGATGAATTTGATGTTATCCGCCATATGGTAAATCTGGAAACTGTCAACACCTATGAGGGAACTCATGATATACATGCCCTGATCCTGGGGCGCGCGCAGACGGATATTCAGGCATTTTTCTAAAAATAAACCTTGTCTTCCATCTTGTTGTCGGCCCTGTGAGACACTAAGTTGCAACTTAGTATCAATTCAAACTGACAGAAAACAACAAGAGGAAACAAAATGTCTTTCGAACTTTCTGAACTCGCATATGCCTATGATGCGCTCGATCCTTACATGTCGGCTGAAACCATGGAGTTTCACCGCGACAAGCACCATGCAGCCTATATCGCCAATGCCAACAATCTGATCAAGAATTCCGGCTTTGAAGGCCAGTCAATTGAAGATATCTGCCGCGGTGCCTATGGCAAAAACCAGGCATTGTTCAATAATGTCGGCCAGCATTACAACCACACAGAATTCTGGAACGGCATGAAGCCGAATGGCGGCGGTAACAAGCTTCCCGGCAAGTTGCAGGCCGCAATTGACAGCGATCTTGGCGGTTATGACAAGATGCGTGCCGACTTTATCAATGCCGGCATGACCCAGTTCGGTTCAGGCTGGGCCTGGCTGGCAGTAAAAGACGGCAAGCTGGAAATCATGAAAACCGCCAATGCCGATAACCCGCTGGTAATGGGTGCTCAGCCGGTTCTGGCCTGTGATGTCTGGGAACATACATATTACATCGATTATCGCAATATGCGCCCCAAATATCTTGAAGCATGGTTTGATTCCCTGATCAACTGGGAATATGTCGAGCAGATGTTTGAAGCTGCCACTTCCTGATCAGGTCCTGAACATGTTATATCTGGTGGATATTTTTATCCGCCAGATCATCCGGTCGGGCGAAACTGTCTTTAACGCAAGGGAGACACCATGTCCGATATAGGCCTGCCGCGCCCGCGCTGGATGAGCGAAGAACACACCATGTTGCAGGACATGGCGCGCAATTTCTTTGAAACCGAATGCGCTCCCCACTATGAGCGGTTTGAAGAACAGGGCAAATTTGACCGTGAAATCTGGCTGAAGGCTGGTGCAATGGGTTTGCTGGGAGCAGAAGCTCCTGAAGAATTTGGTGGTCCCGGACTTGATTTTACCTATGATGCGGTAATTGCCATGGAAGCCAACAAGGCCGGAATTGACGGCTTTGGCGGACCACTGCACAATGCTATCGTGCTACCCTATATTCTCAATTATGCTTCAACAGAGCAAAAACATCGCTGGGTTCCAAAAATGGTATCCGGTGAACTGATCAGCGCCATTGCCATGACTGAACCGGCTGCCGGATCTGACCTGCAGGGGATAAGGACCACGGCGATCAAGGACGGCAATCACTATGTGCTGAATGGTCAGAAAACCTTTATCACCAATGGCCAGATGGCCGATATCATTATCGTCGTTGCCAAAACTGATCCCAAAGCCGGATCCAGAGGTATCTCGCTATTTGTGGTCGAAACTGACAGGGCTGAAGGTTTCAAGCGCGGTCGCAACCTTGACAAGATAGGCCTAAAATCCAACGACACATCCGAATTGTTTTTTGATAATGTCCAGCTTCCAGCTTCTGCCCTTTTGGGCAATGAGGAAGGCAAGGGCTTCATCCAGCTGATGCAGCAACTGCCGCAGGAGCGCCTGTTGATTGCCTGTCAGGCCATGGGCCGCATTGAACGGGCACTTGCTGAAACCATTTCCTATGTAAAACAGCGCAAGGCCTTTGGCAAAGCCATTATGGATTTCCAGAACACGCAATTTGTGCTGGCCCAGTGCAAGACCGAAGCCACTATTGCCAAGGTTTTCATCAATGACTGTATCGAAAAGCTGGTTGCAGGTGAGCTTGATACCGAAACCGCATCCATGGCCAAATACTGGCTTACAGACCTGCAATGCAAAGTGATTGACGAGTGTCTGCAACTGCATGGTGGTTATGGTTATATGAATGAATACCCGATAGCCCGCATGTATCGCGATGCAAGGGTCGAGCGGATTTATGCCGGCACAAACGAAATCATGAAACTGGTCATTGCCCGTTCGCTATAAATATTTTGTGATTGGAGGCTTATATTGTGGACAATATGGCCCGGATTGCTTGACCATTCAGCCTTGCCCCGAACCGGGAAATTCCAATATGATGAGAATACTTCACAAAGGCTCGAAAAATATTAGGATTTTTCAAATGCTTACGGGCATCGGTTTGCGCCATGCCCGTATAAAAGGGCATGATCGCTACCGGCGCAACTTTTTGCAGTCACGTTGATCAGGTTAAAACTGTCTTGAAAATCAAACGGCAGCTGCAGCTCTTGGCAGATGCAGGGGATGAATAAAGCGCAGCACATAGGTGCAACCTTGTTCATCATTGACTTCGATACCGGACAGATCATCGCCATCAAAATCAGCTGAAAGTGATTTTGGTTTTGATACAATCACATCCTGACCAAAGAATGAAATGCTAAGTGCATTATCCTTTTTGTCAAAATCAATGGCCAGCAACTTTGATTCTTCAATAGAAACATCAGCGCCATCCTTGTCGCACTGAATAGCGGCAAGTACAGGTTCAACTTCAATTTTTTCTGACAGTGATTCAAAGAAATCCGGCCAGTGGCTTTTTACAACCCGAT
This sequence comes from Hyphomicrobiales bacterium, assembly GCA_026990765.1. Classification (GTDB taxonomy): domain Bacteria; phylum Pseudomonadota; class Alphaproteobacteria; order Rhizobiales; family Aestuariivirgaceae; genus JALWJW01. Next base: position 5,021 of record JALXCV010000147.1, on the reverse strand, counting down.
CATTTTCCATTTTGGTAATTTCCTTTTACAACAGGGCACAACACTATGTAACATATTAGATTTCGCTAATATAATGTATCTTGCATATGTTTACAATGACCAAAGTCAAATGAAAGTCAAATTACTTTACCATGAAGAAATCACCGGTTTCATTATCCAAAACCCATAATTCGCCAGAAAAAATGTCAAACCATGCTCCATGTAATTGCAGACGGTTCTTGCTGCTTAGAATATCCACACATGGAAATGTTTTCAGATTGGCAATGGAATTTCGGATTGAATAATGCTCCAGTAATGTCTGGCGTTCATGTTGTGTCATGCAATGGGTTTGATTGATCTCTTTGGCTGCCGGCTTGAGCAGTTCCATCCACTTGCCGATAAAATCACCTGGAGACAATGGTTTGGCTTCAGGATGCAGTGCAGCCCTTATGCCACCACACTGCCCGTGACCGAAAACCACAATATGTTTGACTTTCAGAACCTGAACAGCAAACTCAAGCGCTGCGGATGTGGAGTGAAATGCACCATCTGGCGTATGTGGCGGCACCATATTGGCAACATTACGGACCACAAAAATTTCGCCGGGACCGGAATTGAATACTGTTTCAGGTGCGGTACGTGAATCGCAACAGGCAATCACCATAATTTCCGGGGTTTGACCGGTTTCTGCAAGTTGGTGATAATGTTCAATATCCTGGGCATATCTGCCAGCGTGAAAATCCCTGTAACCAGTCAGCAGATTTTCGGGAAACTGTTGATTATTCAATTAAATCTCCTTTCAACGCTTTCCTGATCAGGTCTTGAGTTTCCTCAATACCATAAAGAGCAACGAAAGAACCAAACCGCGGTCCCTGTTTCTGGCCAAGCAGAATTTCATACAAGGCCCCGAACCAGCTGCGCAGAGGATCAAATCCATGTTCCTTGCCAACTGCATAAACTTCAGACTGAATTGCTTCACCATCACTATCTGCCGGCAGGGCTGAAATACGCTTGCTCAAATCCTCCAGAGCCGCCCGTTCAGCATCATCGGCAAGCCGGAAGGTTTTGCCGGGCTTGACGAAATCAGCAAAATAATTGATCGCATAGGTTACCATCCGGTCGAGGTCAGGATTGTTTTCTGGTGAACTTTCAGGCGCATAGCGGGTGATAAAGCCCCACAATACTTCGCGGTCCTCGGCATTGGAGGCGCTTACCAGATTTAGCAATAGCGCAAAACTGACCGGCATTTCACCTTCCGGCGGGTTTCCGGCATGAATATGCCAGACCGGATTGGCCAGTTGCTGTTTTTCATCCTGACGTCTGAAAGCTGAAAGATGCGAATAATATTCATCAACATTTTTCGGGATTATATCAAAGAACAGTCGCTTGGCAGTCATTGGTTTGGAGAACATGAATAATTGCAGGCTCTCGGGGCTGGCATAGCGCAACCATTCCTCAATCGTCAGGCCATTGCCTTTGGATTTGGAGATTTTCTGACCCTGATCATCAAGGAACAACTCATAATTAAAGCCCTCAGGTGGCTGTGAACCCAGTACCCGGCAGATTTTGCCACCAACCTTGACCGAATCAATCAGATCCTTGCCGGCCATTTCATAATCAATGCCCAGCGCATGCCAGCGCATCGCCCAGTCAGGCTTCCACTGCAATTTGCAATGCCCGCCGGTTACCGGGGTTTCATAGGATTTGCCGGTCTCAGGATCGCTCCAGACAATGGTTCCGGCATCAGCCCTGATTTCATCCATTGGCACCTGCATGACAATACCGGTTTCAGGATGGATTGGCAGAAATGGCGAATAGGTGGCAGAGCGTTCCTCGCGCAAGGTCGCCAGCATGATTTTCATCACCTCGTCATATTTGCCCAGCACTGTCAGTAATGCTTCATCAAAGCGGCCTGATTTATAACAGTCAGTTGATGACATGAATTCATAATCAAAGCCAAAATCATCCAGAAATGACTGCAGGCGGGCATTATTATGCGCCCCGAAACTGTCATGAGTGCCAAACGGGTCAGGAATATCGGTTAGCGGCTTGCCCAGATTGTCTGCCAGCACCTTTTTATTGTCAATATTGTCTGGAACCTTGCGCAGCCCGTCCATATCATCAGAAAAACAGATCAGCCGTGTCGGTATATCGCTCATTGTGGCAAAGGCATGTCTGACCATTGAGGTACGCGATACTTCGCCAAAGGTTCCGATATGCGGCAGGCCTGATGGTCCATAGCCGGTCTGAAACAAAATCTCCTTCGGGTTTTCACCCTTGCGCCTGATCCGGTTCAAAATCTTTTTGGCTTCGGCAAACGGCCATGCCTTGCTATTCATTGCCGCTTCACGCAAGGCCGTATCGATAGATGATTTTGTCATACTGGTACCACTACTATTTTCACGGCAAACCGTTTAGGGTTGCCGCAACTGATTTATGATTTGTTTGGCAGATGTCTGACCCAGTAGCGCAAAAAACTCAAGAGCTAATCGCACACCCGGTTGTGGTAATTGACCAGACAGGGGCTTTGGTGGCTCGTCGCGGGCTTGAAAACCAGCATTTGGGGGCTGATCAGGCTTTGCAGTTACTCTCCAGCCAGCCAGCCCTGATCTGTCATCAGACATTCCTGCTGGAGCGACTGATGGCTGCATCGACGGATAAAAGCCGGACAATAAACGAGCAGCGACATTTTGATGTCTGTGAACTGTTTGCCTTTGTCTGTCCCGCATTGATGGCAACCCCGACCCCGCAAGGTCTGGCCAAAGCTCTTGGCCTTTTACCGTCAGATGATGATACTGCAACCTTGAAACAGCTGATAGCTGAATTGCTGACCAGACTGACTGACAGGCAATATCCACACCGCCATGATGCTGCCCAGAGCGCCAAATTCCTGCAACGTGGCCGCTGGCCATTTGCCGATATGGTACTTGCCTGCCTCACCCATGACCATGGTGACATGAAGCTCAATGAATTTGCCACCGGTCTTAATGTCTGGGACCGGCTGGAGGAATGGGAAGATGACGGCCCACGCCCGCCCGGCAGCCATATTGCTGTCAAACCGGATGAAGCCAGTGATTATTTAAGTCAGATAATCGGTTCACACGGAGAGCACCGCCAGCAACAATTTGACTATTGCCGTGAGGCAACCAGGGCCTTCCAGCCCCGGCAACACCGCAGGCAAAACACTATTGTTCTGGCAGAAGCTGGAACCGGCCTTGGCAAGACCCTCGGCTATCTGGCACCATCGGCAATATGGGCCGATCGCAACAAGGCTCCGGTCTGGATTTCCACCTATACCAAAAACCTGCAACGCCAGCTTGAACAGGAAACCCACCGGCTGATTAAAGACCCGGCACAGCGCCGCTCGCGGGTGGTAATCCGAAAGGGCCGGGAAAACTATGCCTGCCTGCTGAATATGCAGGATGCCTTTGCCGCACTAACATCACAGAACCCGAAAACCGCGCTGATGGCAGCTCTGGTGGCGCGCTGGGCCAGATATAGCCGTGATGGCGATATGGTAGGCGGTGACTTCCCGGCCTGGCTCATGGGCCTGTTCTTTCCCGAACGGGCAAGAGGTGGCCGGACCATATCACCAGCATCTCTTGGTATGACAGACCGGCGCGGGGAATGTATCTTTGCTGCCTGCCCGCATTATCGCAAATGCTTCATTGAAAAATCGGTTCGCGCCGCCCGCAAGGCTGATCTGGTTATCGCCAATCATGCGCTGGTCCTGTTTCAGGCAGCGGTTGAATACAGTATTGGTACTGCAAAACCTGCAACTGACGATGATCAGGCAGATGATGATCCAGGTTTTAACCGGCTGGTATTTGATGAAGGACACCACCTGTTTGATGCTGCCGACAGCGCCTTTTCCGCCCACATAACCGGCATGGAAACCGCAGAGCTTCGCCGCTGGGTGCGAGGGAGCGAAAACCAGCACCGCCGTGGTCGCTCATTAAAGGACCGGATCGGTGATCTGCTTGATGATGATGAAGAATCCAAAAACCTGCTGGAACAGGTTCTGCGTGCGGCTATGATATTGCCAGGCCCTGGCTGGCAGTCGCGAATTCAGGCCGGAATGGGTGAGGGACATACCGAAAAATTCCTGGTTCTGGTGCGCCAGCAGGTTCTGGCCCGCTCAGACAATCGCTCAATGGAAACTGATTGCCGCCCGATGATTGATGGTCTGGCAGCGGCTGCCGGTACGCTGGCAGCAGGCTTCATTGATCTGAAACGGCCCTTGACCGCTCTTGCCAATCGCTTCTTGCAGAAACTGGCAGATGAAGCTGATGAACTGGATACTATCGAACGCAACCGGCTGGAAGCACTTGCCATGTCGATGAAGCGGCGCGGTGAGCTTACCCTTAATGGCTGGATCGACATGCTGTCCCGGCTTCTGGAAGAAACTGACAGCGCCTTTGTTGAATGGTTCGAGATCGAACAGCAATATGGCATGGAGTTCGATTTTGGCATGCACAGTCACTGGAAAGACCCATCTGAACCACTGGCAGGTGCTGTTCTGGCCCAGGCAGACGGGGTTATCATTACCTCTGCTACCCTCAAGGACCGCCCCCCTTCGGCTCCTGATGACTGGGAGCATGCGGAAATGCGCACCGGTGCCATTCATCTGCCCTATTCGGTTATCCGGGTGGCCCATGAATCCCCGTTTGATTATCTGGGCAATTCGCGGCTGATTGTGGTCAATGATATGGGCCGTGATAATATGGACCATCTGGCTGCTGCCTATCGCGAACTGTTTCTGGCAGCAGGTGGCGGGTCGCTGGGTCTGTTCACCGCCATTTCCCGCCTGCGCGCCGTGCATCAAAGATTATCAGCGCCACTTGCTGCAAAAGGACTGGCGCTTTATGCCCAGCATGTTGATCCGATGGATACCGGGACCCTGGTCGACATGTTCCGGGCGGACAGGGATTCCTGTCTTTTGGGCACTGATGCTGTGCGTGACGGGGTTGATGTTCCCGGTGGTTCCTTGCGACTGATCGTGCAGGACCGGGTGCCATGGCCGCGCCCGACCATATTGGAGC
>JALXCV010000146.1 GCA_026990765.1 Hyphomicrobiales bacterium | reverse complement strand
GGCGGTTACCGGATGAAAGCCTCACTTACCGATCCATTTGGTACATTGAATGCTGATCTGCAGACATATACCGGTTTCGGTAATGTTTTCTGGGATATCACCAATTATGGCGGGTTTACTCCATATCTCGGATTTGGCCTTGGTGTGGCTTATCATACGCTTTCAGGAATTACTGCACCAGCTGGTTCATCATCAAATTCAAAAGCTTCCTTTGCCTATAATCTTTCAGCCGGTCTGTCATATGATTTCACCGACAATATGCAGCTTGATATTGGCTACAGATATGTCGATCTGGGCAAGACCCGGGCCAAAGGTGCAGATCCAATCAAGGTGGAAAAGATCAGGGCACATGAAATCAAAGCTGGTGTGAGGTTTAATTTCAACAGCTGGTAAGCCCGCAGTTTTCTGTCATTTTCAAACCCGTTTGCAAATTTGCAGACGGGTTTTTTTGTGTTTCCAAATTATTTTCAGTTGACGAAACCGCCTGTTGTCTCTACATCCGATCGTGGGACACCTCTCCCCAACGAGAGGCACAACATCTGTGAGGATGGCTATTTATGACCACACAAAAACCGGCATTGCGGCCGGCTAATCCGCAATTTTCTTCCGGCCCATGTACCAAGATACCGGGCTGGGACACCGATCTTCTCAAAACAGCACTGACAGGACGCTCGCATCGCTCAGCCGAAGGCAAGGCGCGTTTGCAATATGCAATCGATCTGACCCGTGAGATATTGCAGGTTCCTGATGATTATCTGATCGGTATCGTCCCTGCTTCTGATACTGGTGCTGTTGAAATGGCCCTGTGGTCGCTTCTGGGCGAGCGCGGCGTTGACATGCTTGCATGGGAAAGCTTTGGTCAGGGCTGGGTTGGTGATGTTACCAGCCAGCTCAAACTTGATGATGTGCGCAAGCTTGGCGCCGCCTATGGCGAATTGCCCGATCTGGATGCGGTTGATTTTACCCGCGATGTGGTATTCACCTGGAACGGCACTACATCTGGCGCACGGGTTGCCAATGGTGACTGGATTGCAGCAGACCGCACCGGCCTTACCATTTGTGATGCAACTTCAGCTGCTTTTGCCCAGAAACTTGATTTTGACAAACTCGATGTGGTTACCTATTCCTGGCAGAAAGTGCTGGGCGGTGAGGCCGCACATGGAATGCTGATCCTGTCACCGCGCGCAGTTGAACGGCTGGAAACCTATACCCCACCATGGCCCTTGCCAAAAATCTTCCGGCTTACCAAGGCTGGCAAGCTGATTGCCGGTATTTTCAAAGGCGCCACCATCAACACCCCGTCAATGATTTGCGTTGAAGACTATATCAAGGCGCTTGAATGGGCAAAGGAACTTGGCGGGCTGGACGGTCTGATTGCCAGGGCTGATGCCAATGCGGCAGTGATTGATGCCTGGGTACAAAAAACTGACTGGGTTGAGCATCTGGTTGCAGACCCGGCCATCCGCTCCAATACTTCGGTTTGCCTTAAACTGGCTGACCACGTGGCAGCCGGGCTTGATGATGAACAAAAAACCGCCCTGCCCAAAACCATGGTCAAACTGCTGGATGAAGAAGCTGCCGCCTATGATCTTGGTGCTTATCGCGATGCACCTGCTGGCCTTCGTATCTGGTGCGGCGCCACGGTCGAGACTTCTGATCTGGAAGCTCTTACCCCATGGCTGGACTGGGCATTTGCAACGGCGCAGCAATCATAAGTGCCTGACTGGCGCAAGCCGGGTTAATCCCGGCTTGGCAATGACAGCTTCTGCCTCATCATCACAATAATTTTTCAAAACAATTCACAACAAGGAAACCAAAACCATGGCCCCTCGTGTATTAATCTCAGACAAACTCAGCCAGACCGCGGTCGATATTTTCAAACAACGCGGCATTGATGTCGATTTTCAGCCTGACCTTGGCAAGGACAAGGACAAGCTGCATGAAATTATCAAAGATTATGACGGTCTGGCTATTCGTTCTGCAACCAAGGTAACTGCAAAAATCATTGAAGCAGCTGACAATCTGAAAGTTGTTGGCAGGGCCGGTATCGGCGTTGACAATGTTGACATTCCAGCAGCCTCAAACCGCGGCATCATCATCATGAACACCCCGTTCGGCAATACTGTGACCACGGCTGAACATACAATGTCCCTGATGATGGCTCTGGCCCGCCAGATACCCCAGGCCAATGCCTCCACCCAGGCCGGCAAATGGGAAAAGAGCAAATTTATGGGGGTTGAGCTGTTCAACAAGACGCTTGGCCTGATCGGAGCAGGCAATATCGGCTCCATTGTTGCCAACCGGGCGCAGGGCATGAAGATGCGGGTTGTAGCCTATGATCCGTTCCTGTCGCCGGAACGGGCAAAGGAACTGGGCGTTGAAAAGGTTGATCTGGATGAAATGCTGGCCCGCGCCGACTTTATCACCATGCACACACCGCTTACCGACAAGACCCGCAATATCCTTGATGCCACAGCCATCAACAAGATGAAACGGGGGGTAAGGATTATCAATTGTGCCCGCGGCGGCCTGATTGATGAGGTGGCACTTAAAGCAGCGCTGGAAGCTGGCCATGTGGCCGGTGCCGCACTTGATGTCTATGCTGTAGAACCGGCAACGGAAAATGCGCTGTTTGGCATGGACAATGTTATCTGCACTCCGCATCTGGGTGCTGCCACCAGTGAAGCACAGGAGAATGTAGCGGTGCAGGTAGCTGAACAAATGTCTGATTATCTTTTGTCAGGCGCAGTCAGCAATGCCCTTAACATGCCGTCAATTACCGCTGAAGAAGCTCCAATCCTGAAACCGTTTATCAAACTGGTTGAACAGCTTGGTTCATTTGCCGGTCAGCTTACCAAATCAGCCATCAAGGGTATAACCATCGAATATTGCGGCGGGGTTGCTGACATGAATATTTCAGCCCTGACATCTGCAATGCTGGCTGGTATCATGCGCCCGTTGCTGGGCGAGGTGAATATGGTTTCTGCCCCGATCATGGCCAAAGAGCGCGGTATCAAGGTTGATGAGGTGCGCCAGACCAAACGCGGTGTATATGATAATTATATCCGCCTGATCGTTGAAACAGAAACCCAGACCCGTTCGGTTGCCGGCACAGTATTTGGCGATGGCAAACCACGTCTTATCCAGATCAAGGGTATCAATCTTGAGGCTGAACTTAGCGAAAACATGCTGTATGTTTCCAATGAGGACAAACCCGGCTTTATCGGGGCGCTGGGTTCGGTGCTGGGCGAAGCCGGCCTGAATATCGCCACCTTCCACCTTGGCCG
>JALXCV010000145.1 GCA_026990765.1 Hyphomicrobiales bacterium | reverse complement strand
CATGGCTCCACCAGAAATATCATTACCTGACATATATCGGTCCATTATACCATTCGTCCTAGTTATGACGTTTGGACTGATACTTGTGATCCTTTTCCCTCAATTGGCTCTGTGGCTACCGGAATATGTCTCCAGCCGCTAAGTTAAAAGAACAGGATCAAATTTTGTCCCTTAAACCTGGAGGTAGAAATGAAGGACATCAAAAAAACAACCCCTGAAACCAGCGCACTTCCGCGTCGTGATTTTCTTAAAAAAGCTGGAGGGTTAGCCGCAGCAACTGGTGCCGCTGTAGCCTCACCTCTTGCCACGCCATATTCATATGCTGCAACAAATCCAATCAAATGGCGCTTGCAGTCATATTCCGGCGCTCCGCTTGGTGCCCATGTTATCAAGCCTCAAATTGAAGCCTTCAACAAGGCAGCACATGGCGAAATGGAAATTGAACTCTATTATGCAGACCAGCTTGTTCCAACCGCTGAGCTGTTCCGCGCCATGCAGAACGGCACCATTGATGCTGTGCAGTCAGATGATGCAACCATGGCATCACCTGTAGATATTAACGTATTTGGCGGATACTTCCCGTTCTCGGCCCGTTACAGCCTTGATATGCCTGTATTGTTCAAATATTACGGCCTCAATGAAATCTGGAAAGAAGCCTATGATGAAGTTGAAGGCGTTGAATGGCTAAGTGCTGGTGCATGGGATCCACTCCACATCTTCACCAAGGATCCAATTCGCTCAATTGCCGACTTCAAGGGCAAGCGCGTTTTCGGTGTGCCAACAGCTGGCAAGTTCCTGTCACGTTATGGCCTGATTCCTGTAACCCTGCCATGGGATGACATTGAAGTTGCCCTGCAAACCGGCGAACTTGACGGTGTTGCATGGTGCGGATTTACCGAAGCTTATGAAGTTGGTTGGGCCGATGTTTGCAATTACGCCCTGCTCAACAACGTAACCGGTGCCTGGTGTGGTTCATATTTCGCCAACACCAAATCATGGGAAAAAGTTCCTCCACATCTGCAGGAACTGTTCAAACTGTCCATGGACTCCTCACACTATTATCGTCAGGTATGGTATTGGGGCGGTGAAGCCAAACTTCGTGTTGAAGGCAAGAAAATGGAACTCACCGAAATTCCTGCCAAAGAATGGGATACAGTTGTTGAAGACGCCAAAGGCTTCTGGGATGAAATGGCATCCATCAGCCCACGCGCCAAAAAGGTTGTTGACATCTACAAGAAATATGCAGCCACTATGGAAAAAGCCGGTGTGCCTTACCGCTATTCCTGATAACAAATCCCCCTTGATAGAGGGACTGTGGGACGGGGTTAAACCCGTCCCGCTTCATATAATCTTCTCATAATAACCAAACCTCACTACTCATGCGCATAATCGCCATAGATCAGGGAACTACCAGCACTCGCGGATTCCTGCTCGATGAAGCCGATAATGGCAAAATTATCTGTTCGCGCCAGCACCGCCAGATTTACCCGCATGATGGCTGGGTTGAACATGATCCCGAACAACTGCTTTCCAATATCATCGAGTGCCTTGATGCTGCCGGTCCGGTCGATGCAATTGGCATTGATAATCAGGGCGAAAGCTGCCTTGCATGGAACGCCCTGACCGGTGAGCCGGTCAGCCCGGTGATTGTCTGGCAGGACCGCCGGACACAAGACATCATTGCAAGGCTGAAAGCCGATGACGCCGAACAGCTCACCATGGCACGGGCCGGATTGCCGCTTGATCCATATTTTTCCGCCTCCAAACTTGCATGGATAATGCACAACATACCCAAGGCCAAAGAATTGCACCAACAGGGCAATTTGCGACTGGCAACCACCGATGCTTTCTTTATAGAGCGCCTGACCGGCAATTATTACACTGATATAACAACGGCAACGCGGACTTCATTGCTAAATATTGCAACCGGTGAATGGGACGCTGATCTGTGCGAAATGTTCGGGGTGCCAATTGACGCCCTGCCGCAGATAAAACCAACCATGGGAGAATTTGGCACTGTCGAGCTGGCAGGAAAACAGGTCCCGATCACCGCCAGCATTGTTGATCAGCAGGCATCACTTTACGGCCATGGTTGCCGGGTTGAAGGCGATGCCAAGATCACTTTTGGAACTGGCGCCTTTGCACTTGCTCTTACCGGAGACAAGCTTAAACCGGCCCCTGAAAAAGGCCTTTTGCCCACCATTGCCTGGCAGGCCGAAAACGGCCCCACAACCTATGCCCTGGATGGCGGCGTTTATTGTGCCAGTTCCGCCATAAACTGGGCCAGATCCTTGGGGCTGTTCAGTGATTTTGAAGAAATCAGCCACTTCTCCTCACAACCGGCCATTACCCGCAATCTGGCTTTCATTCCGGCACTTACCGGTCTTGGCTGCCCCTATTGGGATGGAACCGCTGCTGGCATGTGGATAGGCATGTCACTTGACACCAGCAAGCATGATATGGTTCAGGCCATTCTGGAAGGCATTGCCTTGCGGGCGGTTGAAGTTATCAATACCATGGCATCGCAAATTGCCATTGGTGACACTATTTCAATTGATGGCGGCATGTCAGCCAATCCGTATTTCTGCCAGTTTCTGGCAGATGTAATGCAAAAATCAATTTCAGTACCATCAATCAGCGAATTGACGGCCCTTGGCACCGCCTTGCTGGCCAGAGGGCCAGAAGCCTCTGCAATCACTGCATCCAGACAAGTGATCTACAAACCGCAGCAGCAATATGCTGACGAAATTGAGCATTTTGCAGAAGCTGTAAACCGCTCCAGAGGCTGGCGTCGCTGAAGTCTTCAATCATGGACATAGTTGATCACATCGAGCTACAGCTCAATCATTTTGCCTGTGCGCACCTTTGGCTTCACTTATCAATTCAGCGATATTGTCACCGGTGAGGCTTTCAAGAAATGCCACCAGATCATTCTGTTGGGTTTCGCTCAAGCCCAGAGCCGGCAAGGTTGCAACCGGGCCGCGATTATAAAACCGCACCACCTCGCCCAGTGTCTCGAACCTGCCATCATGAATATAGGGCGCGGTGAGAGCAATATTGCGCAATGTCGGGGTTTTGAAGCGATTTATATCCTTCAGCCTGCCTGTAACTTCTTTGCGCCCGCTATCATCCTTGCTGCCAGTGCCGGTATCATGAAATCTGTGATCAATAAACAGGGCGGAATATTTGCCTATCTTATGGCACCTTGCACAGCCTGCCCTGCCCCTGAACAGTTTAAGCCCCCTTATTGCCGCAGGCCCTATTGCGCTTTTGTCCTTGCCATACCAATATTTGTCAAATGGCGAATTGGCCGACAATAATGTTTGTTCATAAGCTGCAATGGCCTTGCCAATATTGTTGATATTGGCAACCTCACCAAATGCCTTTTCAAACTTCCCCCAATAATCCTCAAGCCCGTTCACTGTCTGCACCAGCCAGCCAGCCGATGGGTTGGCCATTTCATTTTTATCCAGAAACGGTCCAAGAATTTGGGTTGCAAGCTGATTATCCCTGCCATCATGAAACAAGGTGCGCATATAGGCTACATTGAGCAAAGTGGGAGCATTGCGCCTTGAGCGGCGACCATTAAAACCAATAGCGCGGGGTTGATCATTATCAGCAAAGCCCCGTTCGGGCAGATGGCAGCTTGCACATGAAACCGATGAATTGCGCGAAAGCCGCTTGTCATAAAACAGCTTGCGGCCAAGAATGATCCTGTCCTTTGTAACCTCGTTCTTTTCCGTCTGAACAAGTCTCGGTAATCCCAAAGGTGGCTTGCTGATGCGCTCCAGCGCCCTTTCAGCCCAGTCCATTGCATATGCCTGACACGGATATACCAGCACCCCCAGCATCAGCAACGCCATTTTAGAGCTGGATGTGATACGGTTATAAAATATTGTGAAATGCAAACGCTTGAGCATTTATATGACCTGACAGGTCTTAAAACCACTATCAAAGAAAGCAGAAATCATTATGCAATCTGTGAAGTGGCAATTAACCCAGCGATTGCAGGTTCCCACCTGCCTCCTGCAACCACCGGCAAATCTTGTTAGTGAATAATCTGGCTGAGGAACAGTTTGGTCCGGTCAGATTTTGGATTGTCAAAGAACTGGTCAGGTGAGTTCTGCTCGATAATCTGGCCTTCATCCATGAAGATCACCCGGTTTGCAACCTTGCGGGCAAAACCCATTTCATGGGTAACGCACAGCATGGTCATGCCGGATTCGGCCAGATCAACCATAACTTCCAGCACTTCCTTGATCATTTCCGGGTCAAGTGCTGATGTTGGTTCATCAAACAGCATGATCTTTGGTTCCATGCACAATGAGCGGGCAATCGCCACACGCTGTTGCTGACCGCCTGAAAGCTGTCCGGGATATTTGTCGGCCTGTTCAGGAATTTTCACCCTTTCCAGATATTTCATGGCAACAGCCTCGGCATCGGCCTTGGGTGTCTTGCGCACCCAGATTGGAGCCAGCGTGCAGTTTTCCAGCACCGTCAGATGCGGGAACAGGTTGAAATGCTGAAAGCACATTCCAACTTCGCGTCTGATCTCATCAATCTTTTTGAGGTCATTGGTCAACTCGATACCGTCAACCACGATCTTGCCCTTCTGGTGTTCTTCCAGCCGGTTGATACAGCGGATCAGGGTTGATTTGCCAGAACCGGAAGGCCCGCAAATAACAATCCTCTCACCTCTTTGCACAGTCAGGTTAATGTCACGCAGCACGTGAAAATCACCATACCATTTATTCATCCCTGAAATCTCGATTGCGATTTCGTCAGATATTTCCATTTTTTTGGCAGCATCGGCCATAATTTATCTCCCTTGCTCTTACCGTTTATGACCGGTATGAAGCCGGTTTTCTGTGTACATTGAATAGCGTGACATACTGAAAGTGAATATCCAGTAGACAATTGCCAGGAACAAATAACCTGTCATCTGGTTGGTTGGTGCCAGCCATTTGGTATCCTGCAGAGCTGAATCCAGTATTCCAAGGAAATCAAACAGTCCGATAATTGACACCAGAGAAGTATCCTTGAACAGTCCGATAAAGGTATTGACGATCCCTGGAATAACCATTTTCAGCGCCTGTGGCATGGTAATCAGATTATTGGTCTGCCAGAAGGACAGTCCCAGAGCCTGCGCCCCTTCATACTGGCCTTTTGGAATAGCCTGCAACCCGCCACGCACCACTTCTGCCATATAGGCAGATGAGAACAGCGCTACCACAATCAGCGCCCTGATCAGCTTGTCAAAGCTCACTCCTTCAGGAAAGAACAATGGCAGCATGACCGATGACATGAACAACACTGTAATCAGTGGCACACCACGGAACACTTCAATGAATATGGTTGCAACCAGCCTGACAGCAGGCATATGCGAACGCCGCGCCAGTGCCAGAATAATGCCCAGTGGCAGGGAAACAACAATACCGACAAGACCAATAACCAGCGTCAGCATCAGCCCGCCCCATTTGGAGGTTTCGATATAAGCCAGCCCGAAATCAAAGCCCAGAACAAACAATATGGCAAAAATCGCTATTGCCGCTATCGCCAGAATTTTGGCACCCTTCATGAACAGGCCTTCAATTTTTGTAACTATCTGAAATACCGCCAGTACAGCCAGCAATACACCAAATACGACAGCCCAGAATGTATAGGAACTGGCTGATATATCCATATGGCCGCCAGACAACAGGACCGTAGCTACAAACGGGAATACGCCGAACAGCAAAATCGAGTTGATGGTTTTACCCGGTGCATCCGGCATGGCAGCAGGAATGATCAATGCAGCTGCCAGAATATAGGTAAGATAAACTCTCCAGCGCTCGGCTTCAGGATAAAACCCGTTCATGAACTGACCGATACGGTGAGTGATGAATGGCCAGCATGCGCCAATATTCTGGCCTAGCGGGATCTTGCCCTGATTGTCAACCGGTCTGCAGAAGCTGCCATCAGTTCCGGTGAAAATAGCATCTCCAAGAGCAAAGTGATACAATATGGAGACAACCATATAAATTGCCCATATTACAAACAGGGTGAGAAACATCATCAATATTGACGATATGGTTTCACCAACCGTGCTGAATTTGCTCATGGAAGACAAAAGATTTTCCCATATCCATTTACGTATTCCAACTTCACCGGCGGGCGGTGGCTGTTGTGGCACCATTTCGGTGCGCACATATAGCAGTTCTTTTTTTGAAGCGTTTGCCATCTTATCTCTCCACCAGTGACATTTTTGCGTTGTACCAGTTCATAAATGCTGATGTGAGCAATGAAAGGGTCAGATAAACCGCCATGATCATGACAATCACCTCAACCGCCTGACCTGACTGGTTAAGTACAATGCCACCTGTTCCCACAATATCCATGTAGCCAATGGCCATGGCCAGTGACGAGTTCTTTGTCAGATTCAGATACTGACTGGTGAGTGGCGGGATAATTACCCGCATCGCCTGTGGTATAACCACAAACCTCAGGATTTTTCCGCGTCGCAAGCCAAGTGCTCCGGCAGCTTCGGTCTGACCGTGACTGACTGACAATATACCGGCACGTACAATCTCGGCGATAAATGTCCCTGTATAAAGGGTAAGAGCAAACAGCAATGCCAGGAATTCAGGGCTGAAATTAAAACCGGCTCCTTGCTGAAATCCTCTTTTGAATATCGGTCCTTCAGTTATGAATACAGGATGATCAATAATCCCTGGCGATCCTGTAACCAGAAACACCAGCAACGGCAACCCGATTACAAGTCCCAGCCCCGTCCAGAATGCCGGAAATGGCTGACCGGTTTCATATTGGCGCTGTTTGGCCCAGCGTGCAATCCACCAGGCAAGACCAATTGCAACAAGAAAGGCAACCTCGGTCATCCAGAACCCGTCAGAAGCAATAAATCTTGGCACCCAAATACCGGTAACATTAACATCGAGCAACCCGAACAGAGCTGACGCATGATCGCGTTTTCCCGGCAGAATATGCAACAAAATCTTGTACCATACAATGATCTGCAACAGCAGTGGTATGTTTCTCAAGACCTCAACATAAACCGTTGCCACTTTCGCAATAAGCCAGTTTTTCGACAAGCGGGCAACACCCATGATGAAGCCCAGTATGGTTGCCAGAAATATTCCGATAACCGAAACATAGATTGTATTAACCAGCCCAGCCTCAAAAGCCCTGAAATATGATGATTTTTCATCAAAATGAATCAGTGTTTGCGCCATGGCAAAGCCAGCTTCAGTACTTAAAAAATCAAAACCTGATGCAATATTCAGGCGCTGCATATTGGCGATGGTGTTATTTACAATTTCGTAAGAACCCCAGGCCAGAAAAATCACCAACAAGACTTGTGATGCAATGGATCTGACACGTGGATCATACCAGAACGACACCTTCCCTGAAGGTTCGTTGGAAATAGCAGTCATTTTATCCCACCCTGTTTGAGACGATTGTATCTCATGAATAACCGGCAACTATTGTCGTTGCTCTTGAATTCTTAAACCAGAAACAACAGGCCCGGAACATTCCGGGCCTGTCATCTTTATCTTTGCATTTAGCGGATTGGAGGAGCGTACTGGATGCCGCCCTTGTTCCATAGAGCATTGATACCGCGTGAAATTGCCAGCGGTGTATCAGGGCCAACATTGGCGTCAAAGATTTCACCATAATTGCCGACCTGCTTGACGATATTTACTGCCCAGTCATTGCTGACACCAAGATTTTCACCAAATGTGCCTTCTTTACCAACAAAGCGGCGAACTGCCGGGTTCTTGGAGTTCATCATTTCATCGATATTTTTTGATGAGATACCCATTTCTTCAGCATTGACCATTGCGAACAATGTCCATTTCACCAGATTGAACCACTGGTCATCGCCCTGGCGAACAACCGGACCCAAAGGCTCTTTTGAAATGATTTCAGGCAGAACAATATGATCGCTTGATTTGGTAAGTTTCAAACGCTGTGCATACAGACCGGACTGGTCAGTAGTGTAAACGTCGCAACGACCCTTGTCGTAAGCAGCAACAGTTTCGTCTGATTTTTCAAAGGCAACAACTTTCATTTCCATGTTGTTGGCGCGGAAATAGTCAGCCACGTTAAGTTCGGTTGTTGTACCGGTTGAAGTACAAACAGAAGCACCACCAAGCTGCAGGGCACTGGTAATACCAAGAGACTTGCGAACCATGAAGCCCTGACCATCATAATAGGTAACACCGGCAAAGTTCAGGCCAAGTGCTGTATCGCGGGTCATTGTCCATGTGGTAACACGTGAAAGCAGGTCAACTTCGCCAGACTGCAAAGCTGTGAAACGCTCTTTTGAAGACAATGGTGTGTATTTTACCTTGCTTGCATCACCAAAGATTGCAGCAGCAATAGCCCGGCATACATCAACGTCAATGCCTTTCCAGTTACCTTTGTCATCAGGATTTGAGAACCCTGGCAACCCTTGAGTAACACCACACTGCACATGGCCTTTGGCTTTTACGTCATCAAGTGTTCCTGCAGATGCAGCTACGCCAGCTACAGACACAGCGGTGCCAACAGCCAAAGCGAGTAATGTTTTTTTCATTACAATTCCTTTTCAATTAAATATCTGATCCCTGCGTCCAGCGCCACTTTAACAGCCTGTGCCCGTTTTTTTCTGTTAAGGGCATTACCTATGACTGCGACAACTGCACGACAAAGATCGTTAAGTTCACTCCCATTTTCGAACGTGTCTCCACATTCTTGGCCTAACAAAGCGAAATTTCCTCACCGGGTCAAGCAAAGAATACATTTTTGACAAGCTATTTAGGGTATGGACGCATTATAGGTTTCAATTGACGCTGAATGAAAAACTCTTTAATCCGGCGATCTGCCCTGTTTTTGCAAAGGATGCTTATCATGTCAAAGTCCGATAAATTCAGCCAATTCGCTCCGCAAACAAGAATTTCACATACTGGACGTGAATTTAGTGAGCATGGAATGGTGAATCCGGCTGTCTATCACGCATCGACAATAACCACCCCGACCATGGCCGACTGGCTGGAAGGCAGACAGGAATATCGCTATGGCCGCTATGGAACCCCGACATTAAGGGCGCTGGAATCAGCCATTGCTGAAATCGAAGGGGCGCATAATGCCTGCCTGTTTCCCTCCGGCCTTGCCGCCATCACCTCAACCTTGCTGATTCTGCTGCAATCGGGCGATCATTTGCTTGTGACTGATTCTGTCTATTCACCCACCAGAAAGTTTTGCCAGGGCATATTGGCGGCAATGGGTATTGAGACCAGTTATTATGATCCGCTGATCGGTGCGGGCATAAAGGAACTGATACGGCCCAATACCAAACTGATATTTACCGAATCTCCCGGCTCCCAGACCATGGAAGTTCAGGACATACCCGCCATTACCGCGGCTGCCAAAGCTGCCGGTGTCATCACCGTAATTGATAATACCTGGGGCGCCGGGCATTATTTCAAGGCTATTGATCATGGCTGCGATGTCTCTGTGCAGGCTGCCACCAAATATATAGTCGGGCACTCTGACGCCATGCTTGGCACCGCCGCCATCGCCGAACATCTTTGGGAGCGATATCGAAGCGCCTATTTGCAGCTTGGACAGCATGTCGGACCAGACGATGTATATTTGGGGCTTCGCGGCCTGCGCACTATAGATGTGCGTATGCAGCGACATCAGGAAAATGCCCTGAAAGTGGCTGCATGGCTGCAAACCCGCAGTGAAATAAAACAGGTTTTATACCCCGCCCTGCCCGGTTGTGACGGCCATGATTTGTGGAAACGCGACTTCAAGGGTGCCTGCGGCCTGTTTTCCATAGTACCTGAAAACAGATCGCGCGAGGCAATTGCTGCCCTTATAGATGATCTTCAACTGTTTGGTCTTGGTGCATCATGGGGTGGGTTTGAAAGTCTGGTCCTGCCTTTCGATCCGGGCGAATACCGCACCGCCACCAACTGGCCGCATAAAGGCTTTTCAGTAAGACTGCATATCGGGCTTGAAGACCCTGACGATCTGATTGCCGATCTGGCAACCGGATTTGAGCGGATGAACAAGCTATAGCACCTGCTTGATTTCCAACCCTGCCGGCACCAGATAACAATCACCACCAAACCAATTCAAGGGGCATTGACATGTATCGCTATCTGCTGGCTGTCATCATGCTGTTTACAGCATCTGTAACCACCTGGGCCGGATCTGACGACCCGGAACTGATTTTCAAGAAAACCACGGTATTTCGCCTGCTATCACCAAATGCGGAACTGGCAACCTTTGCCATAGATGATCCGCTGATTGACGGGGTTGCCTGTCATTTCACCATCCCCAATATTGGTGGCTGGAAGGGTTGGGCCGGGTTTGCCGAAGAACGCTCAGAAATATCACTGGCCTGCCGCCAGATCGGCCCGGTTAAATTCAACGGCAAATTCAAACAGGGCGAAGAAATCTATAAAAAACGCCGTTCTCTGTTTTTCAAAAAAATGCAGATCGTGCGCGGCTGCGATGCCAAACGCAATGTTCTTGTCTATCTGGTCTATTCCGACAAGATTATCGAAGGCAGCCCGAAAAACTCAACCAGCACCGTTCCAATCATGCCATGGGGCACTGCTCCGGCTCCCAAATGCGGAGAATATCTGAATTAATTGCAATTGCGAATGAATAAAATCTCTCCAGCAGTGTTTACCATTAGAAGGCAGACACAAGCTTTCAGCTTTATAAAAACACTTTTGGAGAAACAAACCAATGAATTCATTACGCAATCTCACATACAGCATTGCTCTTTCAGCCATCGCCCTTTCTACCACTTATGGCAACGCCATGGCTGGCAGTGCCGCCCATGCGCATATG
>JALXCV010000144.1:12376-36197 GCA_026990765.1 Hyphomicrobiales bacterium | reverse complement strand
TTTGCTTCAGCAGCTTTTGCCGCTGCCAGTTTGGCTGCTGCTGCCCTGGCTTTTTGTTCTTCTTCGCGCTTTTTCTTTTCTTCCTCCTTGCGCTTTAACTCCTCCTGCTTCAACTGCAAAAGCCGTTTCATCTTTTCCTGTCTTTTGCGTTTTGCCTCTGCTTCCTTGCGAATTCGCTCTTCTTCTTCATACAGTTTGCGCTGTTCTTCCTGCAACTGCTCCAGCTTTTGCATGGTTTTACGCAAGGCCTCAACTGACAAATAGGATTTCAGCGCTCCCAGATCAGAGCTGGCCAGCAATCCTTTTGGTTTACCTGCATAGGCAACTTCAAAATCTGGAACCTCTTTCAGTTCATCAAGTTTCATCCGCAAGGAAATGTCAGCAACTGAATTTGCAACCTCATACACAACCCGCAATTTGCCGGTCATGCCATCACCTTTGATCACAACGGGTTTGCTGACCGCCACCCCGTTCTTGATCTCAAAGTCAAACTTCACATCTCCAAGGGTCAAATCACCCTTTCGCAAGGCATCACGGCTCAACTTGTCCACCTGCTCAGGTGTTTCGATTTTTTTCAGCAATTGCACAAAACTTGATGGTGACAGATTTTTGACCTGCCCTTGCATAATGGCAATATTTCCCTTGCCGGCAAGATCAGCAGCAATGCCATTCGGAGTCCTGCCCTTGCCCTTGAATTTACCATTCATTCTCAAGGCACCGACAAATATCTGATCTCCATTATTGTCACGCAAAATATCGCCCAGTTGCAGGCTGGCGTCCAGACTGGCTTCCAGATCGGTAAGTTGTTCGCCAATCCGGGTTTTCATTTCAAGCCTTACACTTCTGTCACTGCTTCCCCTGCCCGAAACAGTGATATTCATTTTCCTGCCGTCAGCCAGAATATCAACCTTGCCATCACCAAGTCCAAAACGTGGCCAGACTTCCATTTTTTCTGCGCTGATTTTTAATGATGACTTGCCCCGACCCAGACCGTATGCTGAAAACCGGCTCGACAAATCATGCTGCTTGCCATCGCGATCAACCATCAGTGCATCCAGCAACCATGGCAAAGATAACTGACCGGTGCTAAAACTTGCTTTCAGCCCATCACCATCATTGCCGGGTTTATAGTGTATTTCACCTGAATAGCTGGTAGCAGCAGCGGTTCCGCGAATTCCGGTAAGCGCAAATTCACCCTTTTCAACCTGCAACGATCCTTCCCCGGAGAACACCCGGGCCATAGGCGATATTTCTGGACGCGATACCCCCAAAATTGCCAGTATCTGCGATGAGTTTTCCGATAACACGGCCAACCGCCCCTTGGCTGATAATTTCTCCTCGCCATTTTCATGCCACACAACCCCGGAGAATTGCGACAATAGTCCGAAAATATCCAGATCAGCAGTTGAAGCCAGCCCGTCATCAATAGTACCGGTTGCCGAAAATGCCAGCTTGGCCTCACCATCCTCACCATTTTCAATCTTGAGACCGGCCAGAGACAAAAGATGCTTGCCGGACGGATCTTCCACCTTACCTGAAACATGCAAGTTGGCTTTTTGCCATTCACTGATCTTGCCGGAAAAATTAAGTTTTCCTGACAGATCGGTCCGGCCAGCCTTGCCCTTGATCTCGACCTTGCCGGAAGTGGTTTCCTTCCTTGCCAGCGCATCACCTTCAATCGACAGGTTTAGCGGTGCCAGATAGCCTTCAAGATCATCTGCCGATACCAGTTCTTTGGCTATGAATTTTTTATAAAACTTGCGGCCATCATCTGCTTTGATAGTGCCTTTCACTGATCCTGAAACTCCCTGATCCTTCAACTTCATCAGACCTGACAAATTGATTTTACTGTCAGCAAGATTACCAATATGCAGCTTGCGGATTTCCAGTGTGTTTTCATTGGCATCAACAGCTGCGATAACATCTTTCACCTGCATCGACCCCATGGTCAGTTGCTGCAGTATCAGCGATAAGCTGATGTCGCGTTCTTCAACAATCGAGGTCAGAAAATCAATCAGCGCCAGATGCAGCGGTCCATCGCGCTTTTTGTCAAACACCCCGTCAGGCGCATATCGATCTACATCCAGACTGTCAGAGGCATAGCCAATGGTCACAGACGGTTTTTCACCAAACCCGATATTGACATTCAGATCAGCCGCCACATCATCCAGCATCGCCTTGCCGGAAAACAGCCGTATATTTTCCCTCGACAAATCCAGCTTGGCCTTCAATGCCAGCTTGCCGCGCGCGCCCGACCAGATATCCTCAATCATCCGCGCATGTGGCTTCCATATCCATTTGCCAAAATCTTTAAGGCTGATCGTATCCAGCGAAATATCACCAATCAGCTGCGGTGTGGATTTGCCGGGAAGCAATGTACCGGAAAAGGAAAAGTCAGTCTGCCCGGGCAGCAACATCTGCAACCGGTTGAATTTCAAATGTTCATTATTGATTTCAATATCAGCCTTGGTTCCCTCAAATGTCTGACCGGCAATCACCAGATTTGTCAAATCCACATCAGAATGAATTTTTATATTGGCCGGCAGCCCTTCAATATAATCAGCCACCAGATCAAGAATTTCACCTGATACCACAATCCGCCTGCCATCATTGGCCAGCACCGAGTCCAGATCAAAACGTGCCGCCTTTATATGGGCATCAATGACGATCTGCTGTCCCATATTGACAGTTGCCTCGCCATTCAGAAAACTGCGCACATCAATCGAGTTTTGCGGTGCAATCTCAATTGCTGACATATTTATGGTGTCAAACCCGGCCTTGATGTCGGTGCGAAATGAAACCGGCCTGAAAGTGCTCTGCTGATCACTTTTTCCCTTCTGGCTAACAACAGGTGATATTTTCAGCTTGCCTGAAACCGGATATTTCTCATCATCTGCCATCTGCCCGTCAAAGGCCCATGCAAGACCTGTTGCATCTTCTGTAGGTGCCACTTGCAGGCTGAATTTCAGCGCTTCACCCTTGTGCCACTTACCGACATTTAGCGCGATTTTCACCCCTTCATCATCACTGACCGCTTCCCCGCGCAACCGCCATGGACCAAATAATGACCGGGCTGACAATACCGCATTAAAGCCGTTCAGCTCAGCCTCACCACCGCGCCTTGCATCACCAAGCACGATCGTGCCATTGGTTATGGTAATGCCATTAACCTCAATATCATCGGCCCCGAACAGCGCCTGCATGTCAACAGCAGGCTTGATTGCCCACGTACCCTCACCGGTCGCCATACGCTCCAGTCCAAAAACCGGTCGATCAACAATGATGCTTTGTATATCCAGCTTGCCCGATAATAATGGCGCCAGCCCCATCCTTACTTCAATCGTATCGGCCCGCAGCAAATCCTTCTGTCGGGCGCCAACCGGATTGGCAATGCGTACATCATGCACGCTCATGACCGGCCAGGGAAACAGCTTGACCTTTATCTCACCTTCAACCGTGGTTTTGCGGCCAGTGAACTGGCTGGCATATTTTTCAAACTGCGAGCGATAGCCGGACCAGTCAACAAAATACGGAACGAACAAGGCCGCACCCGCAATCAGGATGATCACGATGCCCAGATATAATAATGGTGATTTCCAAACGCTCATTTCGCGCCCAATTAAAAGCCTTCAAATCAGTTCAATTCAACATAGCATGGCACCTGCTAAACGATAAACACTTCAAAGTGAAATGATTTTC
Organism: Hyphomicrobiales bacterium; assembly: GCA_026990765.1. Classification (GTDB taxonomy): domain Bacteria; phylum Pseudomonadota; class Alphaproteobacteria; order Rhizobiales; family Aestuariivirgaceae; genus JALWJW01. The sequence goes on along the minus strand of JALXCV010000144.1, from coordinate 32,498 downwards.
CCCGGATTCATGATGTTCTTTGGATCTATTGCCCGTTTAAGGGCCGCCATCACATCCAGCCCGGCACCATGCTCTGCTTTCAGATATTTCTTCTTGCCAAGACCAACCCCGTGTTCACCGGTACAGGTGCCATTCATGGCAATGGCATTTTCTACCAGCCGCTTGCAGACCGCATTGACATTTGCCAGTTCTTGCCTGTCATCCAGATCACAAAACATGATGACATGAAAATTCCCATCCCCGACATGACCGATAATCGGCCCGTAAATATTATTGTCCTGCATATCCTTTTGCACAAGAGCAACAATTTCAGCCAGCCGGGAAATAGGTACGCAAACATCTGTGGAAAGCCTTTGCTTGTCAGGATAGACATGCACCGTAGCCCAGAACGCATCATGGCGCGCCTGCCACAGCTTTGCCCGGTCCTCTTCGCGCGTTGCCGTCTCAAACGGGCCACCGCCCAGATCAGCTGCAATCTCAGAAAAACTGTCAGCCTGTTCCCTGGCCCCAAGCTTTGTACCATGAAACTCCAGAAACAGCGTTGGTTTCACATCAAGTGACAATTTGGAATATTCGTTGATTGCCTTGATGTGCTCTGCATCCACCAGTTCTATACGCGCCACCGGCAATCCCATCTGGATAGCCATCATGGTTGCCTGACAACACGCATCAACCGTTTCGAAAGGACAGACCCCGGCCACAACTGATTCAGGAATACCATACAGTTTAAGCCCCACTTCAGTGATAATGCCAAGCGTGCCTTCCGAGCCTACAATCAGCCTAGTCAGATCATAACCGGCTGATGATTTTCTGGCCCGCGAGGCCGTACGCACTATTTCGCCATCCGGCATCACCACGGTCAGATTGAGAACATTGTCACGCATGGTGCCATAGCGAACTGCATTGGTGCCCGATGCCCTGGTTGCCGCCATGCCGCCCAGCGAGGCATCAGCGCCTGGATCAATCGGGAAAAACAGTCCGGTATCACGCAAATATGAGTTGAGCTGCTTGCGGGTCACCCCGGCCTGCACCCGGCAGTCAAGATCTTCAGCATTGACTTCCAGAATTTCATCCATTTTTGACAGATCAACACAAATCCCGCCATTGACCGCACTTATATGACCTTCCAGTGAAGTGCCGGTGCCAAACGGAATTATCGGGGTTTCATATTTTGCGCAGATCCGCACGATTTTCTGTACTTCTTCAGTGCTTTCAACAAACGCTACTGCATCTGGCGGCATACCCGGATTCCAGGTTGGATCATCTCCATGCTGCTCACAAACTGCCAATGATACTGAAAGCCTGTCCCCCAGCAATTCGGAAATTTCCGCGATTGCCTGTGAGACATTGTTTTTGCTGGTTTCAACCACCCCGGACATTGCTATTCCTTGTTATTTTTGATTTGCTGGTGATAATGCAGACAAGTTACACAAATCACAAGGATAATCATATGCCAGACTATGATGCACCAATCAAAGGCTCAAGACGCAAGGTGAAAAAGAAATGGGTTGATTATAATGGCCATTTCAACATGGCTTATTACAATGTGCTGTTTGACAAATGCGTTGATGAAGTCTTCCGCACTGTCGGGCTTGGCAAAAAGTACCTGAAAAAGCACAAATGCTCTTATTTCACCCTTGAAGCCCAGGTCAATTACCTCAGCGAGTTAAAGGCCGGTGACAAGGTCGATATAACCTTGCAACTATATGATTATGACGCCAAGCGCATTCATTTCTTCCTGCATATGTACAATGCCAAAACCGGTGAACTGTCAGCCACCATGGAATCCTTATGCTCCCATATCGATATGCGGGCCAAAAAATCCAGCCCCTGGCCCGACAAGATGCGCCGCAAGATCGCCATCATGTATGAAGCCCACAAGGATCTGGAAACCCCGAAACAACTTGGCAACCGCATCGGTATAATCCACAAAATAGCCTGAATGGGCCAGTAACAGATAATAGATTTGCATTCACGTTAATGAATGTATAGGCTGCGACAAAATGGAGGGACCTTAAAATGTTGCGCTTATTATCTGTTATTGCCCTGATTCTGGCTTTTTCACTCAACGCCAATGCCGCCACGACCGGCAAACTGACCGGTGGTCTGGCTCATGAGTTTCCTGACTGGTTCAAGCAAAGCTTCCTTGATTTCAAGGAAGATGCAGCTGAATCTGCAGCCAGTAACAAGCATACCATTATCTTCATGACCCTTACCGGCTGCCCCTATTGTGCCAGAATGCTAAAGGAATCCTTTTACGCCCAGCCCGAGCTTGTACAACGCGATTTTGACACTATCGGCCTTAATATACGCGGCGATCGCATGGTAATGATCGATGGCAAGACCGAACTTAGCGAAAAACAACTGGCCAGAAAAATGCGGGTACGCTTCACCCCGACCATAATCTTTCTGGACGAAAATGCCAAAACCGTTTTCAGGGTAAATGGCTATTGGGACCCGGTACAGTTTCGCTATGCCATGAGCTATGTGGCTTCCAAATCATACAAGACAATGAAAATCACTGATTATGTCAAACAGCAAAAGAGCAAACCGGTCTGGAATTTTGCCACCCACAAATCCATGCAGAACATCACGGATTTTTCCAAGATCAAGACCCCGCTATTGCTGCTGTTTGAAGACAAGAGCTGTACAGCCTGCAAGGAGCTGCATGAAAAAATCCTCAATCTGCCTGCTGTAACCAAAGAACTGGATGCCTACACTTTCGTGCGCCTTGATTCGCGATCAAATCAGGCGATAACAGATATTGACGGCAACAGGACCACCCCGGAGAAATGGGCCGAAAAGCTCAATATCCGCCTCACCCCCACTTTCATCGCCTTTGATGAAGGAAAAGAGCGCCAGCGTTTTGATTCCAAACTCTACAGCCATCATTTCATCTCCATTCTGTCCTACGTATCAGGTGGCAATTACAAGACCTATGATAACTGGCTGAAATACAACTCCGCCCGCACCCAAAAAATCCTAAAAACTGGCAAAAACATTGACTTGCGCGACCGTAATGTAACCGCCTCTGAATAAACAATAAAAACAGCTTGACTATTTGATCAGCACACTGAATTAATTACTTGCATAGTCCAAGGCAAATAATAATGAGAGGCTGAATTTGATGTTGCTTGAATCTAAAACCGCTTCCTGGATAAAGACCCTTTCACTGACACTGGCAACAGGGGTATTTTTGTTTACTCCAACAGCCCAGGCAAAGCAAATCAATTACAAAACCGGCACCTATAACGGCCAGTTCACCTATAACAAGGATCGAAGGGCAATCCCGCATGGTAGTGGCGTATACACATGGCACACCGGGAAATATGCGAAATACAAGGGCACATTCAGCTATGGCAAGGTAAGTGGACCTGGCACGATCTATTATCGCAATGGCAGCTATTGCACAGGAAATTTCAACAGCAAGATCAAGATGAATGGTGGAGCTAATTGCCTCTATGCCAGTGGCGCCCGCTATGTTGGCAATATGAAAAACAGCCTGCGCCATGGCAGCGGTAACATGACTTACAATAGCGGTGCAGTATATAATGGCAACTGGCGCAACGGCAAACGGCATGGCAGCGGCAAGCTTCGCTATAAATCCGGCACAACCTACGATGGTTACTGGGTCAATGACAAACGCCACACCACAGGCCGTCAGGAAGGCACCCTTCGCAAATGGGAAAACGGCAAACGCAAATTCACCTATACCGGCCAGTTTCACAATGGTAAAATGGACGGGCGCGGCGAATTGCGGTTTCATGCCAGTGGCAACACCTATTGTGTAGTTATGTCATCGGGCAAACTGGTTTCAAAGAGAAAGTCCACAGGCCCACGTTCCATGTGCTACAACTGATCACTTTTCATATTATATCGGGTTTTATAAATGCCTTATTTGAGGAAATGCGCCAATTGTGGTGAACCTGCCATGGAGCCGGTTGAACACAAGATGGAGCTATACAACTCTATTTGCACCTATAAATGCTCAAATTGCGGCCATGAGATCGAACTGACACCTGTTGCCAGCTATGGTGCCATGACCACACTGGGCTTTTTTGGTGCCCTTTTTGTCTGGTTTATATTTATGGATGATCACGGTGACTGGCCCGGTCCAAACAATATGCCGACAATATTCCAGGGCCTGATCCTGCTGGCAATAATTTCTTTTTTCCCGGTTCAGGCATTGCTGGAAAAACGCAAACATACCCGTTACCCGATTATTGAAAGCAAAGACCAGCCACCGCCACTTGCTATAGAAAAAACCGGCCATGTCGGACAAAGGCTGATTTTATTTATTGAAAAAACCGGTTTCATAGGCTCCATGCTGGCTCCCATAATAATAGCAACCCTGATATTGGGAACCGCTGCCATTATCGGCTTCATCAACTTCACCTATTTCGATAATAATCTGTTCGGTTAGCTGCGGACCAGACAGGTGACATCCTGATAGGCAATACCATGAACGCCAAATCACAGCGAGATGTGATCATGCTATAGCGGTGAAAATGACAGCAATCTTGCATCCTTGGTAACCAGCAGAACCTCGCCCCTGCCATCACCATCAAGATCAGCCGCCACCAGCTGGCTGTCGATGATCCCGCCTATTTCAATCTCGGCAATCACCTTTAACTTGCCGTCAGCCATCGATACCGCCTTGATCGTTGTGCGGTCTGCGCCCGGCAATATCAGGTCCGGTAATTTATCGCCATCCCAGTCAAAGGTGACTGATTGCAGCAATTCGCGCTGGCCAATGGAGTGATTGGAAAAGCCGCGAAGTTCCCCAACAATTCTTAGATATTTCCTGTCGCCACCTTCCAGCCGCGCAACTTTCAACAGCCCACCAATATGCGGGGTTTCGACAAAGGCAATCTCTATATTGCCATCACCGTCAAAATCAGCCGCCGCCACCGGGTTTAACCAGCGATGCGGCAGACCAATGGGTGTGGTTTCTGCCACCGGCACAATCTTTTCATCCTTAACCTTGTAAACCGCCAGAGCCGCACCGCGATCAAGATATGTATGCACCACAACCAGTTCCAGCCGGCCATCCCCGTCCAGATCAACCAGCCGCACAATCCGGTCTTCAAATACTGATTTTTCATCCAGCAGCAATTCAATCCGTTTCTTGTTGGCAAGGATGACCGCCAACCCGCCAGCTTCAAAAGCATCACCCATAATCGCATGGTCATATCGCTCAGTCGGGCGGGTGAGCCATGCTTCCAGAATATGTTTGTCGGCAATGGTTACTCGGCCATCTGGTGTTGCCAGCCCTTTGCCGCGCGGCTTGAACATAGGCACAAAGCTTTTTTGTACCGGCGCCATCTGCATCAGGCCATTCTTTATTCGCATACCCAGCCACATGCCATCGCAACGGTTTATCATTACATAGGCAGGCAACTTGCCTTGATGAATACCCGGCAGCAAAGGCCTGCCCGGTCTGATGATATTTACACAGCCCACATCATAGGTGACCGGCTTGAGTTCACCGGCCTTGAGCACGGCAAGGTTTGATAATACGAACAGAAATAACAGAAACAGGCGAAGCATTTGCATGGGTTTTCTCATTTGTGAATGAACCATAAACTTAATCACAGCCTTAACCATGTTCAATGAGTGATTTTGCCTGATCAGCTTATATTGACATCAAAACTTGACTTTTGCCTGCTGCACCCTCATGTAGCTATCAAGCGGCAAATCACACATATTTTATATATTTAGCATGAGGCCTGTTTTAGGCCACGCCGCCTTTATTTGAAAAAAGAGATTAATATGACAGAATTTTCGGGTCTTAAACTGGCCCAGCCCATCCTTCGCGCCATTGCTGATGAAGGATATACCAACCCCACGCCTATTCAGGCCAAATCCATCCCGCCCCTGCTGGAAGGCCGCGACCTGTTGGGCGTTGCCCAGACCGGCACCGGCAAAACCGCAGCTTTCGCCCTGCCCCTGTTACAGCGGCTTGGCAAGAATGCCGGCAAACCCCACAGCCGCCACCCGCAGGCACTCATCCTTGCCCCCACCCGCGAACTGGCCACCCAGATTGGTGATGCCATCAAGACCTATGGTCGCCAGTTGCGATTGCGCAGCGCTGTAGTATTTGGCGGCACTTCCATTCGCCCGCAAATCAAATCCATGATCCATGGCGTGCATATTGTTATCGCCACCCCCGGTCGCCTTATTGATCTGATGAATCAGGGATTTGTACAACTTGACCAGATTGAAACCTTCATTCTTGATGAAGCCGACCGGATGCTTGATATGGGCTTCATCCATGATGTGCGCAAAATTACCGCTGCCTTGCCCAAACACCGCCAGACAGTTTTCTTTTCAGCCACCATGCCCAAAACCGTTTCCGGGCTGGCCGATACGCTGTTGCTGAATCCGGTCAAGGTTGCAGTAACCCCTGAAGCAACCACGGCTGAAAAGGTAAAACAGCGGGTTTTCTATGTTGCCAAGGACAAAAAGCGCGATCTGCTGACCCACCTTATGGCTGATGAACATATAAAGCGTGTACTGATCTTCACCCGCACCAAACACCGCGCTGACCGAATAACCCGGCATTTGCAAAGAGGCGGCATTGAAGCTGCCGCCATTCACGGTAACAAGGCCCAAAATGCCCGCCAGCGCGCCCTTAAAGGTTTTCGTGAAGGTGCCATTCGCGCCCTTGTAGCCACTGATATTGCCGCCCGCGGCATTGATGTAGACGGTGTTACCCATGTGATCAATTTCGAGTTGCCAAATGAACCGGAATCCTATGTTCACCGCATTGGCAGAACTGCAAGGGCTGGTGCCACCGGCATGGCATTTTCCATGTGTGACCCGGAAGAATTTGCCTATCTCAAGGATATCGAGAAAACTATCCGTCAAAATATCAAGGTGATTACTGACCAGCCCTTCCATCATCAGGACGTTGAGGATAATCCGAAAAAGCCTGAAAAGCGTCAACAGCGCCAGCGCCGACGCGGTGCCCCTCAGGCCAATCGCAGAAACACCCAGAACAACCGCCCCAAACGCCAGCGCCGACGCAATAGCCGGACAAAACAGGCAGTTGGTGCGCGATAATTTTTCGCTTAATGACCAGCAACCTCACCAGGGCGCAATCTATTGCGCCCTAAATCAGGCTTCCTGCCGCATGGCCAGAGGCCCAGGCCCACTGAAAATTATAGCCTCCCAGCTGGCCGGTGACATCAACCGCTTCGCCGATGAAATACAGCCCCGGCACTTTGCCGACCTCAAGGCTTTTTGACGACAATTGGCGCGTATCAACACCACCAACTGTCACTTCAGCGGTGCGGTAGCCTTCAGTCCCTACCGGTTTTATCCGCCAGCGATTGACCAGATCAGCCAGCTGTTGCAGCTTGCGGTTTGATACCGGCCCTATATTGCCCTCAATCCCGGCTTCACCACACAAGAACCCGGCCAGATTTCTTGGCATGATTGTCCCCACAATATTGATCACCTTGCGGGCGCTTTCCGCATCTCGTGCTTGCCGCAGGAATTCAAAGCCATTTGTATCAGGTGCAAAATTTATCTCCAGTTCACTGCCCGGTTGCCAGTAGGACGAGATTTGCAATATCGCCGGTCCTGACAGGCCGCGATGGGTAAACAACATGGCTTCGCGAAACTTCTTCTTGCCGGATTTGACTTCCACCTCACACGAAAGCCCGGTCAGACCCTTTAATCGCTCCAGCACCGAATGATCAAAGGCAAGCGGCACCAGCCCCGGTCTTGGTTCAATAACATCAAGCCCGAACTGGCGGGCAACCTCATAGGCAAATCCGCTTGACCCCATTTTGGGAACTGATGGCCCGCCGCTGGCAATCACCAGGCTTGCCGCCCTGAACTCTCCCTTGTCGCTTGCAACCACAAAATCCTTGCCCTGCTTCTCGATCGATGCCACCTCAACCCCGCAATTAAGTTTTACCCCGGCATCACCGCAATGGCGCAAAAGCATATCGATAATCTGTTGCGCTGATCCCTTGCAAAATAGCTGGCCAAGCGTCTTTTCGTAATATTCAATACCCGCAGCTTCAACCATGGCAATAAAGTCTTTCGGCTGAAACCTTTTCAGGGCCGAAATGCAAAACCGCGGATTTTCCGACAAATAATGCTGGGCGCGGACATCAATATTGGTGAAGTTACAGCGCCCGCCACCTGAAATGCGAATTTTCTGTGCCGGTTGCAGCCCCTTTTCCAGAACCATGACCGAACGCCCGCGCCGCGCCGCACCAATGGCACACATCAGCCCGGCAGCACCGGCCCCGATAATAATCACATCAGCCATTATCCAGCCTCTCTTATCGCCAGTCGCACCAGATTTTCCATCTCACTTAAAAACTTCGAGCGGTCCTTGCGCTCAAATGGCCGCCCGCTGCTGCCAATCTCGCCAATTTCCCGCAAATGCGTATTCAGGTTTCGCATTGCCAGCGCTGTTCCGATAGAATCAGGGGTAAACCGGTCCCCCTTGGCCCCAATCACCAGCGCCCCTTTTTCAATACAACGCGCCGCCAGCGGAATATCACTGGTTATGACAATATCATGAGGCTGGACACGCTCGGCAATCCAGTCATCAGCCACATCAGGCCCGGCCTCCACCACCACCATCCTGACCACGGCACTGGGTCGCAGCCGCATCCAGCTGTTTGACACCATATGCACCGTCAAGCCATGGCGTTCAGCCACCTTGACCACCTCATCCTTCACCGGACAGGCATCAGCATCAACATATATTTGCGGCATGGGGAGGTCCTGAAAATTTGATTTTTTCACGTCAATTCCTGCATGGGCAGAAATCACGACTCACTATGATTTGTACTCAGCATCAATATCACAACAAACATGATTTGTGTGCAGGCAAATCCTGCCGCCCCTTTCAGCCGCCCCCGCAATAATGCTATAGATGCCGAACAAAAAGAGAATCAAGCAGATGCCGACAGAACCATTCGATCTTGAAGATTTTGAGCCAGCGCCCGCCGCGCCCGAGCCTAAAGGGCTGGCTGCGCGCGCCATGGCCACCGGTCCTGCCCCCTATCTGCAACAATTGAACAATGAACAAAGACAGGCAGTTGAAACCCTTGATGGGCCAGTTCTGGTTCTGGCAGGGGCCGGCACCGGCAAAACCCGGGTTCTGACCACAAGGCTGGCACATTTGCTGGCCACCGGCAAAGCCTGGCCTGGCCAGATACTGGCCGTTACCTTCACCAACAAGGCCGCTCGTGAAATGAAACAGCGGATAGGCGGGCTGATTGGCGGCATGGTTGAGGGCATGCAATGGCTTGGCACCTTCCATTCCATCGGCGTTAAGATCCTGCGCCGCCATGCCGAACTGGTGGGCTTGAAGTCCGATTTTTCCATTCTTGATACTGACGACCAGTTGCGTTTGCTGAAACAGTTGCTGGCCGCAGAACATCTTGACCCAAAACGCTGGCCTGCCCGCCAGCTTGCAGCCCATATTGACGGCTGGAAGAACCGCGGCCTCACTCCTGACAAGGTCCCAGCCGGTGAAGCCAAGGCCTTTGGCGATGGCAAGGGCGGGTTATTGTATCAGCAATATCAGCAGCGCCTGAAAATTCTCAATGCCGCTGATTTTGGCGATCTGCTTTTGGAATGCCTGCAACTGTTCCTCAATAACCCCGATATTCTGGCCGAATATCAAAACAAGTTCAAATATATGCTGGTCGATGAGTATCAGGATACCAATGTAGCGCAATATTTGTGGCTACGACTGCTGGCCCAGAAGCATCGAAATATTTGCTGTGTCGGGGATGATGATCAGTCAATTTATGGCTGGCGCGGCGCCGAAGTTGACAATATCTTGCGGTTTGAAAAGGACTTTCCCGGCGCCAAAGTAATACGGCTGGAACAGAATTACCGTTCAACCCCGCATATTCTGGCCGCCGCTTCCGGTCTTATCACCCATAATTCTGATCGCCTGGGCAAGACCTTGCGCACCGACATCAAGGATGGCGAAAAGGTCAAGCTGACCGGACACTGGGATGGTGATGAGGAAGCCCGCTCGATTGGCGATGAACTGGAAGCCTTGCAGCTTAACAAGACCAATCTGGATGAAGTGGCAATTCTGGTGCGCGCATCCTTCCAGATGCGATCATTTGAAGACCGTTTCATTACCCTTGGCCTGCCCTATCGGGTAATTGGCGGCCCGCGATTTTATGAACGCGCTGAAATCCGCGATGCCATGGCCTATCTCAAGATCACAGTTTCACCTGATCATGATCTGGCATTTGAGCGGATAATCAATACGCCCAAACGCGGCATTGGTTTGACTTCAGTCAAAAAGATGCACGAATATGCCCGCAGCCATGGCACCTCATTATACCGCGCTGCACAAACCATGTCGCAAAATCAGGCCTTCAAGGGCAGGACCGGCAAAAGCCTGAAAGACCTGCTCGACAGCTTTACCCGCTGGCGGATGATGCTGAACGGCATGGACCATACTGAACTTGCCGAAATTATTCTGGATGAAAGCGGCTATACCGACATGCACCAGAAAGACAAGGACCCCAAGGCCCCGACCCGGCTGGAGAATTTGAAAGAGCTGATCCGCGCCATGGGCGAATTTGAGAACATGCCGGGTTTCCTCGAACATGTGGCACTGGTCATGGACACCACCAGCGAAGATGGCGAAGCCAAGGTCTCACTGATGACCCTGCACTCGGCCAAGGGACTGGAGTTCGATCATGTATTTCTGCCCGGCTGGGAAGAAGGTCTGTTCCCGCATCAGCGCGCACTGGATGAAAGCGGGCGCGCCGGGCTTGAAGAAGAACGCCGCCTTGCCTATGTCGGCATCACCAGAGCCAGAAAACACGCCACCATATCCTTTGCCCAGAACCGCCGCATTCACAATCTGTGGCAGGCCGCCATGCCGTCACGTTTCATCGACGAATTGCCAGCAGAACATGTCGATGCCGAACAGATGAATTCCGGTTATGGCGGTTATGATCATGCAAGTTTCGGCGGCTCGCGATTTGATGATTTTGAACCATTCAAATCAACCTACCAGACACCGGGCTGGCAACGCGCCCGATCCCGCCAGCAAAAAGGTGAAGTACTGCGCGCCTCCCCCAAGATTATCGAAGGCGAAATGGCCGCCACCGAAACCGCAAGCTCCACTTTTGAAATCGGCGAGCGCATCTTCCATCAAAAATTCGGCTATGGTGAAATCATGGCCATTGCCGGTAACAAGCTGACAGTCGAGTTTGACAAGGCCGGCGAAAAACACCTGATTGATTCATTTGTCGAGAAAACCTGAATCAATTTATTCACAATCAGCCGCAACCGATTCAAACAAAACAACTATTTAATCATATGCCCCAACACATACTGACCACCAATCCCTGCCCCAAAGCCGATGCCCAACTGATTTCCTCCCTGCTGGAAGAAACTGTAATCCCGGCGCCTCTGGCCGTTAGTACAGACAGGGTAACAGCCAATGAAAATACCTGGATTGCCACGGCATATTTTGATGAACAGCCCGATATTGAACTGATCAGACAGTTGCTGGCCGATTTGTCAGGACTGGAAATTCAACTTGAAACTTCACAGCTTCAACCGCAAAACTGGGTTGAGGAATCGCTTAAAGGTCTGGCCCCGGTAACCGCCGGAAGGTTTTGCATCTATGGCGAACATGATCGCAACAACCATCCCCAAACTGGTATTGAACTTGAAATAAATGCCGGTACAGCCTTTGGCACCGGACATCATGGCACCACCACCGGATGCCTGATGGCGCTGCAATCAATAAGCAAATATGCTCACATCAAATCTGTTCTGGATATTGGTTGCGGCACCGGAGTGTTGGCCATTGCTGCGGCCCGTTTGTTAAAGGTTCACTGCCTTGCCTCTGACATTGATCCCGAAGCTGTTCGGGTTACCAAAAACAATGCCGTCAACAATACCGCCGGACCATTGATTCGAGCGATCACGGCCACAGGCGTTGATAATAAACTGATCCATTCATCAGCCCCCTATGATCTGATATTTGCCAATATACTGGCTCGCCCGCTCATCGCCCTTGCCCCGGATGCGGCACCGCTTGTTGCACCGGGCGGACATATAATCCTGTCTGGTCTGACTAGCTCACAGCAAAGATGGGTAGCCGCTGCATGGCGGGCACAAGGATTGCTGCCGGTAAACAAATTTGCGATCGATGACTGGAGCACTCTGGTTTTCACCCGCCCTTTTCCAGCAAACAAAAACCCGGCGCGATAAACGCACCGGGCAGGGTTCATAGCAATAAAATGTGACTTGCTAGTTTATACCCCATACTTTGTTATGAATATCATTGCGGGAGATACCGATATCCTTGAGCATTGCGTCATCCATGGCCCCAAGTTCTCTTTCGGCCTGAGCCTTTTCATAAGAGCTTTTAAGGGCTTTGAAAGCTGATGTCGGGGCTGCCATTACCAGCCGCCACAAGGTAATAAAAATGTCTGCGTTATATTCTGATGCAATAGATGTCATTGCCTGAACTCCTTTGATTTTGAAAATTTTGTGCGCTGCACAATCTGTCTTGACGCGCTTCATATAGTGATCTCGGTTACATTCGAGAAGCGAAATATTTCCAATACAGCTATGCGTTTGGCGCATGGCTAATTCATCAAATATTAACATTTGCACATATCGCATTTGCAACGTAAAACAGCTCCATGTTTCAGTCATATCAAGATGTCTCACAGACAGAAAAATCCGCCCGGCGTGTCGACCGGTTGCGCCGTGTTTTACGGTCCAGAAAGGTTGATGGTTTCATTATTCCACGCGCTGATGAGTATCAGGGCGAATATGTAGCAGCCTATGCTGAACGCCTGGCATGGCTCACCGGTTTTACCGGATCGGCAGGCACTGCCATCATCATGCAGGACAAAGCCGTCATTTTCATAGATGGCCGCTATACCATTCAGGCTGGCGAACAGGTTGATACTGAAATCTTCCAGATAATTGACATAAGTGAAACCTCCCCGGCAAAGTGGCTGAAAGCCAATATTGGCAAACATGTTCTGGGTTTTGACCCGTGGCTGACCACTTCAGACCAGCTTGCCGCCTACAAATCATCAGGCAAGACCAAAGCCCTTTTCCCAAATCCCATAGATGAAATCTGGCAGGACCAGCCGGCAAGGCCTTCTGCTCTGATTTTTGCCCAGCCAATGCAATATGCCGGACAATCGGCCAAACACAAGATTGCCGGTATAAAATCATTTTTGAAAGACAAACAGGCTGACGCAGTAATCCTCACCCTGTCAGATTCCATATCATGGCTGTTTAATATCAGGGGGAGGGAAATCGCCCATAACCCTGTGGTGCTGGCTTATGCAATCATCCGCAAAAAGGCAAAGCCGCAATTATTCATCGATCCGGCAAAAATTCCAGATGATATGAAATCCGACCTGCTATCTGTCACCAAAATAATCCCGCCTGACAAATTCACCCGGCAACTGAAAAAGCTCGGCAAAAGCCACAAGACCATATTGCTTGATCCAGCCAGCGCCCCATGCCAGATAGCCCGCAAGCTCAAGCGCTCTGGCGCCAAGATCAAAAACACTGCCGACCCGTGCATTCTGCCAAAGGCAAAAAAGAACAAGGTTGAATTACAAGGTGCCCGCAATGCTCATATCCGCGATGGCGCTGTCATGGCAAAATTCCTGTACTGGCTAAAAACCACTGCCGCCAGTTCAAACCTTGATGAAATAAGTGTTGCCAAAAAACTGGAACAATTGCGGATCAGTACCGGCAAACTGGTTGACATATCCTTTGACACCATATCTGCCGCCGGTCCTCATGCCGCAATCCCGCATTACCGGGTAACGACTGCATCCAATATACCACTGGAGCAGGACCGGATATATCTGGTTGATTCAGGCGCACAATATCATGATGGCACCACCGACATTACCCGAACAGTAATAATCGGCAATGCCAGCGATGAGATGAAAACCCGTTTCACCCAGGTTTTAAAAGGCATGATCTGCCTCAGCCTTGCCCGTTTCCCCAAAGGCACCAATGGTGCCCAGCTTGATATTCTGGCCCGGCAATATTTGTGGGCAAGTGGTCTGGATTTTGACCATGGCACCGGCCATGGCGTTGGTTCCTTCCTGTCAGTGCATGAAGGCCCGGCCCGCATCTCAAAAGCTGGAAATGTGGCTCTTGAAACCGGGATGATACTTTCCAATGAACCGGGATTTTACAAACAGGGCGAATATGGCATTCGCATTGAAAACCTGTTTGCAGTAACAAAGGCTGAAATCATCAATGGTGGTGATCGCCCGATGCACTCATTTGAAACCCTCACCCTTGCCCCGATTGACCGCAATCTCATTGACGTATCACTTTTGAGCGAAACCGAACGCAATTGGCTGAATAGCCATCACAAGCAGGTTTTCGATGAGATTTCACCATTGCTCACCCAGTCTGAAAAACACTGGTTGCAGTCGGCCACCAAAGAAATCTGAAATTTTTCGACGGATTCAAGCTTCCCTGCTCGTTACACACATATCAACAGCAAAAGCAAAGGAAGATATCATGCCTTCGAAAACAAAAATAATTGCATTTGCCGCACTGACAGCAATAGTAGTTGGTGCCGCAGCAGCACATGCATTCGGACCAGATAATAACGCAAGATTTATGGGTCCAGGTGGATTTGCCGGTCCAAGCGGGTTTGCCGGTCCAGGAAGGTTTGGCCCGCCATCAGGTTCCGGCCCGATGATGGCCAATCGCGGGTATGGCAATCTGTTCACGCGCATGGATACCGATAAAGACGGCGCAATAACCAGAAAAGAAGCAGACGCTGCCCGTGCAAAGGAATTCAGCCGTTTCGACACTGACGGAAATGGCAAAATTACAGCCGCTGAAATAGATGCCGCAATGGAAAAACGCATTCAGATCATCCGCACCCGCATGCGCTATCGGATGCTTGGTCGTTTCGATTCAGATGGCAATGGTGAAATTTCCACTGAAGAATTCAACTCCAGACCAATCATGATATTTGAGCGCGCCGATACCAATGGTGACAATAAAATCACCCGTGATGAAGCCGGTGCCATGGCAATGAATGCCAGAGCCATGATGCGTGGTATGAACCGCGGACAGTCCAGAATGTTCCAGAGGCAAAATGGCATGCGCATGATGCGTGGTCAAAATCAGAGACAACGGCAAATGTTCCAGCAACAACAGGGGGGTCAGCGCTATGGTCGCGGCTGGTTTCAGCAATCGCAATAACCAGTAAACAGGGCGCAATCAGAAACCGGTTCTGGTTGCGCTTGCCTGACATGTAGTCGCATTCTATAGTCAGAAAAACTGTTCTCCATACAAGGTCAGCAGATGGATGCAAACTTACCCACTGACGAAGACTTGTTGGTACGCATTATCGCTGGCAACGAGGATGCGTTTTCCATCCTGCTTGATCGCCATCTGGAATCAGTTCGCAATCTGGCATGGAGAATTCTCGGCCAGCATGATGCAGTGGACGATCTTGCCCAGGATGTATTTGTCAAAATATGGCAAAAACCGGAAAGCTTCCAGCCTGGCAAAGCCAAGTTCTCCACCTGGCTGTATCGGGTTACCATGAATGCCTGCATAGATCGCAAACGCAAAAAACTACCATTACCGAGTGAGAATATCGATGAAACCATTGCCGACAGGGGCCCCGGACCAGAAGCTGCAATCATTGCTTCACAGACAAACACCAGAGTCGAAAATGCCATTGCCGCCCTGCCGGAACGCCAGCGAATGGCAATCTGCCTCAGCTATTATCACTGCCAGTCAAACAGTGAAACAGCCAGGGTTCTGCAATGCTCCATCGAGGCGGTGGAATCATTATTGGGTCGCGCGCGCAGAACATTGCGCCAGAAGTTAAACAGTGAGATAAATGAACTACTTGGCGGGACGGGTTAAATGAACAAGGATAATCATACAATCAGCAAGGCAGAACTTGAGGCTCTGGACCGCCTGTTGGAACAGTTGCCCGGGGCACCGGCTTCACCTGATCTGAAAAGCCGCATCATGCTGGCTGCCAAAGACAAAAGACCGGCATTTGAAACTGATAATTTCACCATTAACGAACCGCCAGTCAATAATAATGACAATATTGAACCAGGCTCACTGATGTTCAACCGCTGGACAGCCGGAGCGCTGATGGCAGCTTCCCTGATACTGGGAATATGGGGCGGGTTTGCCGGTATCGGAGATGCCTACCTTATTGAACCTTTGGAATATGCCGGCATAGATACAACCATTATCACCGGAGACATGGAATTGACCGGATTTATTCCCGGACCACGAGATGCGCTATGAACCAGCCACAAACAATCATCAGAAAATCACCCCGCTGGGTTAAAATACTGCTCACCCTTTCTCTGGCATTCAATTTACTGATTATCAGCGCTATCGGTTCCAAAATATATTTTGCTCCTGAAAGCATGGGCAAGATAAACAATGCCCGACTGGCTCGCCCCGGCGCCCTGCAGACTGCCGGGTTCCACCTTATGCAAATGGCATCAAAACAAAGAAAGCTTGAATTAGCCAGACTTGTGCGCGTCAACCGCCGCAAATTGCGCCATTATTATCAAAATATTGCCAATTCCCGTCTGGCCCTTGCCAAAACCCTCAATACCAGACCATTCAATATTGAAGCCATGCAAAAAGCCTTGCAAGCGGTTCATTCCGCTGAAACCGAAGCCCATAACCAGATCAGCAATTTTACCGCAACTTTCCTTTCATCACTCACCCCGCAAGAGCGTGAGGATTATGCGAAATTACTGACAGAACCACCACGCCAGCGCTGGAAATTACACTGGAACAGGATGAGAAGAAATATGGGCGGGTAACTGTACTATCTGCCAACCAGTTCAAACCAGTCATCTTCACTGATAATTTCAACCCCGGCAGCCTCGGCCTTTTTCAGCTTTGATCCAGCACCAGGGCCTGCCACCAGCAGGTCGGTCTTTTTCGAAACCGAACCGGAAACCTTCGCCCCCAGCCGCTCTGCCATGGCTTTTGCTTCAGACCGGCTCATCTGCTCCAGCTTGCCGGTAAATACCACTGTCTTGCCAGAAACCGGGCTTGCATCATCAACCACCTGCATGGGTGCAATCTCAAGCTCCGGCAGCAACTCATCCAGAACTTCAATATTGTGAGCCTGTGAAAAAAATTCCACCAGCGCATCAGCCACCACCGAACCAATGCCATCAATATTGGCAAGCTCGCCATAAGCTTCCTCATCACCGGACTGGCCTGCCTGTTTCATCGCACCAATGAAGCTGTCAACATCACCATAATTGCGCGCCAGCAACCGCGCTTTAGTCTCGCCCACATGCCTGATACCAAGCGAATAGATAAACCGGTCCAGATCAACCTTGCGGGCTGCATCAATCGCGTTGATGAGATTATCGGTCGATTTTTCTTTCCAGCCCTTTCTGGCGGCAATTTCATCCCTGTGCAATTTCAGCTTGAAAATATCCGGCACGGTTTTAATCAGCCCGGCTTCGAAAAATTCCTCAACCACTTTCGCCCCCATGCCTTCAATGTCAAAAGCATTGCGCGAGACAAAATGTTTAAGATGTTCAACCCGCTGGGCCGGGCAGAATAACCCGCCAGAACATCTGGTCACAGCATCAACCTTGCCAGTCTTTTCATTAACATCACGGGTTGCATGGCTTTTGCATACCGGACAATGATCGGGGAACTGATAGGGGCTTGAGCCTTCGCCATGCGATACAAGATCAACAATCTGCGGTATCACATCCCCCGCCCTTTGCACCACCACAGTATCACCAATACGCAAATCTTCACCACCGCGTATCGGCTCGCCATCGCGGCCAATACCGGCAATGTAATCACGATTATGCAATGTGGCATTGGACACCACCACCCCGCCAACCGTCACTGGTTTCAATCGGGCAACCGGGGTCAGTGCCCCGGTACGGCCAACCTGAATTTCTATATCCTCCAGAACCGTAATTGCCCGCTCAGCCGGAAATTTGTGCGCAATCGCCCAGCGTGGTGTGCGCGAGCGAAACCCCAGACGCTGCTGATAGTCCAGCCGGTCAACCTTGTACACCACCCCGTCAATATCATAGCCAAGCCCGGCGCGTTGCTGTTCGAGATATTTATGATGCGCAACCATTTCTTCGGCACCAGAACACAGCTTCATCAGATCATTAACCGGAAACCCCCAGCGCCTGAATGCCGCAATAACCTGGCTTTGGGTTTCACCCGGCAATGCGGAAACCTCCCCCCACGCGTAAAGAAAAATCTTCAATGCCCTTTTCGCCGTGATCGATGAATCCAGTTGCCTGAGGGACCCGGCGGCTGCATTGCGCGGATTGGCAAAAACCTTGTCACCTGCTTGAATCTGTTTCTCATTTAACAGCTGGAAGTCCTTGTGAGACATATATATTTCGCCACGCAATTCGAATATTTCAGGGAAATCATCTGCCTTGACCTGCGATGGTATTTCACTGATTGTCATCACATTGCGGGTAACATCTTCCCCTTCGGTGCCATCACCCCGGGTTGCCGCCTGCACCAGCTTTCCAGCTTCATATCTGATGGAAATTGAAAGCCCGTCTATTTTCGGTTCAGCCGTGAAGTTAAGTGGATCAGCAGCATCAAGGCTTAAAAACTTCCTCACCCTTGATTCAAAATCAAATACATCCTCATCACTGAACGCATTGCCCAGCGACAGCATCGGCACGCTGTGTGTTATCTTGGAAAACTTTTCCAGCGGTGCCGACCCCACCTTGTCAGAGGGTGAATCAGGCCGTTTCAGATCGGGAAATCTTGCCTCAATTTCCTCATTGCGTCGCCGCAGGGCATCATATTCGCCATCGCTGATCGCCGGATCATCCTTGCGATAATATCGGTCATCATGGGCTGCAATCTCTTTGGCCAGCCTTTCCAGTTCGGCTTCAGCCTGTAACTTGTCAAGCGCTTTTACGTCAATATCTGCAAAGCTCATATGCTTTCCTCATCCACCCCCGGCAATCAGCCGGTCAGCCTGGGCTCTGGCCTCGGGGGTAACGGATGCCCCCGACAGCATCCGGGCAATTTCTTCACGTCTGCCATCTCCGGGCAATTGTGAAACCCGGGTTACTGCCTTTTCATCATCTTCACCCACTTCAGATATTTTGGCAATAAGCAAATGCACCCCGGCCCTTGCTGCAACCTGCGGGGAATGAGTTATGGTCAGCACCTGTAATTTGTCTGCAAGTCTGGCCAGCCTTTTGCCGATAGCATCAGCCACCGCCCCGCCAACTCCGGCATCGATTTCATCAAATACCAGCACCGGCGCTGATCCACATTCAGCCAGCACCACTTTAAAAGCCAGCATGAAACGCGACAACTCACCGCCCGATGCCGCCTTGCCAATCGGCATTAACGGTGTTCCCGGATTGGCCGACACTGTAAACAGCACATCATCAATGCCGTGCGCCCTGCCACCATGTTCATCAGTATCTATTCTGGTAACAAATCTGGCCTTTTCCAGTCTGAGCGGTCCAAGTTCTGTCACCACCGCCGCATCCAGCTTTTCAGCCGCAAGGCGTCTTGCATGGCTCAGCTGTCTTGCCTGTTCAACATACTCCTGCCGGGCCTTGCGTTCCTGTTCTTCCAGTTTTGCCAGCCTTGCCCCGCCCTCTTCAATCGCATCAAATTCGGCTTCATAGCGAGTGAGCAGACCGGGCAAATCATCAACCACTACCTTGTGCTTGCGGGCCTGGGCGCGAAGGGCAAACAGTCTTTCCTCAATCTTTTCCAGTTCAAACGGATCAAACTGAAATGCCCCCAGAGTGTTGTTCAAAACCTCGCGGGCCTCGTTCATTTCCACAACAACCCTGTCAAGGGCTGAACAGGCTTCATCCAGCCTTCCTGATGCCTCATCGCGCCGCATTTCCAGCTTGCGCAAGGAAGCATTCAGCCCGGCTTCCAGTGTTCCATCCCCTTTAAGCGCCCGCCTTGCCTCATCAACCGCATCAGTGAATTTTTCCGCGTGCATCATCATCTGGCGCTTGTCAGCCAGCTGTGTTTCCTCGCCCGCAACCGGAGATAATTGCCGCAATTCCTTTATCGCATGGGCAAGAAATGCCTGTTCAACTTCGGCCCGCTCCAGCTT
>JALXCV010000144.1:0-12366 GCA_026990765.1 Hyphomicrobiales bacterium | reverse complement strand
CTCCAGCTTGGTCTTGTGTTCTGTCAATTCCCGGCGGATTTGTGCCAGTTGCTTCCACAAGGCTGCCACCTTGCCCGCCTTGCCTGACAAGCTGCCATAGGCATCAAGCAGTGATAAATGCACCCCCGGATCAACCAGCGCCCTTGTTTCATGCTGGCCATGAATTTCACACATTTTCCGGCCCAGCCTGTTAAGAAAACCGACACTGACCGGCTGATCATTGACCAAAGCCCGGCTGGAGCCACCGGCCATCTGTATCCGGCGAAGCACAAGTTCATCTTCACAAACAATGCCCTGTTCATTCAACAAGCTGTTTACCGGATGATCCTGCTGCAAGGAAAAACTGGCGGTAACGCTTCCCCGTTCACAGCCGGTTCGCACCAGTGAGGCATCACCGCGCCCGCCAAGCGCCAGCCCCAGAGCAT
Organism: Hyphomicrobiales bacterium; assembly: GCA_026990765.1. GTDB lineage: Bacteria > Pseudomonadota > Alphaproteobacteria > Rhizobiales > Aestuariivirgaceae > JALWJW01. The sequence continues at coordinate 11,941 of JALXCV010000144.1, read as the reverse complement.
CAAGCAATATGGATTTGCCCGCCCCGGTCTCACCGGTAAGCGCCGTCAGCCCCGATTGCAATTCCAGGTCGAGTTGATCAATAAGGACAATATTTTGAATATAAAGGCTGGTTAACATGCAACTATCTATAGCTGATTCAGCAAGACCCGTCAGCAGCCATTGCCATGCTGGCGGCCCCATACAACATTTCACATGAATATTTGCTGAACAACTCCATCACACCCGGTTCAACCATGCGTGATTATAATTACAAAATGGCAATAATCCCCAATTGCTTCCCTTAAATCCACAACAGCCTTGATCACGAGGCAAATATGGAGGCCCGTGCAAATGATCACTTATTTTCCCGCACCATTTGATTAACGTTACGTTATAGTCTACGATTGATCAAAAAACCATGACAGATAAACCCCAGGAGGAAAAAATGCACTCCAGATTACAAACTGGATATCTGTTCTTATTGGCATTCACCCTGTCAATAATTACTGCCATATCCATCGCCCGCGCCCAGGAAGGTGCCGTGGGTGTCATCACCAGCGGCGATGCTGCGGTTACCGGATTTTCCGGCACCATAGATCAGGCTGGTCAAAAATTAATCAATCCGGATGGCGCCAGCCTTCGGATTTTCGGGCTTTCAAATCGCGGCCCGGCCCGTGGACAATTGCTTGATGCCCCAATCAAGAATGAATATTTTGCCCGCGATATCGGCCAGGTATTCGGCGTTGCCCTTGATAATGCCATCAACCCCAATATTTATGTCACCGCAACTTCTGCTTACGGCATAAGCATTGTCGGCCCTGATGGTTCACCTTTGGCAAATGGCGCCCCTGGTGCCAGTTTCATGCCAGGTCAGTTTGGTGCAACCGGTGGCCCCGGTTCAATCTGGAAGGTTGATGGTGCAACCGGCGAAGTATCCCTGTTTGCCAATCTGCAATCAGCAGGTCAGGACAATTCAGGCGCCGGTCTTGGTAACATCGTCTTTGACCCTTCACATTATCAGCTTTTTGTTTCTGATCTTGCAAGCGGTCTCATTCACCGGGTTGATATGCGCGGTAATGTCATTGATACTTTTGATCATGGCTCAGCCGGTCGCCCGGCTGGTGGACTTGACCCGGTAGCTATCGACCCGGCCAATCGTCTGGATATTACCAACCCTGATTTTGATGTTGAAAACTCCGACACCTGGGGGCTTGCAGATATTCGCCGTCGTGTGTGGGGAATGGCCTATTTCAAGGGCCGTTTGTATTATGCACCGGTTGAGGGACCACAAATCTGGTCAGTTGGTATCAACCGTGATGGCAGTTTTGCCAGTGATGCAAGAATCGACATTCAAAACGTACCCGGCGGTTTCCCGGTTTCTGACATGCTGTTTACCCCGCGCGGCCAGATGATTGTTGCCCAGCGTGGCGGCATGCTTGGTTCCAGGGACTACACCCAGCTCCACACCTCCAGGGCTGACAGCGTATTGCGTTATTCACGCAACGCTGATGGCACATGGATTCAGGAGCAGGATGAATATGCAATCGGTTTCCCGGTTAACCATAAAAATGCCTCAGGCGGCGTTGGTCTTGCCTGCAGCAATATTTTGTGGAGCACCGGTGACGCATTGCGTGACAACCCTGATCTGGCCGACAATCTGGCACGCGGTGGCCAAGCTGTGGTTCACGGACTTCAGGGTAATGATGTTTCCCTCGTCCGCCCCCGCAACACCCCCCCGTGGAAAAGCTGGTTTGTTGATTTTGACGGAAAATTCAATGATCCTGAAAATACCGGTCATGTAGGCGATATTGAAGTCTATCGTGATTGCAAACCCGGATTCGCCGAAAGCTGGCCCGGTTGGGAACCAGGCTGGACACCTCCAGATGGCTGGACACCTCCCCCATGGTGGCCACAATATCCTGACCTTGAACTTATCAAGGATGATGCACTTTGCACTCCCCTGCAAAGAGGCTTCTCGATGGAATGCACCTACACCCTCACTGTAACCAATGTTGGTGCAGGTACTTTCACCGGTACGTTGCAAATCACCGATAACCCGCCAGCAAACAGTCTGTTCATTCCACCCCCCGGTGGTTCAATTCCATGGAATTGCGGACAGCTCGGTGGCCCGGGAACTCCGGTAAACTGTACTTCGGTCAATATTGAAACCCTATTGCCTGGACAAAGCGAAAATGTTGTTCTCACTTTCCGCAGACAGGCCGATCAACGTGATCAGAACTATGAGAACTGCGCCGTAGTCAACTATCCAGGTGACAACCCGGTAAACAATGAAGATTGTGGTTATGGTTATCCTCCAGGTCCTGATCTGGAAATCATCAAGACCCTTGAAGATTGTTATCCTGAACTGGGTGGATCAGTGTGCCTGTACTATCTCGATGTTACCAATAATGGTAATGCGGTCTATAATGGCATGGTACATCTCATTGAAGAAATACCGGCAGGTTCATTTTATGACGGTATGATTTCATCCAGCAATCCAGCATGGACATGTGGCCCCTTTGGCGGTCTCATAAACTGCCTGTTGGCACCGGCATTAATTCCTGTTGGTGCAACTGAATGGGTTGAAGTTGCAATCTTTATTCCTGAAGGTTCGCCTGACGGTCTTGAAAACTGCGTTCAGATAGGACGCTTGACCAACCCTGCAGACCCTGATGTAAATGGCAATAATCGCTCATGTGCACCAGTTATAGCCCCTGCTGATTTTTCTCCGCGAATTCTCAAGAGTGGCCGTAAATCCTGCCCGTCAGGATGGACCATGCAGCAACCAGGCTGGATTGCCCCCAAGGATTGGGAAGCAAAATCTGTTGGCCCGGTAGTATGTGGTCGCAAGAAACCCAAAAAGACGGCTCATTGCCCACGCGGCTGGAACCGTTATCCTTCGGCTAATTCGGTGCCAAAGGGCTGGAAGGTGCAAAAAGTCGGTAATTTGACTTGTGCAAAATATCAGCCCCCTGCAGTAACCCCTGATCCGGTAACACCTGTTACCCCGGTAATCCCGCCCAAATGCAAACGTGGCGAGAGAACCTTCCAGGATCGTTATGCAGTACCGCGTGGCTGGAATTCACATCCGGTAAGCCGCTCAGGCATTACCATCTGGTGTGCATCGCGGAAACCGGTAACCCTTGCCTGCCCGAATGGAGATCGCCAGATTTCTGATGACCGGCATGCACCAAGGGGAACCAGACCTTACCGTGTAAGGGGCAATGGCACCTCAATCTGGTGTGCACGTCCTGTAACCACAAGGCTGTTCTGTAATGGTGAAGATCGTCAGATCCCTGACCGTTATTCAGCCCCTCAAGGTTACAAGGTCTATCCCAAGACCCGTAATGGTAAAACCATCTGGTGCGCCTCATGGTCACCGCACATCACATATTGTCCAAGAGGCGACAAGAAGATCTCTGGACCATATGCAGCACCTCGCGGTTATCGCGCCTATCGCTATAACAGCAATGGTACGAAAATCTGGTGTGCCAAGCCAATAGTCATAACCAACCCGTGTCGTAATGGAGAACGTCAGTTCAATTCAAGACGTTCAATCCCAAGAGGTTGGAAGTGGCGCAAGGTTGCCCGCACATATTGTGCTTCACCAGGTGGGCGCCAGTGTAAGGACGGCTACCGTTTCCGTAATGGCCGTTGTATTCCAGATCAGGTATCATGCCCTACCGGCATGCACCCTGAAGCTGGCACATGTATGCCAAACCGGCTTGAGTGCAAACGCGGAACTCACCTGTCTCGTGGCAAATGTGTTCCCAATGTCATTGAGTGCAAACGCGGGCTTCGCCTTTATCGTGGAAAATGTGTACCGGACATCAAATATTGTCGTCCCGGCACTACATTGAAACGCGGCAAATGTGTTCCCAATGTAATCAGATGCAAAAACGGAACTCGCCTTTATCGTGGAAAATGTGTACCGAACATCAAATATTGTCGTCCCGGCACTACATTGAAACGCGGCAAATGTGTTCCCAATGTAATCAGATGCAGACCCGGAACTCACCTGTATCGTGGAAAATGTTTGAAGGATGGAATTACCGTCCCGCAGACTGGTGGTACTATTTACCAGCCACCTAAAAAGCCGACAATAAGGGCTTGCCGCAGAGGTCAGGTCTTCCGCAATGGTCGCTGCCGCACCATCACTCTAAGACCGGTGCGTCCTGCCAAACCAACAATTGCAAGGCCAGTTAACCCAACAATCAAGAGGCCGTTTGTCCCAACGCTGAAAAAAACACCCCAAATCAGGGTATTTCGCCGATGCAATAAGGGCTACAGGCTGGTTAACGGCAAATGCGTAAGGTAGAATAACCACAAGCAAAAATGAAAGGACGGAGTTTTCTCCGTCCTTTTTTATGCTCTTGAGTAACGCTGGTTTTTATATTGCTTCGGCTTTTCACAAAATGAGAAGAACAACTTGCAGGCAGGATGCTGAACAAAGACTCTAAAACGGATTGATCGCCCTTGCAGCCCGCGATATCCAGCTTGATTTATTTTCAGATGGTTGCAGCCCCTGCCCCGTCAATAATGAATAGGCATCCTTGTACCATTCACTTGAGGGGAAATTTTGCCCCAGTACTGCTGCTGCTGTTTGAGCTTCAGAGCGAACCCCAAGGGCCAGATAGGCTTCGGTTAACCGGTAAAGTGCTTCTGGAGTGTGGGTAGTGGTCTGATAATCGGTAACCACCTTCTTGAAACGGTTGATCGCGGCAAGATAGGCTTTCTTGTTGAGATAATACCGCCCGATTTCCATTTCCTTGCCTGCCAGGTGATCGCGCGCCAGCACAGCCTTGGCCTCAGCATCGCGTGCATAATTGGTTCCCGGGAACCTGCGGCTGACTTCTTCAAGCGATTCCAGAGCCTTTTTGGTTTCTGTCGCATCACGGGTTACTTCACCAATCTGTTCATAGTGAGAAACTGCAATCAGATAATAGGCATAGGCCGCATCACGATGGCCAGGATGCAAGGTTATGAAACGCTTGGCCGCCACGATTGCGGCATCATATTTATTGCGCATATATTGCGAATATGCCTGCATCAATATTGCACGTGTCGCCCAGCTTGAATAAGGATGCTGGCGTTCAACTTCGGCAAACTTCTTGGCAGCGCTGCGATATTCCCCATCTTGCATTTTGGCAAGACCGGCATTGTACAATTTGGCTACAGGCTGGCCTTCATCTGCCTTTTCATCATCAGGTGAGATGGCATCCCCCCGGTGCGATTTTTTCTTGGGTGCACTGCCACCCCAGATATAATCACCAAGGCCGCCACCACCAAGCCCGGACGAATCGACATCAGCGCACGCCGTCAACCCCAGAGCCAGACAAAGGGCCAAGCCCGAAACTTTATATGATTTCAAATTTTTCAGCAAAACACATATCCGATTAACAGCTTTCCAGTCCTTTAGAGTATTTCTTCTTCTCAAGGAAGCAGAAGCCCCAACATAAGTGATTGATAATAAGGCGTTTCATACTGTGTTTGTAATTCAAACAAAACATGGAACACTCTAGCTGATTGCAGAGCCACTAACCACCTATTTTTAGCATTTCCAGGAACACACCAGCATTACCAACCGATAAAATGAAAAAACCCGGCGGAATTGTGACCGCCGGGTTGATGAAACTGCATTTATTATTTCAGCTAGTTGGCCTGACGGCGCAGGAACGCTGGAATTTCCAGTTCTGCATCATCAAGTGCCGGATCAATTTCGGCATTCAGCTTGTGAACATTGGAAGCTTCACTTGCCGGTTCAGGAACAATTGCCGGCTCAGCAGGTCTTTCAGCCTTGACCGGTTTGGCACCAACACCCAGCCCGACACTTGCCAGTCTTTCCAGAAGACCTTTGCGTTTTTTCTGCGCCTGATCAGCAATATTATTGACCTGCTGATGTCTGGCTTCCATCTGGCTTCTGGCAATTGGCGGGAAATCTTCCCTTTCAGGCATGCGAGGAGCCAAGGGAGCAGGCTCGGCAATAGCCGTTGGTGCAGCCTGTGGCTTTTCAGCCGGTGGAGCCATTTCTTCGGTAAACATCTGCGGAGCCGGTTCTGGTGCTGCAATTGGCTCTGGTGTTGCAATTGCTTCTGGTTCTGCAACCGGTTTTTCCGCTGCAGTCTGCATTACCGGCTGTTCAACAGGTGCTTCAACCGGTTGCACAGTTACAGGTTCTGGAGTTTTCTCAGCCACAGGTTCATGCCCTGAATAGCCATAAACAGCACGATTATTATCATGTCCGGTATCGGCAGAATAATCATCATCTGCCAGTTCACCTTCTTCATCACCCAGCCCGGTTGCCACTACAGAAACCCGCATTGTGCCTTCAAGGCTTTCATCAAATGTGGCACCAAGAATAATATTGGCTTCAGGATCAACCTCTTCACGGATACGGGTTGCAGCTTCATCGACTTCATAAAGTGTCAGATCATTACCACCACAAATTGAAATCAGCAGACCGCGTGCGCCCCGCATCGAAACATCATCCAGAAGCGGATTGGCAATTGCAGCTTCGGCTGCTTCAACCGCGCGTTTTTCGCCTGATGCTTCCCCGGTACCCATCATTGCCTTGCCCATTTCCGACATGACAGCGCGAACATCGGCAAAATCAAGATTGATCAGACCTTCCTTGGTCATCAATTCGGTTATTGAGGCAACACCGGAATAAAGAACCTGGTCAGCCATGGCAAAAGCAGCTGAAAATGTGGTTTTTTCATTGGCAACCCGGAACAGATTCTGGTTTGGTATCACGATCAGCGTATCAACCACTGAGGCCAGTTGCTCAATTCCGCGCTCAGCAGTCATCATCCGGCGCTGGCCTTCAAAGTGAAATGGTTTGGTTACCACCCCGACAGTCAAGATACCCTGTTCCTTGGCAGCTCGCGCCACAACCGGTGCAGCACCAGTTCCAGTACCACCGCCCATACCGGCAGTCACAAATACCATATGCGCCCCGGCCAGCTGGTCCATGATTTCCGGCAATGCTTCTTCAGCCGCACCGGCACCTACCTGCGGCTGTGATCCAGCCCCAAGACCCTGGGTCAGTGCATTACCCATTTGAATACATCGCTCGGCAGCGCTTTGGGTAAGAGCTTGCGCATCTGTATTTGCGACAACAAACTCGACTCCCTCAAGGCGGCTTTCAATCATGTTATTGACGGCATTACCGCCAGCCCCGCCAACACCAAAAACGGTGATACGTGGCTTTAATTCTTCCAGATTTGGAACAGTCAGGTTAATCGTCATATCTGTAAATCCATTAATTTTCCCCGTGCGAATACATATTGGTTTGCAAACCCATAAGAATTCGTTAACGCAGTATTACTTTATCCGATAAAAATTGAATCACTGTGAGACAGGCGCGAATCACATGGTTAATCCCGATTAAGAAAAAACGGCGGAAATGACAAGCACTTCCACCGTTTAATCAGGCCCATCAGGACCGCCGCATAAACATTCAGCAGTTAGAAACTGCCCTTGATCCATTTGCCAACCCGCGAAAAATAGCCATTACCCTGTTCCTGCTCCTGCGGGTAACTGATCAATCTGGCCGTATGCCGGTCAGGATTTATCGCATATTGCAGCAGGCCGGTAACAACGGCAAAAGACGAAGTTTTGGCTGATTCCGGCAAACCGGCAATAGCCGGGATTGAACCCATGCGTATCTGGCCATCAAGCATCTGTCCGGCAGCTTCGCGCATTCCGGTTAACTGGCTGGCACCACCGGACAACACAATTCTGTGTCCTGCCTTGCCCGCAACAGGTGAGTTTTCCAGACAATCGCGGACAATCTCAAATTTTTCTTCCAGCCGGGGCCGGATAATGCCGGTAAGCATTGAACGCGGCACCTGATTTATCTTGTCCACACCGCGCTCGCCCAAAAGCGGCACTGAAATAGTTTCCCGGTCATCATAGATAGAAGCAAGCCCTGAACCATAAAGCGTCTTGATCCGCTCTGCGTGGGCAATGGTGGTTGAAAGCCCCTGTGCCAGATCCCTGGTAATGTGATAACCGCCTATTGACAATACATCGGCAAATATAAGCCGCCCGCCATAAAAAACCGCAACCGAGGTTGTTGCACCACCCATATCAATCAGGGTAACACCCAGCTCCATTTCATCAGCCGCCAGAACCGCCCGGCCGGCTGCATATGGAGACATCACAAATCCCTTGACGTTCAAATGGCAGCGTTCAACCACCAGTGACAGATTGCGCATGGCTGATGGTTCAACCACTACCGCATTGACATCAACATCAAGCTGTTCACCAAACATGCCGCGCGGATCATCAATGCCTTTGGCATCATCCAGATCATATTGCACCGGTGAAGCATGCAGCAATACCTTGCCATTGGCATTTACCTTGCGCATTGCATCGGCAATTGCCGCACCAGTATCGCCATCACTGACAATCTGGTCACGAACCCTGACCGATCCCTTGTGTGAATAACATTGTGGCCGCCCGCCTGACACATTTACATATACATCATGGATCGAGCATTGCGCCATTCGCTCGGCTGCATCAACTGCCAGCCTGATAGAGCGTTCAGCCTCATCAAGATTGACAACCACCCCGCCTTTAAGGCCGGTGGCAGCATGATGGCCAATACCCAGAATTTTCAGCTTGGGACGTTTGCCGCCTGCATCTTCTGAAATCACCACTCTGGCGATCATGCAGCAGATTTTTGTGGACCCTACATCAATTGCCGCAACAATTGGTGGTAAGGAAACAGGCTTTGCCCGTTCAGGAGAACTGGTGCCATGCAGGGGAACAACATTCATACGCATATCTACTCAACATAACTAAACTTGCACAAAACAGGCTAACGTGCCGATATTTTGAACCTGCCCGAATTGCCGGTTACCGGCGAAACAACAATCTGCTTGCTCAACCGCAAATCGACCACATTTACTTTCTTGCCTTCAAGACCAGCTTTTGCATAAAAGCTGTTAAACCGTTTTAAGGCTTCAACAACCCGTCCTTCAGGCAACATAACCTTGATGCCATTGGCCAGATAAAGGTTCCAGCGACGGCCACCAACATAGGATGCTGCCTTGACTTTGGATTTTACCTGCAAATGGGCTTCTATATGGTTAACAAGCTGAAAAACCTTTTCATTGGCCCCATCACCGGTAATCACCAGCATGCCGGGAACATCACTTGCGGCAACACTGGTGAAAGCAGACCCCGACTTGTCAATCACATAAAACTCGCCATCACGCTGCCATATGGCAAAAGGTTCGCGCTCCTCAACTTCAATTTCAAGCTGGTTGGGATACACCTTTCGAACCTGGGCAGATTTGACCCAGTCAATATTCTGCAAGATCCGCCGCGCTGCCAATGGATCAAACCCGATAAGCGAGTCATTGGGCTTTACCCCGATAATATTCAATACCGATGCCGGCGTCTTGTGCTTCAACCCTGAAATCCTGATCTGTTGGGCTGCATTGCCAAATTTTGCTGCAACCCGGCCAGACAGATTATACAAGGGGCTGTCTGGATCAGTTACATGACCTCCAGCTATCAGCCCGTGAAATATGGTAATGGCCAGCAATGCCACTGCACTGCCTCGCGCCGCAAACCGCCATTTCAGCGATACATCACGCCATTTGCCATTATCTGAGAATTTATCTTTCAAGGGAAGCATCCTGTATCATCCAGTGAACCAGTTCGGTAAATGAATGCCCGGCATCTTGTGCCAGTTCCGGCACCAGTGATGTCGGCGTCATTCCCGGTTGGGTATTGACCTCCAGCAAAATCAATTCCCATTCATTATCGCGCGTATCATCCAGCCTGAAATCAGCCCGTGATACTCCCCGACAGCCAAGCGCATTGTGAGCTGCCATCGAATATTCCTGCACCTTGCGATAAACCCGTTTGGGAATATCTGCGGGCAATACATGGGCTGACGCACCTTCTTCATATTTGGCCTTGTAATCATAAAACCCCAGATTTGGCATGATCTCGATCACCCCGACCGAAACATCACTGATCACGGCACAGGTCAGTTCGCGCCCTGGAATATATCTTTCAACCATCACCTCATCGCCAAATATCTCGCGCTCCTGCAACAGGTTTTCCGGGGGCCGCTTGGCACCGCGCTTGATAATATGCACCCCGACCGATGATCCATCTGCTACCGGCTTGATCACGTAAGGTGTCTGCATTGCATGTTTTTCTGCAGCCCGCTCAAGGCTTACCACCCGGCTTTCGGCAACCGGTATCCCGGCTTCCTTAAACACTCCCTTGGAGCGCTGCTTGTCCATGGCCAGCGCTGATGCCAGAACTCCTGAATGCGTATAGGGAATTTGCAGGGTTTCCAGAACTCCCTGCACATGCCCGTCCTCACCCCAGGTTCCATGCAGCGCATTAAATGCTACATCCGGATGCAGTTCTGACAGAACCTTGGTGATATTGCGGTCAACATCAATCTGGGTAACTTCATACCCGGCCTCTTCCAGCGCCCTGGTACAGGCCTGCCCGGTAGATATGCTGACAGGTCGCTCATTTGACCATCCGCCCATAAGGACCGCAACCTTTGTGTGCCGTGGCTCACGTTTTTGATATGAAGCATCAAACGCCATTTGTTTTTTCTCCAACGCGCCTGATTTCCCAATCGAGATCAACGCCTGAATTCTGTTTTACCTTTTCCCTGACATTTTCACCCAGGGTTTCAATATCGCTGGCAGTGGCATCACCATTATTGATCAGAAAATTACAATGCAGTTGCGACACCTGGGCACCGCCAACTACAGCCCCGCGCATTCCAGCTGCATCTATAAGCTGCCATGATTTGGCATCAGGCGGGTTTTTGAAGGTTGAACCACCTGTTCGACTCCTCACCGGCTGGGCTTCTTCACGCATTTCGGTAATTTCAGCCATCCGCGCGGCAATCACCTCACGTTCACCGGGCCAGCCCTCAAACAGGGCTTCGGTAAAGATTAGATCACGCGGCAAACCGCAATGGCGGTAGCTGTATTCCATATCCTTGTTCCTAATCACCGATATATTCCCCGACCGGTCAATAACCCGTGCCTCAACCAGCACATCTTTTGTCTCTCCACCATGCGCACCAGCATTCATGGCAAGCGCTCCTCCAATGGTGCCGGGGATACCTCTAAAAAAGGTTAACCCATCAATAAGATTATCCATGGCAAACCGGGAAAGCCGCACATCCAGCACCGCTGATCCTGCCCTGATGCGGGTTTGATCCTCAACGGCCATTTGCGCAAAACCGCGACCCAGACGTATAACCACCCCCTTGATACCGCCATCACGCACCAAAAGGTTGGATCCAACCCCGACAACGAATACCGGTATTGACGGATCAGTATTTTTAAGAAAATCTGCAAGGTCAGCTTCATCGCGCGGAATAAACAGAACCTCAGCTGGTCCACCAACCCGAAACCACGTCAGTTCCGACATATCGGCATTGGTCCGCATCCGCCCTCGAACTTCAGGCAGTTGCCTTAACAGTTTTTCACCGTCAATAAGCGGCATCAATATCACTCACTCTTGTCAAAAGCTGCAAGTTCATCAGGAAGCGCATAGGCCCATATCGAAATTGATCCCGCACCCAGACACAAGACAATATCGCCCTTTTTCGCAACTGAATGAATTTTCGGGGCCAGGTCTCCTGGTCCATTAATGGTTTCTACATGCCGGTGGCCACGCATCCGCATATTTTCCGCCAGAGCCTCGTGGTTTATCCCTTCAATCGGGTCTTCACCAGCTTCAAACACCGGGGCCACAATCACCGTATCTGCATCATTGAAACAATTGGAAAACTCATCGAACAAATCCCGCAATCTGGTATATCGATGCGGCTGCACCACAGCTATTACCCTGTTTTTGGCCACCGAACGCGCCGCCCCCAGAACCGAGGCAATTTCAACAGGATGATGACCATAATCATCAAATACTGTTACCCCATTATGGGCACCGGTACGGGTAAAGCGC
>JALXCV010000143.1 GCA_026990765.1 Hyphomicrobiales bacterium | reverse complement strand
AGGCGCGCAGACAGATAAGACAATCTGCATACCTGGATGGAACGCTGTAACAGTTGCGGTCATATTTAACCTGACGGGTGGAACGCACCCGAACCGCTTTTTCCACATAACCGTCAAAACCCAGACGCAATGATCGCAGTTCGGTGCGTTCCAGTGCAAAAACCGCAACAACTATATTATTTTTCTGCTCAGGGTGAGAGCGCGAGCCTAACGCATTACAGTTCATGAACAACTAGGCATTCAGGCTTACCAGATCATCAAAGCACAGCTTGGGGGTGAACAATTTCGGCTTAAAATTTGACACGGAAGGTACGGGACGCATATTTACCGCCTACGGTGGACTATTGTACGCCATCTTCCTTCTTATGTCTTTACAATAGTGACCATGCCCACTTTCGTACAATTTGCTAAAGCCGTACAAATTTCGTACTCTAAGGGATCAAAAGACATCCAAATCCGTACAACAGTGCCCTTTTCCGCACACTATTTTCCCTGTACAACCCTTCCAACAATAGTATAAACAATTGAAACCTCACCAAAAAACATTCTCCGTAGCCCCGATGATGGACTGGACTGATCGGTATTGTCGCGGGTTTCATCGGTTTATAACCAGACATGCGCTGCTTTATACCGAGATGGTTACATCAGGCGCGGTAGTGTTTGGGGATCGCCGGCACCTTGTCGGGTTTGATGAATTTGAACATCGCATTGCCGTCCAGCTTGGCGGGTCAAAACCGGATGAACTGGCACAGGCCTCGGCAATTTGTGAACAATTTGGCTATGATGAAATCAATCTGAATGTTGGCTGCCCGTCTGACAGGGTGCAGTCAGGCCGGTTTGGCGCTGCCTTGATGGCTGAACCGGAACTTGTGGGCGAATGTGTATCTGCCATGCGCTCAACTGTTAAAATACCGGTTAGCGTCAAGTGCCGCATCGGAATTGACGATCATGATGAGGATGAAGATCTTGAGCGGTTTGTTGATATTGTAAGCTCTGCAGGGTGTGAAACCTTCATCATCCATGCCCGCAAGGCCTGGCTTCAGGGCCTGTCACCCAAGGAAAACCGCGAAATACCTCCGCTCAATTACCAGCGCGTCTACCGCCTGAAACAAAGCCACCCGGAACTTGAAATCCACATAAATGGCGCCATTGCCGATCTTGAAGCAGCAAAGCAGCATTTGCAGCATGTTGACGGGGTTATGCTTGGTCGAGCCGCCTATCACAACCCGTTCATTCTGGCCTCTGTTGACAGTCAGATATATGGAAAACCCGACCGCTTTGATAATCGCAAGGCAATAGTTGAAGCCATGTTGCCATGGATTGATCAACAGCTAGCTGCCGGTGCCAGACTGTCCCAGATAACCCGGCATATGCTCGGCCTGTTTCACGCAAGACCGGGCGCACGCAAATGGCGACGCTACCTGTCAGACCACGCCCATCTGGACAATGCCGGTTCTGATATTGTTGCAAAAGCACTGGAATTGGTCAGTTGAGCCTTATTCGCATTTGTTGCAGTCTGGTAACAAAAAGGATCGCCCCCCAATAAATTACCCATACAGCCAGAACAACCAGATCAGGTGCTGATCTGTAGCCGGTCAGGGCGCTGATTACTCCGCCCAATCGCGAGCCGTCATCCAGTAGCCAGCCGGTATTCCATATGACTGAGGTAAATGGCAGGATTCCAAGTAAAATCAGTTTGCCGGCGGCGCTTACTGCAAGCGCGCAGCCTAATAAAAGCAACATGATTTCGGTGAATTTGAAAAACAGTCGCCATGACAGGTAACGCCCGCCAAGCTGCAATAATCCATAGGTTGCAACAGCAATTGCAAAACCCAGCGCAATTGCAGCTGTTATCTGCAACATGCCATCATTTCTTGCCGATGATAACAGCCCATAGACAAAGACAACCGTTTCGCTACCTTCGCGAGCCACGGCAATCATTGCCAGCATGAATATTCCCCACCAGCGTTTATGGGCCACAGCTGCACCCAGACCCTGTTCCAGATGCTGCTTTAGCTGACACCCATGGGTGCGCATCCAGAAGACCATTTGCATTATCAAAATGGTTGCAATCAACATCATCGCCACCATGAAGTAATCCAGCGCATCTGGTGGCAAAGACGCAGCCAGATTGAAAATCACATAGGCAATCACAAATGCTACCGCAATCCCGGCAGCAACGCCCCCCCACAAATAGCGCCTGGCTCCGCTGTCAGATGCGTTATGCTGCAACCAGGCATTCAAAATTCCAACCACTAAAAGCGCTTCGACGCTTTCACGCCAGACAATGAAAATTATTTGGCCAGACATGGTCCACTTTCCTCTTGGGTAGATGAATTACCGGATAAATGTGCAAGAATTATTTGGCGATGATAAAACCATGTGCGGTTTTTTTATCTTCCGTAAATTCATCAACAAACTCATATGAACCAGCTTTTAGCCCGCGCAAGGTCAATGTGACTGTTGCACCTGCAGCCACTATTTTTTCGATATGCAGCATCTTGCTTTCAAATTCTGCTGTCGCTGAACCTTTATTGGTCACTACAAGCTTGACATTGACATCTTTGGGCACTTCCAGCCTTGCTGGTGTAACAACTCCGTTATTCATCGATATTTTAAATGTCGGTATAGTTTGGGCCTGAACCGGAAGAGAAAAAATCACGAAAAAACCCAAAGTGGCACTCATTGTGATTATGGTGGATGGTTTCATTATCTTGCCTATATTCATTTCTTATTGCAGTTGCGTGTCATTCGCAACTAGCCTTACTTTACTTGTACCACCATGTAAATAGCCAATTAAATAAAGCAGATAATTCTGGCCTGCATACAGTTTGCTACAGCCCGACAAAAAACCCGCTGTCTGCAACAAACAGACAACGGGTTTGATGGTGTCGTCAAATAAAAATTTTTACGCGGCTTTTTCTTCGCCGTCGCTTTCTTCTTCTGCTGGTTTTGGAGCACGGTATTTGGAAGCACGCATGATGCTTTCCATTTCTTCAATTGCCTGCTTGTCATCATATTTTTTAACAACAGCAACTTCACGGGCCATCCGGTCAAGTGCTGCTTCATAAAGCTGGCGTTCTGAATATGACTGTTCAGGCTGGGTTTCAGAGCGGAACAGGTCACGCACGACCTCAGCAACCAGTTTCAACTCGCCCGAATTGATCTTGGCTTCATATTCCTGCGCCCGGCGCGACCACATGGTGCGCTTGATGCGCGGGCGACCTTCAAGTATCGTCAGATGCTTGGCGATATCCAGTTTGTCACATAATTTGCGCATACCGACACTGTCAGCCTTGGCCAGAGGAACCCGCAAACGCATTTTTTCCTTGTCAAAATCAATCACATACAATTCCAGATGAATCCCTGCGATCTCTTCAACTTCAATATCAACAACCTTGCCAACCCCGTGGGATGGATAAATAACAAATTCCCCTGCCTTGAATTTATTCTTTTTTGTTTTTTTCTGAGCGGTCATACGCTTAACACCTCGCAAATGCGTTGTTTTTGTCTTTAGTGATGTATGCAAATTCTCCAGATTGCGAGTAATTCCCGCCCCATCTTCTGGCAGAATCTGCCGAAAAAAATGCCGGGCTCGAAATCGAAGCCCAGGCAAAATGATATCGTTTGTCCTACATCACAGTGATGTGTATAGCACAAAAAAGCACTAAATTAAAGAGCATTAACAAATGGTAACGTGCCAGCAGCCCGTCAACATGATCTATGGTTAATCGCCTTCACCCGGCTTTTCGGAAAAGTACTTTTCCAGCTTGCCTTCTTCACCATCATATTTGGCAGCATCCGGCATGGGATCTTTCTGCATGGTGATATTAGGCCAGATTTCAGAATATTTGGTATTAATCTCAAGCCATTTTTCCAGACCCGGCTCGGTATCAGGCTTGATAGCCTCTGCCGGACATTCCGGCTCGCATACACCACAATCTATGCATTCTTCAGGATGAATAACCAGAAAGTTTTCACCTTCGTAAAAACAGTCAACCGGACAAACTTCAACACAATCTGTGTATTTGCACATAATGCAATTGTCATCAACGATGTAGGTCATAGCTAGTAATTATCTCCAAAGCAGTATTAGACGCTTGTTATATACCAATGCCTATAGCAGTACATTTTTGATTGTGCACGCATTAAATTGTCACTGTTTATGCAAAATTGTCATTTGCGCTTTTCAAGACTGCCTTTGAGCGCACCAAGAACCGCAAATGGTGAATCAGGATCAATCTTTTGCGGTTTTTTCCTGTGCCTCTGATTGGGTTTCTGCTGTGGCTTTTTACCCTGCTTGTGCCTTGCCGGTTGCTCACGGCGCCGGCTCGTCTTTTTTTGCGCTCTGAACGGTCCGGTATCCTTTGGCCACCACACTTCCATGAATTGCGGTTCATCTGCAACCTCATCAGCAACCAGCTTTTGGTCCTCTACCTCAGCCTTTGCAGTTTCAGCTTCACTTGCCTCACCCTCTTCCGCATCAGCTTTGGCAGCATCTGGTTTTTCACTTCCGCTTTCTTCTTTCACCGGCACCGGTAAGGGACGTTTTTCCGCCATGAAACCAAGTGATTTCAGAATCTCGCCAAATTCATCCCCCGAACAGCCAACCAGTGACATCATGTCAGGAATAGCCGTAAAGCCGCCACCCTCAACCGAGCCTTCCGGGCGTTCATCACCTTCTTTTGCCGGACGCCAGAATACACGCTGGCGGATCATGTCAGCCAGCCGTTCCAGCATGTCAATGCGCACCACCCGGTTACCACATGGCCCGAACCCGGCAATAGTGAAGAAATTTTCAGGGGCTGAATTGTCCAGTTCAGCCGAGGTAAGCCCCTGACCCGGCACTTCCGGCAGGTCCGAACGGTCAAACTTGCCAGCTTTTTCTTTCTGCAATGCCCATAATAACAGCCGCAATTGTGTCGGCGCCGGTTTAAGCAATGTAGGTATGAAAATATGAAATGCCCCAAAGCGTACCCCGTGCTTTCTCAGCTTGCCGCGCATCTCCTGATTCATCGACTTGATATCATCATTGATCCTTGTACGCTCAATCACCCCAAGATTTTCAATAATCTGAAAGGCCACGCCCTTGACCAGCCCATCCATTTCATCATCATCATAAAGGTTCTGCAAAGGCTCCAGAACTGAACCGATATGCCGCCCGACAAACCGGTCCAGACGGAACTGGATCGCCGCCCGGTCAGCATCTCCCAGCTGCTCATCAGCCATAAGCATCACCTTTGGCTTTAACAACTGGTCGCCAGCTTCAAGCCGGGCCACATTGGCCTTGTTCCAGATAATATAACCATTGGGGCTCAGACTTAAGTCAGTATCAGGAGCAGCGGTAAGTGATTGTGCCCGCCCGGCAATTTCACTGGCAATAGTTGGCTGGGCCGCGGCCAGAATGGTTTTGGAGTTCTTGTCTGAAGCCAGTTCAGAGACAAACCTGAAGCCTTTTATGGTTCCAGCCTTTTCTCCCTCAACCATTACACTTCCGTCGTCTTCAACACTCGTCATCAATTTTTCCCTTTGGCGCAACCGCTTCATCAATACCGAGGTGCGCCGGTCTACAAATCTTTGCGTCAGTTTTTCATGCAAGGCATCTGACAGTGAATCTTCTATTTGCCTGGTACGGTTTTGCCAGAGAACCGGGTCATCTGTCCAGTCTGAACGGTTTGCCACAAAAGTCCATGTGCGAATATGTGCAATACGCATCGACAGTGTGTCAATATCCCCTTCAGTGTTAGCGCAAAAGGATAATTGCCTGTTGAACCAGTCAGGATCGATTTTTCTTTTTCCCGCCGACACATATTCAAAGATTTTTGCAATCATCCCGGCATGGTCCTGAGGCGAAATATTGCGATAATCAGGTATCTGGCAGGTCTGCCACAACCGGGCAACATCATCGCGCGAACGCACCAGCTCCATGGTGTCAGCCTGATTTTTCAAAATCTCCAGCGCTGAAATATCTGCCGCTGTTCTGGCCCGGGTCAAACCTTCACGATTGGGCAATGCGTATAATGAGGCCAGCAACCGCTCAACACTGGCAAAATTGAGATTATGATTGCGCCATTGCATGACCTTGACCACATCATAATGATGCTCTTCCATCCGCTCTATGGTTTCAGCATCAAAGCCGCGCGCATCAGCTGTAACACCGAATGTTCCATCATTCATGAACCGCCCGGCCCGCCCGGCAATCTGGCCCATTTCAGCTATCGACAGATGACGATATGAAAACCCGTCAAATTTTTTGGTTGCGGCAAAGAAAACATGATCGACATCCATATTCAGCCCCATGCCGATGGCATCTGTTGCCACCAGATGATCAACTTCACCAGACTGGTAAAGCTCAACCTGGGCATTGCGGGTACGCGGCGACAAGGACCCCATGACCACAGCCGCCCCGCCGCGCTGGCGCCTTATGAGTTCGGCAATCGCATATACTTTTTCCGCCGAAAAAGCCACAATGGCAGAACGTCTGGGAATTCGCGTCAGCTTTTTGCGGCCACCATATGTCAGCTTTGACAATCTCTCGCGAGCTTCGAACCGGGTTTGCGGCAAAAGGGTTTTGATCACGCCCTTGACCGTTGCAGCCCCCATGACCATGGTTTCCTGCAAGCCCCTTGCATGCAGCAACCGGTTGGTGAACACATGGCCGCGATCAAAATCTGCACAAAGCTGTATTTCATCAACCGCCAGAAACTCCACCCTGATATCAAGCGGCATGGCTTCGGTCGTGCATATCCAGTAACGCGGTGATAATGGTATGATCTTTTCTTCCCCGGTGATCAGCGCCACGGCCTGATCACCAACCCTTTCCACCACCCGGTCATAAACCTCTCGCGCCAGCAACCGCAATGGCAGGCCGATCATGCCGGTTGAATATGCAACCATGCGCTCAATAGCCAGATGGGTTTTGCCGGTATTGGTTGGCCCCAGTACCGCTTTCAATTTAGGTGAATTCAACATGTGTGCCCTGAGTTTTTATCCACCCTGTTTATCTGAAAAAAGGTTTTTGTACTATCACCGAATTTTATGTCACTATGTATTTTCAAACGAATCAGTAAATTTCAGTTGTACCGGGAACCCCCAATGTCTGACGATCTGCGCCAGCCTTTGAAAAAACAAACCATTTCTGACCGGCTGAAAAAGCTGCAACCATCTACCTTGCAGGCAGCAACCGGACTGGTCATATTGCTGTTTGCCGGCGGGTTTGCCTGGACCATGAGCGGACCTGCCATAGAATCCGGGGTCAGCCTCAATATCAAAATCCACAAGCTGGAAAAGCTGGTCACTGCCTCCACTCCCAAACAACAACCGCAAGAACCGGTTGAAAACAGTGACCCGCAAGATGTTGAACCAGACCCGCAAGATCTGGCAGCAGACCGCGAACTGGCTTCCTCCGGCCAGGTGACAATCATCAGGCAACCCACAAGACGCTATAACTCGCCACCATTGGTAAAAGCCCCGGTGCGCTCAGTATCAGAACGTGGCCGCTATGGTACGATTCCCAAAATTGCCCGCAATGGCAAGCGCCCGTTCACTGTCTATGCCGCCAGAACCAAAAACTCGGTGCTGCAATCATCAAGACCGAAAATCGCCTTGATAATTGGTGGCATGGGCATTAACCGGCGACTTACAGATCTGGCAATCTCCTCACTTCCCGGCCCGGTCAGCTTTGCCTTTGCCCCTTATGGAAAATCCATACAGCGATCAATAAACAAGGCCCGCAGCAAGGGCCATGAAATATATCTGCATCTGCCAATGGAGCCTTATGGCTATCCCGGAATTAACCCTGGACCCAGAACCTTGCTGGCAACTGCAGCACCGGAGAAAAACCTCGATAATCTGCAATGGTTCCTCAGCCGGTTTTCCGGTTATGCCGGGGTAACAAACTATATGGGCGCCAAATTCACCTCTGACGGGGGCGCATTGATGCCGGTTTTTTCACGCCTGAAAGCTCGCGGACTGGTCTATCTTGATGATGCTTCCAATGGGGCCAATCTTACCCGTAATATTGCTGAAGCTGTTTCATTGCCTATAAGGCGGGCAAATATGGTGCTCGACAGCAATTCAGAACCAATATCCATTCAGCGCCAATTATCGGCACTTGAAAGTCTGGCCCGGCAAAACGGGCTGGCCATCGGCTCGGCAACCGGACTTGAAACTACCATAGAAACCATAAATGACTGGATAAAGGACCTGAAAAGCAAAGGCTTTGATCTAGTTCCCGTCAGTGCTGCATATAAAACCCGGCGCGGATAATTTACCAACAATTTTAATAAAATTGTCTGTTGTTCATACTCTGCTTACCATTTTTCTTCATGCTTGTGTCACAACAATCCAACGCTGCCGGATTTGTCTCCCAATCCGCCAGCTTAAAGATAATGGTCCGTATAGTTTTAAGAGTTTGGTATTATGACAGCACAGTCAACAATTGCAGAAAATGGTGAATTCAGCTTTTTCAGAAAACGCCCGGACGGAGCGGTTGATCCGGTTGGCGAGGCTGGCTGGTTCCTGCAGCGCGAACGCGAAAAGCGCCGCATAAGCCTTGAAGATGCAGGTGCTGTAATCAATATTCACCCTGCACATCTGGCTGCAATTGAAAATGGCGACCTTGCCGGACTTCCCCAAAGAGCTGATGCTCTGGCAATGATTGCCTCTTATGCCAGTTTCCTTGACTTTGAAGCCGA
This sequence comes from Hyphomicrobiales bacterium, assembly GCA_026990765.1. Lineage (GTDB taxonomy): Bacteria > Pseudomonadota > Alphaproteobacteria > Rhizobiales > Aestuariivirgaceae > JALWJW01. The sequence goes on along the minus strand of JALXCV010000143.1, from coordinate 27,549 downwards.
ACCACTGGTTATGCATTTTGCCAGATTTCTGCCAAGACCGGCAAAACTTGGTCAGTCAAAACCTGCTGCAGACCCCAAACGGCCCGCCCCATTATCCAGTGCCAAAATCCTGATGTTCCCGTTCATGGACAAGATGAAATCCGTAACCTCCGGTGCTGGCGGTATCGTTGCCTCCTGCCTTGGCGCAGTTATGCTGTTTGGTGCCATGGGCTGGTATTTCATGCCATCCACAACCGGAAATGGCCAAAATACCGGCGTCAGTATTGCTTCTGTCAAGGAGCAGCCATTAAATGATGACATGATGCCTGCCAATACAGAAGTCACCAATGAAGCTGATGCAGCGGCAAACTCTTTAAGCGGTCTCGACAAGCTGATTGCTGAAAACACCAAGGATGCAAATATCAACACTGCCTCCATTCCGGCAAAACCAGCTGGAGAGGTTCCACAGGTGGACAAGACCAAAATTGCCGCTACAGGCGGCCGCATTTATGGTTCTGAGAACAAGAACACCCATCTGGTACTGACTGCAAAATCCAATGTCTGGATCAGAATTGAAGACGCTAAGGGCAATGTGGTCATGACCCGAACCTTGATGAAGGGTGATTCTTACCGTGTACCTGACAGAAAAGGTCTGGTTGTCATCTCCCGCGATGGCGGCCTGATAGAATATGCTGTTGACGGTGCCAATAAGGGCAGCCTTGGCAAGAGCGGAGAAATTCTCGTGGGTCGTTCACTTGACTATGAAAAACTGCTTGGCCTGAAAGGCTAGCCAGCCTTTCAACAACAAGAAACGGCGGATATATCAACAGATAAGACATCTTGTCTGTTTCAAACCGGGCGCGTCCGTGTTATGCGCATGACTTCATTCATCAAATCAAGACTGAACGGAGTCATTTCAAGATGTCCAACCCTATCCGGCGTGCATTAATTTCTGTTTCTGATAAAACCGGCCTTGTGGAATTTGGCCAAAAACTGGCAGATGCCGGAGTGGAATTGCTGTCCACGGGCGGCACCGCCAAAGCCCTGCGCGATGCCGGACTGAAAGTGACAGATGTTTCTGAGATAACCGGTTTTCCTGAAATTATGGATGGAAGGGTAAAAACCCTGCACCCGATGGTGCATGGCGGTCTGCTGGCAATACGCTCCAATAAAGACCATGTAGCTGCCATGCAGCAGCACAATATCACTGGCATTGATTTGCTGGTGGTCAATCTCTACCCGTTTGAAGCCACGCTGGAAGCAGGCGGTGATTATGATCAGTGCATTGAAAATATCGACATTGGCGGCCCGGCAATGGTTCGCGCTGCCGCCAAGAACCATGGTGATGTAACTGTTATCGTCGATGCCGCTGATTATGACCGTGTAGCAGAAGAAATGTCTGCAAATAATGGCGAAACCAGTTTTGAACTGCGCCGCGCCCTTGCCGCCAAGGCCTATGCCCGCACCGCCGCCTATGATGCGGCTGTTTCCAACTGGATGCTGAACGAGGCAGATATCAAGGCCGCAGATTATCGCGCCACAGGCGGCACCTTGCTGCAAAAACTGCGCTATGGCGAAAACCCGCATCAATGGGCAGCCTTCTACAGATCCGGCAAATCCCGCCCCGGCGTTGCCAGTGCCCGCCAGATACAGGGCAAGGAACTGTCATACAACAATATCAATGACACTGATGCCGCCTTTGAATGTGTGGCTGAATTTGACCCGGCATTAACTGCTGCCTGCGTGATCGTCAAACACGCCAATCCATGTGGTGCGGCCATTGGCGACAGTCTGGTTGAAGCCTACAAACTGGCTTTGCGCTGTGACCCGGTAAGTGCCTTTGGTGGTATCATTGCAGTTAACCGCACGCTGGATGCAGATATTGCCAGCGAAATCGTAAAAGTCTTTACCGAAGTCATTATTGCTCCTGATGCTGATGATGCAGCCCTTGAAATCATTGCTTCCAAGAAAAACCTGCGACTGCTGCTTACCGGCGATCTTCCAGACCCGCGCGCTCCCGGCATTAACATGAAAACCGTTTCTGGCGGCATGCTGGTCCAGTCACGCGACAATGGCAATGTTGATGATGTTGAACTGAAAGTGGTAACCAAAAAGGCCCCGAGCGAACGCGAACTGGCCGATCTCAAATTTGCTTTCAAGATTGCCAAACATGTCAAGTCCAATACCATCTTGTATGTAAAGGACGGAGCCACGGTCGGTGTCGGTGCCGGTCAGATGTCACGAGTTGACTCAGCCCGCATTGCTGCTTCCAAATCAATGGATGCTGCCAAAAATGAAGGCCTTGATGTAGCCCTTGCCAAAGGCTCGGTTGTAGCTTCTGATGCCTTCTTCCCGTTTGCGGACGGATTGTTGCAGGCAGCAGAAGCCGGCGCCACGGCAGTAATTCAGCCAGGCGGTTCAATGCGCGATGATGAGGTAATCAAGGCCGCCGATGAGGCCGGACTTGCCATGGTATTTACCGGAATGCGGCATTTCAGACATTAAACAGTGGATTGAATCAGATTTGCTTGTCAATCAGCTTGTGAAAATCTGGCAAGGCTCTTAAGACTATCGGCGATGATTTTCTTTAATAGGGGATAAAAATGAGCGATAATCTGATTCACGTTGACCACCCACTTTTGAAACACAAGCTCACCCTGATGCGTGACAAGAACACATCATCGGCTGTGTTCAGACAGTTGCTGCGTGAAATATCCCATCTTCTGGCCTATGAAGTCCTGCGCGAACTGCCGGTTGAAAATGTCACCATCGAAACCCCGCTGAAAGAGATGCAGGCTCCAAAACTGTCCGGCAAGAAACTGGTTTTTGTTTCAATCCTGCGAGCCGGTAACGGTCTGCTGGATGGTATGCTTGATCTGGTGCCGTCCGCAAGGGTTGGACATATCGGGCTTTATCGCGATCATGAGACCCTCAAACCGGTTGAGTATTATTTCAAAATGCCCGACAATATGGGTCAAAGGCCGATTATTGTGGTCGACCCGATGCTGGCAACCGGCAATTCGGTTATTGCAGCTATCGACCAGCTTAAAAAGGCCGGTGCCAAAAACATCAAATTTGTCTGCCTGCTGGCAGCTCCTGAAGGTATCAAAGCCCTTGGCAATGCCCATAGTGACGTGGAAATTGTGACCGCTGCAATCGACAGCCACCTCAATGATAATGGTTATATCATCCCCGGTCTTGGCGATGCCGGTGACAGAATGTACGGCACCAAGTAACGATACCGGGTAAACGAACTATTCATTGATTTGAGTTACTGTGAAGCAGTTAGTATCTTTCACAGTAAAAGTTTGTTTTGCGTATGCCGGTTGAGCCAAAGAAACCAAAGCTTCAATTCAAGAAACTCACATGTTCCGATGGCTCCAGACCATCGGTCCTGCTGGCAGAGGATTCAGATGCTGCCCGCATCCTGACCGCTGCCCTGTTGCGCCATATTGGCTGCGATGTTGACACCGCAGAACATGGTGAAGAAGCCGTCAGTCATTTTGCCAATGGGAAAAATTACGACATCGTAATTCTCGATATTGAAATGCCGGTCATGGATGGTGTGGTTGCCGCCCGCGAGATACGCAATCTGGCCGGTGGTTCATCTGATACCCCGATCATTGCCCTGTCGGCATTTCTGGCTGACAAGAACCACAAGGATTTCTGGCAGGAAAATTTTGACATCGCCCTGCCAAAACCCGCCAGCAAACAGGCATTGCACAAAACCATAGACAAGGTTCTGCGCATGCAGATAGATCGCACCAGTGAGCCGATCAACGATAATTATGTCGAAGAAACCAGCAGCGATGAACTGATCAGCAAGGACGGATTATTATCTGTCAGACAGCAGATAAATGAAACCGTCTGGTGCTCTTTGACAGACACCGCCATTGCCGAATTGCGGCAAAGTGCTGATCTCTTGCGCATATCTGCTGCCAAAAAGGATAATGGCGAAACCGCAATCTATGCCCACAAGCTGAAAGGCATAGCCCTGTCTTTTGCCGCCCCGAAACTTGCAGGATTGGCCAGATCACTGGAAAGACTGGCCAAATTATGCGCTGATGAGCCGGTTGAATCAGCTCTGGTCGAAACCGTGCTGGAATGCACCAGTGAAACCATCGCCGTTTTATCCGCGAACAACCAGTACAAGGCAGGCTGAATTGACAAATAGTGTTTTCAGCAATGGATTTATCGGGGCCTCACAGCCCATGCTGGCCCTGTTTTCCAAGATTGTTCAGGTGGCAAATTCACCCGCCCCGGTATTTATTACCGGCCAGACAGGCACCGGCAAGGAAATATGCGCCGAGACCATTCATGCTCAGGGGAATCGTGCCAAAGGTCCGTTCATTGCCATAAATTGCGGCGCCATTCCCAAAGACCTGCTGGAATCTGAACTGTTTGGCCACCTCAAGGGTTCATTCACCGGCGCCATTGCCAATCGTGATGGCGCGGCAAGTCTGGCTGATGGCGGCACCCTGTTTCTGGATGAGATTTGCGAGCTGGATTATAATCTGCAGACCAAATTGCTGCGCTTTCTGCAAACCGGCTATGTGCAGAAAATCGGTGCGCCTGCGCCTGAAAAGCTGGATGTACGGATTATCTGTGCCACCAACAAGACCCCTTTGAACGAAGTAGAACAGGGTCGCTTTCGCGAAGACCTGTATTATCGACTGTATGTGCTGCCAATACACATGCCACCGCTCAGCGCCCGCCATGGTGATATTGAACTGATTGCCCGGCATTATCTGGCCAAATATGCCACACAGGAAGCAAAAGGATTTATCGATTTCACTCCTGATGCGTTGATGGCAATCAATAATTATTCATGGCCGGGCAATATCCGCCAGTTGCAGAATATAATCCGCCAGGCTGTGGTATTTAATGATGGTGAACTTGTAGAGGCTGACATGCTGGCTATTGAGCCGCAATCTGTGCCTGATCTTGATGTAACCTGTCTGCGCCGCGCCGGTAATATGCCGACAAGACAATTATGGCAGATTGAACGTGATGCTATCGAGGCTGCAATTATTGCTGCTGATGGTTCAGTACCCAAAGCGGCAAAGGCCTTGGGCGTCAGTGCTTCCACTATCTATCGCAAACGTGACGGCTGGCTGTCGCGCGCTGCTTCTTGATCCTCATTCTCATCTGATCTTTCATATGCGGCAAGCATATGCAAAACTTCATTGATCTCAGGTGAAAGCTGTTTTGGCGGCCTTGTGGCCGGAATATCATATTGCGGACGACGATCATCTCGCTGCTGCTGTGGTACGCTGTACATAATAAATCTCCTCAGCTGGTTTTTCCTGTATAAAACAAATAAGCTAATAAACAGATAAACCATGCCGGGTATATAAAATTGAAAACAACCTTTCATTAACCCTTCACCGGCACACGGAGATCAAAATGCTGGAAAATACCGGTTCATATGAAAGTCTTTATGACAGGTTTGAGTGGGATATTCCCGAATTTTTCAATATCGGTTATTCTGCCTGTACTCATTGGGCACGAAAGGCACCGGAACGTCCGGCAATCATCACCCGCACCCCTGACAAAACCACAAATATAACCACCTATGGCCAACTGGAAGCACTTTCCAACAGGATTTGCAATCTGTTAACCCAAAAGGGCATTGCCCGCGGTGACCGGGTGGCCATCCTGTTGCCGCAAATGCCGGAAACTTGCGCCATCCATATGGCCATCTACAAGCTCGGCGCCATTGCCCTGCCACTTGCCATGCTGTTTGGCTCTGACGGACTGGCCTACCGGCTGGACAATAGCGGTGCATCAATATTGTTCCTGACCAGCGCTTCAGCGGATAAAACCGCAAATATTATTGATCGTGACCAGTGTATATTCATTGACAGCAAGGATTTTACCGAACAGTTGAACCGGCAAAGCGATGAGTTTGCCTCCATCAAGACCCGCCATGATGATCCCGCTCTTATGATTTACACATCCGGCACTACCGGCCCGCCCAAAGGTGCCCTGCATTCCCATCAGATATTGCTCGGCCATATTCCAGGTGTCCAGTTCGCCCATGATTTCCTGCCCCAGCCTGATGATATGTTATGGACACCGGCAGACTGGGCTTGGGCTGGCGGGCTGCTAAATGTCATGCTGCCGGCGCTTTATCTGGGCGTGCCGGTTGTTGCCTGCAAATTTGACAAATTTGATGCCGAACAGGCATGGGACCTGCTGTCCAGCCTGCCAATCCGCAATATTTTCATTCCCCCCACCGCTCTTAAAATCATGCGTGCCTCACCGCCCGATCCCGAACAGAAAGCCAATTTGCAATTGCGAACCCTGTTTTCAGGTGGTGAAGCAGTTGGTCGCCAGTTGCAAGGTTGGGCCATGGATGAACTGGGGCTGCATATCAATGAGGTCTATGGCCAGACCGAATGCAATCTGGTGCTTGAATCCTGCGCCAGTCTTGATGTTCTCAAACCCGGCGCCATCGGCAAACCGGTTCCCGGTCACAAGCTTGCCATCATCGACAATCAGGGCAATGAACTTGCCAATAATGCAATCGGCACTATTGCCATCAAACGCCCTGACCCGGTGATGTTCCTGCGATATTGGGATAATGAACAGGCAACAACAGACAAATTTTGCGGCGACTGGCTGCTGACCGGTGATCAGGGTTACCGCGATGATGATGGTTATTATCATTTCACTGGCCGTGATGATGACATGATAACCTCATCTGGCTATCGCATTGGACCTGGTGAAATCGAGGACTGCCTTTTGGGCCACCCGGCAATCAAGCTGGCTGCCGTTACTGGTCGTGATGATCCGGTAAGAACCCAGATAGTTGTGGCCCATCTGGTGCTGCATGATGGCTTTGATCCATCAGACCAGCTTGCCCAAGACATTCAAAACTTCGTGAAGACAAGGCTGGCAGCGCATGAATATCCGCGAAAAATCCGCTTTCTCGACGATATGCCACTTACCACCACCGGGAAAATCATCCGGCGACACTTGCGCTGATCAGACCACATCTGCATAGTTTGCCTGACAGACAAACAGGAGGAACATATGCAATTTTCAGCAAAGTCACTAATCATGGCCGCAACACTTTCAGCCATGCTGGCACTGCCAGCCAGTGCCGGTGTGATCGATGAACGACAGGAAGCCATGAAAGCTGTTGGTGGAGCCATCAAGAAACTTGCCGCCATAGCCAAGGGCCAGATGCAGTTTGACGCCAATATAGTGAAATCATCAGCCATGACCATCAAATCCAGCCTGGAAACCGCTTCCAGCCGCTTTCCTGAAGGCAGCGGTGAAGAATCCGGCATCAAGACCCGGGCCAACCCGGAAATATGGCTGGATGAGGAAGGCTTTGCCAAGGCCATGAAAAAAGCTATTGCAGCAGCTGAAAATATGGCAAGTGTAACCAAAGGTGAAGACTTCATGCCAGCTCTTGGCCAGTTGGGTGGCGCCTGCAAGAATTGCCACAAGACTTTCCGGGCACCCGAGAAATAATCGCCATTAATCATCCTGCCGACAAAAACAGGTTTTTCTTTTAATGAAGCAGGCCCTGAAATTTCTGGGCGGCACTGTTATTATAACTATTGCCGCCCTTATATATCTGGCAAAGCCTGACCCCTTGCCGCAAACCGTAATCCCCCCTCACCAGACAGATGTCAAAAATGGTCAGGTAATGTACAATGCCGGCGGCTGCATATCATGCCACAAGCCTGAAAAAGGCAATCTGCCATCAGGCGGCAGTCCGCTGAAAACCCCGATCGGCACATTTTATCCACCCAACATCACCCCTGACAAATCAACCGGTATCGGTTCATGGAGCGATCTTGATTTCATAAATGCCATGCAGCGCGGCATCTCGCCTGCTGGCAGACATTATTTCCCGGCATTTCCCTACACATCCTATTCGCGCATGAAGATCACTGACCTGCTTGATCTGAAAGCCTATCTGATGACACTGAAACCGGTTGTTGCCAGTTCAAGACAATTTGACAAGAATTACCTGCGCCCGGCCCTTGGATTGTGGAAACAACTGGCCCTTGCAGACAACTCCAGCAGATCGAGCAAACAACAAAACCGTGGTGCCTATCTGGTAAATGGCCCCGGTCACTGCAATGAATGCCACACCAGACGCAATATTTTCATGATAACCGACACCGGCAAACCACTTGCCGGTGCACCGCATATTGACGGCAAGGGCAAGGTTCCCTCATTGCGCAATCTTAAGGCCCGCAAGCGGTTCAGCGATGCCAAAGACCTCAATAATGCCCTGCGCTTTGGCGAAATTCTGGGTTATGACAATTTCTCCAGTGGTGGCATGGGCGATGTGCAGACCAATATGTCCAGACTGCCAAATAAAGACACAATGGCAATAGCTGAATATCTTATGTCATTAAAATGACCCACCCGGATGCTTTACCATTACTGAAGCAAAAAACCCGTCCATGCCATGACTGTCACCAACCGGGCAATGCGGCAGGGCGCGCAAATCACCCTCATTGTTAAACAGGTGATCAAGCCCGGCAAGTTCAGCCCTTGCCCGCCTGAAATTGTCATTGCCATTAACAAAGCGTGCAACCTGTTCTTCACCTTCACAGGCAAACAGCGAGCATGTGGCAAAAACCAGCCTGCCGCCCGGCCTGACAAACCCGGCAGCCTTTTCCAGCATTTCTGCCTGCAGCTGCACCAGCATATCAAGATCATCTGGCTGTTTGAGATGCAAGGCATCGGGATGACGGCGCAAGGTGCCGGTTGCCGAACATGGCGCATCCAGCAACACCACATCAAACAGCTCATCTGGCTCATATGACAGCACATCGCCGGTGATAATCTCTGCTTCAAGTTTCAACCGCGCAAGATTATCCCGCAACCGTTTCAACCGCTTGCTGGATACATCAAGACAGGTAACTGTAGCTCCGGCAGCTGCCAGTTGTGCGCTCTTGCCGCCTGGTGCAGCACATAAATCCAGCACCTGCAAACCATTTACATCACCCAGTATTTTAACCGGCAGGCTGGCTGCAAAATCCTGCACCCACCATTCACCTGCATCAAATCCGGGCAGCATTTCTATTGAACCGGTATTATCATCAAGCCTGATTGTTCCACCTGGCAGCAATTGACCGGCAAGCTGTTCAGCCCAGTGCCCGGCATCACTTTTTGCAGTAATATCAAGCCCTGCTTCATTCATCACCGCCGATCCGATCTGGCGCGAAACATCCTTGCCGAAATCCCTGTTCCAATATGTGCGCATCCATTGGGGAACATTCAAAATCCCGGCATTCTGCTTTTTAACAATCCCCCTGCCCCTGGCCGTCAGCTTGCGCAAAACCGCATTGGCAAGTCCTGACAGATTATGCAGCTTGCGCTCGCCCCGCAACTGCGCAACAGCCAGATCAATGGCTGCATGATCTGGAACATTCATAAACAATATCTGTGCCGCAGCCGTCTCGATTATCGCAGTCGCCAGGGCAAATTTGCGCGCCAGCGGCTTGTTCATGAACCTTGCAAGCACATCCTTTATCTGGCCATTGCGACGCAAGGCTGTAGCACTGATAGCCCGGATCAGCGCCCGGTCACGCGCATCATCCTTGCCATCACCTGTTACCTGGTTGAAAGCCTCATCCAGCAAAAGCTGATCATGCATGACCAGATACACAATCTGGCTTGCAGCCTGACGGGCTTTCAGGCCCTGGCGTGGTTTTGCCATTAAATTTTTCCCTTATCCCCAGGGGCCGGAAGATCGGCGGATTTTCGGTATTGAGCTTCTTGTCTGGCGACCAGCCGAGGTGATACCCCATTCTTTGGCCAGTTTTTCAAGCTCGGCAATCCGGTTGGCAGTTGCCGGATGAGTTGTGAACAGCCCGTCCATTCTGGCCCCGGACAATGGATTAATGATAAATAACGGCGCCATTGCCGGATTGGCTTCTGCCGCTTCGTTTTCATATGATTGCGCCCCGCCGGCAATTTTGGCCAGTCCCGATGCCAGCCACAAGGGATTACCGCATATTTCCGCACCGCCCCTGTCAGCGGAATATTCACGGGTGCGCGAAATAGCCATCTGCACCAGCATTGCCGCCATTGGTGCCAGAAACATCATGGCAATTGTACCGATAAACCCCAGCGGGTTATCACGCGAGCGCCCACCAAAAAACATGGCAAAATTGGCAAGCATTGAAATCGCCCCGGCAAAAGTGGCAGTTATCGTCATTATCAATGTATCGCGATTTTTTATATGCGACAGCTCATGCGCCATCACCCCTGCCAGTTCTTCACTGCTCAAGGTTCTGATAATACCAGTGGTGGCAGCAACTGCTGCATTTTCAGGATTGCGTCCGGTGGCAAATGCATTGGGCTGGTCTTCTTCGATTATATAGACTTTGGGCATTGGCAATTGCGCCTTGTGCGCCAGATCAGCCACAATATTATAATATTCCGGTGCCGTTTGCGCATCAACCTCTAGCGCATTATTCATCCGCAACACCATTTTGTCCGAATTCCAGTAACTGAAGAAATTCATGCCTATTGCCACTACGAGCGCAATAAGCATGCCTGATTCACCACCCAGCAAAAAACCAATCACCAGAAATAATCCGGTCATGGCCGCCAGCAACAATCCGGTACGCACAATATTCATTTTTACCTGCTTCTCATATTTGTTAATTGCCCTGTAAAGATATATGATAGCAATATGTCAAAACTTCAAATGGCTTTATGAAAATGGATGAACAAAAACCCTTGAGCACACCAGCACAAAGAGCCTTGCAGGAAGCAGAACAACGCCGCAAGAGACTCAAGCAGAAAAAACTGGCCAAGGAATATTATGGCCGCAAAGGCCCTGAAGCCACCAGATATGGCGACTGGGAAAAAAAGGGTATAATCTCTGACTTTTAACTTCCAGCATTGGACTTGCACAAAATGAACAGGCAAAGGACCGCCAACCCGGTCTGGCTGCCTTTTGCCCCGATCTTGTTCGTAGGCATGTGGTCAACCGGCTTTATCGGCTCCAGATTAAGCGCTCCTTTTGCTGAGCCTTTAAGCTTTCTGGCTGTCCGGTTCTTGATTGTAGGCATTATTCTTACGATTGCCGCATTGATCAGCGGGGCGCACTGGCCACGTGGCAGCGATGCTGTCTGGAGCCTGATCATTGGTGCCTTGACGCATGGAGTTTATCTTGGCGGGGTTTTCTGGGCAATCTATTATGGCATGCCTGCTGGCGTAACCGCCCTGATAACCGCGTTGCAGCCACTCATCTCAACTTTGCTGGCCGCACCATTACTTGGTGAAAAAACCGGCATCAGACACTGGACCGGTCTGGCATTGGGCCTGTCTGGTGTATGTCTGGTTGTTTGGCCAAAGCTTGGCCTTGGCGATAACGGGATAAATATGGCAACCATCTTTGCGGTATTTGCCGGAACCTTTGCCATTTCCCTTGGCTCAATTCTGCAAAAAATCCATGTCGGCAATGTGGATCTGCGCACCGGTCCGGTAGTGCAGTTCATTGGTGGCACCATAGTGGTTGGCATTGGCGCCATGCTGAGCGAACACTTTCAGATAACCTGGAATGGAGATGTAATATTTGCCCTTGGCTGGCTGGTTATAGTGTTGTCTCTGGGTGCCATTTCCCTGCTCTATATCATGCTGCGCCATGGCAAGGTTTCAAAAATAACCGGTCTGTTCTTTCTGGTGCCATCAATAACCGCACTGATTGCCTGGCCTTTATTTGGCGAAACCCTGAATGCCATACAACTGTCTGGCATGGCAGTCTGCGCCATAGGCGTTTTCATCGTCACCCATAAATCATAGTAAAATTATCAGATTCAATATATTCCAGCTGATCTGTCTGCATCCACAATATATTCGAAAGAACAAACCATGATTCACCAATCAGAACCGATTCGGACACGTTTCGTTCACCTTTCTTTCCTGTTCATGCAATCTCTTGACAAAACTCACATTAAAACTTGCAACCACAATCACAATGAATAAGCTTCAAGCCATGAAAACCGGTAAAATCCTGATCAGCGCCTGCCTTATCGGACAAAAGGTCCGCTATGATGGCAGGTGTAATCGCATTCGCCGTGATATTATTGCCAAATGGCAACAAAGCGGCCTGCTGGTGCCCATTTGCCCGGAAGTTACCGGCGGTCTGCCAACTCCGCGCAATCCGGCAGAATTGCAGCCCGGCAAAACTGCCAGTGATATATTATCCGGTAAAGGCCGCATCCTTGACAATACAGGAACTGATGTCACCGACCAGTTTGTTATAGGTGCCAAAATTACCCTTGATCTGGCAATAGCCAATAATTGCCGCTATGGTCTGATGAAGGAAGCCAGCCCCTCTTGTGGCTGCAATTATATTCATTCCGGGAAATTTGACGGCCAAACCAAAATCGGCAAAGGCATTACCGCAGCCTTGCTGCAACAAAATGGCATCGAAATATTTTCCGAAACCGGAATAGAAAAGCTTGTTAAAGCCATATCAGACAGCAAGATCAATCGATTGAAAACACAAACCGCCACATAAAGACCGCATCTTGATTTCCAGGATGCTAACCATGACCACCAGATACTTGATGGTCCAGACTGGTCCCTGCATGCTGCCTTAGGGATTGAAGGCAAAGAGGGTTACCATCTGTGGTCAAAACAAAATGCCATTTCCCTTTCTGCCTGCAGCAACTGGATGGCCTGCTTTGTCAAGGGTGAGTTTGGCAGGCCAGAATAAAGCTGATCACAAATCATCACTCAACATATATTCTTGACATAATTGCATTTCACTCCTAAACATAACATATGTTATGGTATGTTTAGGAATTAAGTATGGATAACTGGTTATTGTCAGCAGCAGGTTTTTCAACCTTGATTTTTCTTGTACATTATTTCGCAGGTGGTCGTGAAATTGTCCCATCTCTGCTTGCAGCAAAAGATATTGGCAGAATCTCCAAATTCACCAATTACTATTGCTGGCATCTGGTATCCATCACCCTTGCAAGTCTTGCCATTGCCTTCACCTGGGCAGGGCTTGACACATCACAGTCGGCACTGGCAATCATGGCCACTGGCCTTTCCGGCCTGTTCTGCTTGTGGAGCCTTGCCATGATTTACATTCACAAACTGAAATTATGGCACTTCCCGCAATGGGCGTTATTCATACCACCAACAATTTTGGGATTTATTGCACTGATATAATGGCTGACAGACTGACAAAAAACGGCTGGCTTGATCTTGGCCTGAAAGCTTTGGCTGAAGACGGCCCTGATGCCCTGACCATTGATGCCCTGTGCACCCGTTCCGGCAAGACCCGCGGATCTTTTTATCATCACTTCAGTTCTGTCGACAGTTTCATTCAGGCCATGCTCGACCGCTGGAAACTGCTGCATGTTGATATGATCATTGCCAAAATCGAAAAAAGTCGAACAGCAACCAACAGTGAAAAATTTGACAATCTGAACAATCTGGCTGCCCGGCTTGACCCGGCAATTGAAACCGGCATCCGCCATTTAAGCGCCAGCAACTCCACAGCAGCAAGAATTTGCCATCAGGCCGACTTGCAACGCCTTGAATATCTCACCAGCCTTTATTCTGCTTCACCACTTTATGACAAAAAAAGCGCTGCTGCTCTGGCAAAAATCGATTATGCCGCCTGGATCGGCCTGCAATTTCTGCAACCAGATGCCACCCCGGCCCAGACAGTTGAGCTGTACCGGCATTTTCTCAGCATTACCGGTCGTGCATAATCATAATGTCACGGCCTCATAAACATCTTGATTGTAAATTTACCCTGTCTTAAAACCGGCAAACCGGATTAATCAGGAAAAACCCATGAGCGCTATTGTTGATAAATATCTGTGGTGGCTGCCTTTCGGCAAGGAAGCTGAAATCACCCCAAAGGAACTGATGCAGAAACTTGCCAAGACCCGCAACAAACCGCAATTGCTGGATGTCAGAACCATAGCTGAATGGAAAACCGGTGCCATTCGCAGCAGTACTGTTGTCTCGGTATATGAACTCAAGGGCCAAACCGAAAATCTGGGCTTTGACAAGTCCAGACCAGTTGTCGTTATTTGCCAGAATGCCAACCGCTCTTTGGGTGGAGTTCGCATTCTGCGTCAGGCTGGATATAAGGATATATGCCACCTTGAAGGTGGAATGACCGCCTGGCAAAAATTGAATTTCCCGACAGTCAAACCCAAACTGTAATTGCACCGCCCGTTGCGTTTCCAGATTAAAAACCCTAGAAAACCAGCATCCAAACTCCAACTGCCGCTAATATTCCACCAAACAACATATTCAACTTCTGTGCACTTTCGGGTGTTCTGAAGTATCCAGCAATTTTGTTTCCGATCAGCGTCCAGACAGAAAACGCAATGAAATTATTGAACGTAAAGATTGTCGTGATCAGCACAACAGCAAGATGAGTCCCAAACTCTGACTGGTTTAGAAACTGAGTAAACATCAGAGCAATGATAACATAGGCTTTGGGATTCAGGATCAGAAGAACAATACCATCGACAAAAGTTGCCGGCTTTGCGGCATTATCACCTTCCAAGATACCTGATCTGAACAACTTCCATGAAATCCAGAGCACATATAGTGAGCCCGCAATTTTCAGCACAAAAAAAACATTTGGAAATTTATCTAGCGCAGCGATAAAACCGAACCCTATTGCTGCCGTCAAAATCCATGTAGCTATGTGATACCCTATGGTCGCTGGTATGGTCGAACGAAATCCAAAACGCGCGCCATTGGCTGCAAAGAACATGTTGCCTGGGCCGGGACTATAAGCGAGCGGAAACAAGAATACGATCAGGGTAATGGTGGATTGAAGCATGTACCGTCCTTTGATGGTTTGATGCTATTTTCAATACATTTCACCACTCCTAATCAACCCGTTTCTTGCGAAAACATTTATTTTTTTCAACCGCTTCTGACTACAGTGCAAGTACGCCGAACCAAAAATGGCTTTGGCTAGGTTGCTCGGTTGACCAAATTTGTGCCATCCGTATCAGTCCTGCTTTTTATTGGTGGAAAGCGATAGAAAAGTCAGATTAATCTAAGATGTTTATGCTTCTTATAGAAGCGAAAACATAAACTTAAGGTACTGATTATAAAGGAGTTACATGCTGTGTTTGTAATTCAAACAAAGCATGTAACACTCTGGAAACGCCAACAAGGCCATCAGATACAATAATGTTAAACCCTACACCTTGTCGTGGATTTCCGGGACAAAGGTCTGGTCTTCCATTGGCGGTCTGACATAGGCTGCCTGAGGCGGGCGTTCTTCCAGAACAATTTCTTCCGGTGTCAGATCTTCATAAGGGATCAGGCTCAGCAAATGTGAAATGCAGTTGAGACGGGCATGTTTTTTAATATCGGATTCAACCACATACCATGGTGCCTGCTTGATATCAGTATGGGCAAACATGGTATCTTTGGCACGTGAATAATCCGCCCATTTCTTGCGCGATTCCAGATCCATCGGCGACAGTTTCCAGCGCTTGGTCGGGGTCAGCAGGCGCCGCTGGAACCGGCGTTCCTGCTCTTCATCACTGACCGAAAACCAGTATTTGATAAGCTTGATACCTGAACGCACCAGCATCCGTTCAAATTCCGGGCATGAGCGCAAGAATTCACGATATTCATCCTCGGTGCAGAATCCCATGACCTTTTCAACCCCTGCCCGATTATACCAGGAACGGTCAAAAATCACCATTTCACCCTTGGTTGGCAGATGTGGCACATAACGCTGGAAATACCATTGTCCCTGTTCGCGTTCAGTAGGAGCTGGCAGGGCAACCACAGTACAGATACGCGGATTGAGCGGCTCGGTTATCCGCTTGATAGTGCCGCCCTTGCCGGCCGCATCACGGCCCTCAAAGATTACAACAACCTTCAAACCTTCCTTCTTTATCCATTCCTGCAACTTTACCAGCTCAACCTGCAACCGCGCCAGTTCAGCTTCATAACGCTTGTTGGAAATCTTTTTGCGCGGATTGCGTTTGGCCGGTTTCTTTTTTGCAGCCACCTTTTTACCAGTTGCCTTCTTACTGGCGGCCTTTTTAGGCTTTGCATCCTTGCTCATGACAATACCTCCCATATACTCAACTAAATTCAGTTGCCATCTTATAGCATAGTCGACACCTGAATGATGCCACAAGATTGCCACATACATTTTTTTGGTTAATTTCAACTACATCCAGCCTGCAATCAACCCGAATGTCAAGCATTACCGGGGCAAAAGGCCGTTTAAAAACACGGTTCGCAAGGTTTCACGTGCTTCATCAAAACACTGGTCACGCCCCATACATTCATCAACTATCGCATCAACCTGCACTTCAAAGTCTGCATAATGCTGGGTGGCTGCCCATATCATGAAGATGAGGTGATAGGGCGACACTGATACCAGTTTGCCCTCATCAATCCATTGCTGGATAATTACACATTTTTCATCCACCAGCTGCTTCAGCGATCCATGCAGAATATCAGAAATATTGGGCGCTCCATGCATGATCTCATTGGCAAACAGCCTTGATGCCTTGGGATTGTCCCGCGACATTTGCAGCTTGCGATCAACATATTTCATTATCTCGTCAGCCGGATCACCATCATGATCAAGCACCCGCAAAGGCTCCAGCCATTCCTCAAGTGTTTCGGTCAGCAAAGATATGTAAATCTCGGTCTTGGACGGGAAATAATAGAAAATGCTTGATTTGGATATTTTTGCTGTTTTGGCAATCTGGTCAATGGTGGCACCACGATAACCACTTGTTGAAAACACCTCCAGAGCTGCTTGCATAATCCGGTGTTTATTCTGCCGCTGAATGCGGGTTGTCTTTTTTTCTGCCATTTTTCGCTTTTTTTCATTAAAAACTGGACCAAACGGTCAAAAATGAATATTGTTATTCTGCTAACCGGTGAACCTCAATTTAGTAGAGATAGCCGATTTGTACAGCGATATTAACTTATACTTTACAATAGGGTAATGCATGCAAACCATATCAAATGCAATAGCAGGACAAAAGCAGTCATCCAACACCGGACAAATCCAGTCAGTTTACAACCCGGCCACCGGGGAGCATATTGCCAATGTGGAATTGTCGGGCGCCAACGAGATTGATCTTGCAGTAGCTGCCGCAAAAAAGGCCTTGCCTCACTGGGCAAACCTTCCACCGCTTAAACGCGCCCAGTTCATGTTCAAATTCAAGCAATTGCTCGATGCCCATGCTGAAGACATTGCCCGTGAAATCAGCCGTGAACATGGCAAAACCCATGATGATGCCCTGGGTGAAGTAACCCGAGGCATTGAGGTTGTCGATTTTGCCTGTGGCATCCCAACATTGTTGAAAGGCGAATTCTCCCGTAATGCCGGCCCCGGTATTGATACTCATTCTGACCGTCAGCCCCTGGGCGTTGTGGCCGGCATTACTCCCTTTAACTTCCCGGCAATGGTGCCGATGTGGATGTATCCGCTGGCCATTGCCTGTGGCAATACATTTGTTCTCAAACCATCTGAACGCGACCCTTCCGCTCCGATGATGGTATGGGATCTGTTTACCGAAGCAGGATTTCCTGAAGGCGTCCTGAACATCGTCAATGGCGGCAAACCTGCGGTTGATGCAATTCTTGATCACCCTGACATCAAGGCTGTCAGCTTTGTTGGTTCCACCCCGATTGCCGAATATGTTTACACTCGCGGCACTGCTGCCGGCAAACGTGTACAGGCACTTGGCGGTGCCAAGAACCATATGATCGTCATGCCCGATGCTGATATGGATCAGGTGGCCGACGCTCTTATGGGTTCAGGTTATGGATCAGCCGGTGAACGCTGCATGGCAATTTCAGTAGCTGTACCGATTGGCGAAAAAACCGCCGACAAGCTCATTGAAACCCTGGCACCCAGAGTGCAGACCCTGAAAGTCGGCCCAAGTACCGACAGTGAATCAGAAATGGGACCGGTCATAACCAGTCAGGCCAAGGAAAAAATTGAAAACCTGATCACTTCAGGTGTCGAACAGGGCGCTGAACTTGTAGTTGACGGCCGCAATTTCAAGCTTCAGGGCTATGAAAACGGCTTCTTTACCGGCGGCACCCTGTTTGACCATGTAACTACCGACATGGACATCTACAAACAGGAGATTTTCGGCCCCGTTTTGTCAGTAGTTCGAGCCAAGGACTATGATGAAGCCGTTGATATGATCAACAAGCATGAATATGGCAATGGCACAGCTATCTTCACCCGTGATGGCGATGCCGCACGCTCATTCGCCGACCAGATCGAAGTCGGCATGGTTGGTATTAACGTGCCAATCCCGGTACCGGTTGCCTATCACTCCTTTGGCGGCTGGAAACGTTCGCTGTTTGGCGATCACTCGATCTATGGACCAGAAGGTGTCCATTTTTACACCCGTCTGAAAACTGTTACTACGCGCTGGCCCAAGGGCATCAAGTCAGGTGCAGTATTCACTTTCCCCACCTGATCGAAAGATTGGATGGATAACTCTAATAATGGAGATACAAAAATGGCTCTAGAAGGAAATCTGCGAATTAACGCAGACCGGCTTTGGGACACTTTGAATGAAATGGCCAAAATCGGACCCGGCGTTGCCGGTGGCAATAACCGCCAGACCTTAACCGATGCCGATGGCGAGGCCCGCAAACTGTTCCAGAAATGGTGCGAAGAAGCTGGCTGCACCATGGGTGTCGATAAAATGGGCACCATGTTCATGACCCGTCCCGGCACTGATCCTGACGCACTTCCGGTCTATATCGGATCGCATCTGGACACCCAGCCAACTGGCGGCAAATATGATGGCGTACTTGGGGTTCTGGCAGGACTGGAAGTTGTTCGCTCCCTCAATGACATGAACATCAAGACCAAACACCCGATCGTTGCCACCAACTGGACCAATGAGGAAGGCACCCGCTTTGCTCCAGCCATGCTGGCATCAGGGGTATATGCTGGTATCCACACTCTTGAATGGGCTTATGACCGCGAAGATGCTGATGGCAAGAAATTTGGCGATGAACTCAAACGCATTGGCTGGCTTGGTGATGAAGAAGTCGGCTCCCGTAAAATGCACGCAATGTTCGAATATCATATCGAACAGGGACCAATCCTTGAAGCTGAAAACAAGGAAATCGGCGTTGTAACCCATGGGCAGGGCCTGTCCTGGACAGAAATCACCATTATCGGCAAAGCAGCCCATACCGGCTCTACTCCAATGCCAATGCGCAAAAATGCCGGACTGGCCATGGCGCGCATTCTGGAAATGGTTGACGAAATTGCCTGGTCACACAAACCCGATGCTGTTGGGGCTGCCGGACATATTGATGTCTATCCAAACTCAAATAATGTTATCCCCGGCAAGGTGGTATTCGTCGTTGATCTTCGCTCGCCTGACCTGGCTGTTATTGAAGATATGGAACAACGCCTGCGTGATGGTGCCCAAAAGATTTGCGATGATATGGGACTTGAAGTCAGTTTCAAAAAAGTCGGCGGGTTTGATCCTGTTACCTTTGACGAAACCATCGTCAACAGAATCCGCAATGCTGCTGAAACTCTTGGCTATTCGCATCGCAACATCATCTCCGGTGCCGGTCATGACGCCTGCTGGACCAACAAGGTGGCTCCAACTGCCATGATCATGTGCCCGTGCGTTGACGGTCTGTCTCACAATGAGGCTGAAAAGATCACCAAGGAATGGGCAAAAGCTGGTGCAGACGTTCTGCTTAATGCTGTTGTTGAAACAGCAGAGCTGGTTGAATAGAGCTGTCAGGCTGTAAAAAATACTGCAAGAACTTCCTGTTGAGTTTACAAACATGACTCAACAGGAAAAATTCAAACTACAAGGACAATAGAAAACTGGAGGTAAAAATGAGCAAAGTCATAAAGAACGGGACCATCGTTACAGCGGACCGGACATGGAAAGCCGATGTGCTGATTGAAAAGGGCAAGATCACCAAAATTGGTGAAAATCTTTCCGGCGATGAATCTCTTGATGCAACCGGCTGTTATGTAATGCCCGGCGGCATTGACCCTCATACTCACCTCGAAATGCCGTTCATGGGCACGTACTCCCATGATGACTTTGAATCCGGCACCCGCGCTGCCCTGTCAGGCGGCACTACCATGCTGATTGACTTTGCCATACCCAGCCCCGGCCAGGGAATGCTTGAGGCCATTGACCGCTGGGACAACAAGACATCACGCGCCAATTGCGACTTTTCCTTCCATCTCGCCATAACCTGGTGGGGCGAACAGATTTTTGATGAAATGGAAGCCGTGGTCAATGAAAGAGGCATCAACAGTTTCAAGCATTTCCTTGCCTACAAGGATGCCTTGATGGTTGACGACACTGAACTGTTCACTTCTTTCACCCGTTGTGCAGCACTTGGTGCACTGCCAATGGTTCATGCCGAAAATGGTGATGTGGTTGCCATGATGCAGGCCAAATTGCTGGCACAGGGTATAACCGGACCAGAAGGCCATTCATGGTCGCGCCCGCCCGAAGTTGAAGGCGAAGCCACCAATCGCGCCATCATGATTGCTGATATGGCAGGTGTTCCGCTTTATGTGGTGCACACATCATGCGAACAGTCACACGAAGCCATCCGCCGCGCCCGCCAGAATGGCATGAGGGTTTATGGCGAACCTCTTATCCAGTTCCTGACCCTTGATGACAGCGAATATCTAAGCGAGGACTGGGATCATTCAGCCCGCCGGATAATGTCACCACCATTCCGCGACAAGAAACATCAGGATTCATTATGGGCCGGATTGCAGGCAGGTTCCCTGCAGGTTGTCGCAACCGATCATTGCACCTTCACCACAGAACAGAAACGCGTCGGCATTGGTGACTTCACCAAGGTTCCAAATGGCACAGGCGGACTTGAAGACCGCATGCCGATGCTGTGGACCACAGGCGTCAGGACCGGTCGTTTGACCATGAATGAATTTGTTGCTGTTACCTCCACCAATATAGCCAAAATCCTCAATATGTACCCGCAAAAAGGTGCAATAGTTGAAGGCGCAGATGCTGATATTGTGGTTTGGGATCCAAAACTGGAAAAAACCATCACTGCAGAAAAACAGCAATCATCCATTGACTACAACATATTTGAAGGCAAGCATGTAATCGGCCTGCCTCGCTTCACCATAAGCCGCGGCATGGTCGCTATTGAAGAAAGCACCATCAAGACCCGCGAAGGCAATGGTGAATTCATCCCGCGCAAACCCTTCCAGGCAGTAAATTCGGCTTTGACCACCTGGAAAGAAACCAACGCTCCCCAGCGAGTGGAACGCGCCCGCATTCCTGCAACCGGCATATAATACCCGGCGTTGAAGTCAAAAAAGCCAGGAACAGTTAATTCTGTTCCTGGCTTTTTACATGCTGAAGCTGAAAACAGCTTGTCTTTGAAATTACTCTGCGTGTGAAGAAATCATCCCCAGTGCATTCATGTAAAGATCAAGCATTGCTTCTTCTTCCTCACGTTCAGATCGATCTTTCTTGCGCAGCATCACCACTTTGCGCAGGGTCTTGGTATCAAAACCATTGGCCTTGGCCTCGCCATAGACTTCCTTGATATCATCTGCCAGTGCCTTTTTTTCTTCTTCCAGCCGCTCGATACGCTCAACAATTGCCCGCAACTGGCCTTGTGCAAAACTTGTATTTGAATCCATGTTTTTCTGTCTCTTTCCTGTATTATCCAACTTTAATCTTTCAATCTCGGCCCGGTGATATCTTCCAGAATATCACCCAGCCTGTCGGCCCATTCATCAATACCGCTCATATCTGCAATCAGATCCTGGCGAATCTCGATCAGGGCTGTGGCAATATTGTGAATGCGGCCATGTTTTTCCACAGTCTCGCCGGGCATTCCGCCTGAATATGGCTCATTCTCACCAACGCACAATTCACGATCCTGCTTCAACCCGTCAATTACCGGGCGGGCAAACTCATCATTTTCTTCCCATAATACCCCGGCATGCCACGGTCTTGGTACGCCTTTCCAGGTAGGGGTGAAACTGTGCACTGATAGAATATCAGGCCTTATACCCTGATCAGCCGCTGCATGCAGTACCCTTGAAATCTCATCATGATATGGCTGGTAATATCTGGCTATCCGCAAGCTGCGTTCCTCATCATCCACATCAACATTTCCGGCAATGATCGCCCCGTCAGAAATCTTCATGATCAAGGTTGGATCATCATCACCGCGATTAGGATCAATGAGCAATCTTGAATAACATGACAGAACCGCGGGAACATTCAAACGCCTGGCCAGTTTAATGGTCAGTTCTCTGGCGCCTATATCATAGGCAATATGGCGTTCAAGGTCGCTGTGATTGATCCCCAGATTATTATAGCATTGCGGAATTGCATTTGAGGCATGATCACACAGCAAGACCAGCCCACGGGCCAGATCGCCCTCAACAACTTCAAAGGGCTTAAAGTCATTTTGTGACTGAATATCAACCGCGTCAGGCCTGTGCATATTGGGATTTAACATGATAAACTCTCGATTTGCCTATCTAATATCGCAAAGATTAAGTAATTGAAACCTATTTGCACAATTGAAGCAGTTTACAAGCAACCTTGTTTCGCGCTATTCCAGTTCCATCAGGTTTGGGGGCTTGTATAGTATAAAAATGATTCGTATTGGACCAGACGGGTTTATTTAAAAAGGGTATTCTAAATATGAGCTTTGTCAGATTTGCATCGCTGTCAGCGGCACTGGGCTTTTTCAGCCTTGCTATAATGACCGGACCGGCTTTGGCAGATCTCAAGCTTTGCAATAATACCGTCAGCACAGTCGGTGTTGCCCTTGGCTACAAGGACCAGCAGGGATGGGCCAGTGAAGGCTGGTGGAATGTTTCCCCGAACTCTTGTGAAACCCTGCTCAAAGGCCCGCTCATCGCTCGCTATTACTACATATTCGCTGTCGATTACGACAAGGGCGGATCATGGGGTGGCAAGGCCATGATGTGTACACGTGACAAATTGTTCACCATCAGGGATATCAAGAACTGCAAGCAGCGCGGATATCAGAAAACCGGCTTTTTTGAAGTCGATACCGGAGAGGAAACCGACTGGTCAATTTCTCTTTCCGGCAGCAAAACATCGGAGAGATAGCCCCAAGTGAGGCGTAAGAGAAATGCAAAGATCATTGCAACTGTGGGACCTGCATCCAACACAGAGGAAATGATCGAGAAACTGTTTTTGACCGGAGTCGACGTATTCCGGATAAATATGAGCCACTCTTCACATGAAGAAATGCGGCATATTCATTCCCTGATCAGAAAAGTTGAACAAAAACACAACCGGCCAATCGGTGTTCTGGCAGATTTGCAGGGACCAAAACTTCGCATTGGCAGATTTGCCGCTGAAGAAGTCGAGATCATGACCGGCGATGAATTCACCCTTGACAGTGACAAAACCCCCGGCAACAAGAAACGTGTATATCTGCCGCACCCGGAAATATTCTCCGCAATAAAGCCCGGTGATGATCTGCTTATCAATGATGGTCGTGTCAGAATAAGAGCTGTTGAAGTTACCGAAAACAGGATCGTCACCAAAGTTGTCTATGGCGGCGTTTTATCAGCGCGCAAGGGAGTAAACCTGCCTGACACCATGGTACCACTGGCAGCACTGACCGATAAAGACCGGGCTGACCTTGAAGCTGCAGCACAGGATGGGGTTGACTGGATTGCGCTTTCTTTCGTGCAGCGCCCGGATGATGTGGCCGAAACCCGCAAGCTGGTGCGTGGTCGCGCCGGTGTGCTTTCAAAAATCGAAAAGCCATCCGCCTTGCAGTCCCTGTCTGAAATACTGGACCTGTCAGATGCTGTAATGATCGCTCGCGGTGATCTGGGAGTGGAATTACCGGTGGAAGCCGTTCCCGGCTGGCAAAAACGCATCACCCGTTCTGCCCGCAAGGCCGGCAAGCCGGTTGTGGTGGCAACCCAGATGCTCGAATCCATGATCGATGAGCCGGTCCCAACCAGAGCCGAAGTATCTGACGTGGCAACCGCCATTTTTGAAGGTGCTGATGCAGTGATGCTTTCAGCTGAATCAGCCATGGGCAAATGGCCTGAAAAAGCCGTTGAAACCATGGACTCAATCGCCAGATCAGTTGAGCACGACCCGCTTTATCGCTCGATTATCAACGCCCAGCGCAACGATCCTGAAGCAACCAGCGCCGATGCCATTTCCAACGCTGCCAAGTCCGTTGCCGAAACTTTGCAGGTTGCTGCCATCATCTGTTACACCGGTTCAGGCTCAACCGGCTTGCGAGTATCGCGCGAGCGACCTGAATTTCCAATTCTGGCCCTTACCCCGTCAATCAAGACCGCCCGCAAACTGGCTATTGGCTGGGGGCTGCATTGTGTTCTGGGTGAAGATGTTCAGGACCAGGATGACATGGTAAATCGCGCCTGTCAGGTATGTGCCAAAGAAGGCTTTGCCAATCATGGCGAACGCGTAGTGATTACTGCCGGGGTTCCTTTCGGCACTCCCGGCACAACCAACATGCTGCAAATTGCAACCATCAAGGATTTTTGCAACTGATCATATGTTGCAGGCACTCAAGCGTGAATAGCTCGCCCAGCAACGGCCAAAGCTGCTTCCTTTACCGCTTCTGCCAGCGTGGGATGCGCATGGCAGGTTCTGGCCAGATCTTCAGCTGACCCGGCAAATTCCATCAGCACTGCTGCTTCATGGATAAGCTCACCGGCCTGTGCCCCAAAAATATGCACACCCAGCACCCGGTCAGTTTTGGCATCAGCCAGCACTTTGACAAACCCGTCAGTCGTCTGGTTGGCCTTGGCCCGTCCATTGGCCATGAAAGGAAATTTGCCGATTGTATAATCAATTCCGGCAGCTTTCAAATCATCCTCGGTTTTACCGACACAGGCTATTTCCGGGGTTGTATAGACTACAGCGGGGATAATGTCATAATTGACATGACCTGCCTGCCCGGCCAGAATTTCAGCCACTGCAACGCCTTCTTCTTCGGCCTTGTGCGCCAGCATCGCACCGCGCACACAATCACCAATCGCATAAATGCCTTCAATACTGGTCTGGTAATGCTGATCAATCTCCACCTGACCGCGCTCAGACATTTTTATGCCCAGCTCTTCCAGCCCCAGCCCTTGGGTAAACGGTATACGGCCAATGGCAACCAGCACCGCATCAGCTTTGATTTCTTCAACCTCACCACCCTTTGCCGGTTCAATAACCGCGGTAACCGTGGTTTTGGTTTTCTTCACTCCGGTTACCTTGTGTCCCAGCCGGAAATCAAAACCCTGCCGTTTCAGCATCCGTTGGAACAGCTTGGCAATATCATTATCCATACCCGGCAAGATCCGGTCCAGAAATTCAACCACAGTGACCTTCGCCCCGAGCCGCGCCCAGACCGAGCCAAGCTCCAGCCCGATAACCCCGGCCCCGACAACGATCAGATGTTTGGGAACCTTGGCAAATTCAAGCGCTCCGGTTGATGAAACAACCTGTTTTTCATCAATCTCGATACCCGGCAGTCGTGCTACATCCGAGCCGGTGGCAATCACGATATTCCTTGTGGCAATATTTTGAACCTTGCCATCCTCTCCGGTTACTTCCACCTTGCCAGCCGCGGCTATCCGGCCTGTGCCGTTAAAGGCAGCAACCTTGTTCTTCTTGAACAGAAACTCGATACCCTTGGTATTGCCGTCAATTGCCTGCTGTTTGAAGCCTTGCAGTTGTTTGACATCAATTTTCAGTTTGCAGCCACCAATCCCCATTTTCTCAAAACCATGTCCGGCCTCGGCAAACATTTCAGAAGCATGCAGCAGCGCCTTTGACGGGATACAGCCAACATTAAGGCAGGTGCCACCATGGGTCTTGCGTTTTTCAACCACTGCCACCTTCATTCCAAGTTGCGCAGCACGAATGGCACACACATAACCGCCAGGACCAGTGCCGATTACGGTCAGATCAAATTGTTCGCTCATTTTACAAATCCAGTATCATGCGTTTGGGATCTTCAAGGCTTTCCTTGATCCTGACAAGGAAGGTCACAGCCTCCTTGCCATCAACAATACGGTGATCATAGGAAACCGCCAGATACATCATTGGCCGCGCCACAATCTCTCCGTTTACCACTACCGGGCGCTGCACGATATTGTGCATTCCCAAAATTCCCGATTGCGGTGCATTAAGGATCGGTGTTGACATCAAGGAGCCATAAATGCCGCCATTGGAAATGGTAAAGGTTCCACCCTGCATATCGCCAATTGACAGTGAACCATCGCGCGCCTTTTTGCCAAGCTCATTAATGCCTTTTTCAATTCCGGCCAGCGACAGCTTGTCAGCATCACGCAGCACTGGCACCACCAGCCCCTTGTCAGTACCAACAGCAACCCCGATGTGATAATAATTCTTGTAAACCAGATAATCCCCATCAATCTCGGCATTGACTGAAGGCACATCATGCAAAGCCTGCACAACCGCCTTGGTAAAGAAGCTCATAAAGCCAAGCTTGACCCCGTGCTTTTTGGCAAACAGTTCCTTGTATTCAGCCCGGATAGCCATGATGTTGCTCATATCCACCTCATTAAAGGTGGTCAGCATGGCAGCCGTATTCTGGGCATCTTTCAAACGTTTTGCGATAGTCTTGCGCAAACGTGTCATCCGAACCCGTTCTTCACGCGCCTCATCATCAATACTGACCGGTGCCCTTGGTGTTACCGGAGCTGCCGGAACCGGGGCAGGAACTGGAGCTTCCATATGAGCCAGCACATCACCCTTGGTTATCCGGCCATCCTTGCCGGTGCCTTTGACATCATCGGCTGAAATGTCATTTTCAGCAACCAGCTTGCGAACTGCCGGTGATAAAGGTTTGGCTTCCTCCTCGGCTTTTTCGGCAACAGGAGCAGCTGCAACAGGTTTTTCTGCAGCCCTGGCACTCACCGCCTCGCCCTCGGCAACAGAGCCAAGCACCGTTCCAACCTCAACCGTTTCACCCTCGGCAATAATTACATCTGCCAGAACACCTGAGGCAGGCGCTGGCACTTCCAGCGTTACCTTGTCAGTTTCCAGCTCCACCAGCGGTTCATCAGCTTTTACCGCTTCACCTTTGGCCTTGAACCATGTGGCTACAGTTGCCTCGGTTACAGATTCTCCCAAAGACGGGACACGAATTTCAGTTGCCATTTTCTACCTCTTTCTGGCTGGCTTGATTGGATGAGATACTATTTCGGCGTCTTGTCGCCAAGTGCCTCTTCCAGGAATTTCTCAAGTTGTTTCAGATGTTTTTTCATCAAACCGGTTGCTGTTGCCGCCGCAGCTGGACGACCTGCATATCTCAGGCGCGGCACTTCAACATTTATATAATTCAGCACCCATTCAATATTGGGCTGCACGAAACTCCATGCCCCCATATTGTAATGTTCTTCCTGACACCAGACAAATTCCGCCTGCTTGAATCGGGCCAGATCATTGATCAAAGCGCGATGCGGGAACGGATATAACTGCTCGATCCGCATCAGGTAAATATCATCAATCCCGCGCTTTTCACGCTCATCATACAGATCATAATACACCTTGC
>JALXCV010000142.1 GCA_026990765.1 Hyphomicrobiales bacterium | reverse complement strand
CATTGCCGGTGATACCACGATCTTGCTGATCGAACATAATATGGATGTGGTGATGGAGATTGCCGAATATATTACCGTGCTCAATTTTGGCGATGTGCTGGCACAGGGTACTCCTGATGAGATACGAGCCAGCAAGGCGGTGCAGGAAGCCTATCTGGGGGGCGGTGATGCTTGAGATCAAAAATCTGGCCGCAGCTTATGGACAAACGCAGATATTGCACGATGTTTCACTGGTCGCCAGAGCCGGTGAAATCACCTGCCTGATGGGGCGCAACGGGGCGGGCAAGACCACCACAATGAAGGCGATTATGGGGCTGGTAGCATTGCGGGCGGGAAGCATAAGCCTTGATAATGAGGTAATATCCAGCCTTGCTGCCCATGAGATACCCAAACGCGGCATTGGCTATATCCCGCAAGGGCGCCGCCTGTTCTCTGAACTGACGATTGCGCAAAATCTGGAAATCGGGCTGATGGTACGCGGCAAGGGCATGGATGTCCGCAAAAAGGTGCTGGATCTGTTTCCGCGATTGCGCGAGCGTCTTGATCAACGCGCGCAAACCCTGTCAGGCGGCGAACAGCAAATGCTGGCAACGGCCAGAGCATTGTGCATCGAACCTGAAGTGCTGTTGCTGGATGAACCAACAGAAGGCTTGCAGCCATCAATGATCGAGCTTATCCGGCAGGTGATTGTTAAAATGAAGCATGACGGAGTGGCGGTGATACTGGTTGAACAGCGCATTGATGCGGTCTTGTCGCTGGCGGACCGGGTAACCTTTATCGAAAACGGCCATACGCGTGAAACCGTAACCGCCAAAACTCTTAAAACCGATGACAGCCTGATCAGCAAATATGTCGGAGTTTAGTTTTGCAGCCACAAGCATAAAACACTTTGGTTGAACCAATCACAATTGTCTGTATAATCATTTGTGTACAAATGAGTTTGGAGCCTTGATATGAGCTATTATCGCCCTGACAATCTGCAACAGGCGCTTGAGCTTGCTGCTGGCGGCAATACCCGGATAATGGCTGGTTGTACAGATATTCTGCCGGCCACCCAGATGGAACAACCTGCAGGTGATTTCATTGATATAAGTGGCATTGAGCCGTTAAAACAGATTGAACGGGTAGATGGTTATTATCGTATTGGAGCGGCAAGTAGCTGGAGCCAGATTGCCGGAACTGATCTGCCCTGCGCTTTTGACGGGCTGAAAGCTGCCGCCTCCCAGATAGGGTCAATCCAGATTCAGAATGCGGCCACCATTGGCGGTAATTTGTGCAATGCGTCACCTGCTGCTGACGGGGTGCCGGCCCTTTTGACACTGGATGCAAAGGTGGAGATCAACTCAATATCCAGCACTCGCACATTGCCGCTCAACCAGTTTATTACCGGGCCTGGAACTACCGCACTGAAAGCGGGTGAAATCTTGACCCGTATAATGATACCCGAAACCGCAGCCAGAGGCATTGCAGCTTTCAGCAAATTCGGGGCGCGCAAATATATGGTAATATCAATAGCCATGACGGCAGCAAGGGCTGTCATTTCAGATGGCCGGATTGAGGAAATATCCATAGCAGTCGGGGCATGCGGGCCGGTGGCCACCCGGCTTGACAGGCTTGAAGCAGTGCTTGCCGGGAAAAATACCAGTGCTGATTTTGATCAGATCATTACCAGTGAACTGGTAACTGACAGTCTGTCACCGATCGATGATGTACGCGCCAGCGCTGAATATCGCAATCAACTGGCGCTGATACAGGTTCGCCGGCTAATCAGGGAGTTGGCGCAATGAGCAGTATAATAGTCAATGGCAAGAAATGCCTGATAAAGTCTGACCCATCGCGCAGATTGTCACAAGTCCTGCGTGAAGAACTGGGGCTGGTTGGCACCAAGGTTGGTTGTGATGCCGGTGATTGCGGGGCATGTACGGTGCTGATAGATGGCGAGCCGGTATGTTCCTGCCTGACCCCGGTAGCCAAAGTCTATGATTGCGAGATCACCACGGTTGAAAGCCTGCCCGATGATGCTAGCACCGCGTTGCAGCAATCAATGCTGCATCATGGGGCGGTGCAATGCGGCATCTGCACACCGGGAATGCTGATGGCAGCAACCGCCCTGCTTGAGAAGAACCCGCATCCAACCGCAAAAGAGGTTGAAGATGGTTTATCCGGGGTCCTGTGTCGCTGTACGGGTTATCAAAAGATTGTCGATGCAGTAGTTGCCGCCCATGATTTCAGCGAGCCAAAGACCACGGCACCGGCAGGCAAGGCAGTTGGGGCGCGGCTTGAAAGAATTGACGGGGTGGCAAAAGCTGCCGGGACTGAAAAATATGGTGCTGATCAATGGCCGAAAGATGCCCTGCTGGTGCGGGCAGTACGCTCGCCTCACCGGCATGCCGCATTCAGTTTTGGCGATATTGAAAGCTGGCGGCGCGAACAGAATATAGAAGTGGTTCTGACCGCCAGCGATATTCCCGGCAAGAACTGTTTCGGGGTTATCCCGCCCTTTGCCGACCAGCCGGCACTGGCTGAAGGAAAGGCAAGAATGCGCGGTGAGGCCATAGCGCTGATTGCCGGTGATCCAGATATTGTCAGCAAGGTAAATCTGGACGATTTCCCGGTTAGCTGGGAGCAACTGGCAGATAATGTTCCAGTACATGCCGACAAACCCGATAATGTGCTGATCAGCGGCAAGGTTGTCAGGGGTGATGCAAGGGCAGCACTTGCTGCAAGTGCCCATGTTGCAACCGGTCACATGCAGACCGGCTTTGTCGAACATGCCTATATCGAGCCGGAAGCTGGCAGCGCCTGGATGGATGGTGACATGCTGGTTATATCAGCCTCAACCCAGGCTCCAATCATGGATCGAGACGATACGGCTATTGTTCTGGGGCTTGATCCTGAGCGTATAAGGATTTCTCCACCGGCGACCGGTGGTGGTTTCGGCTCCAAACTGGATGTATCACTACAACCACTATTGGGGCTGGTAACCCTTAAGACCGGCAAACCATGCCGGATGGTTTACAATCGTGGTGAATCGATGAGTTCAACCACCAAACGCCACCCATCAACAACCAGTGCCTCAATCGGGGCTGATGCAAACGGGCGAATAACCGGCATGTTGTTTGAAGGCAAATTTGATACTGGTGCCTATGCAAGCTGGGGTCCGACCGTTGCCAACAGGGTGCCGGTACATGCCAGCGGTCCATACCGGGTGCCAGATTATGGCGCCTATACCAGCGCCTGTCATTCCAACGGCCCGATCTCGGGGGCTTTCAGGGGCTTTGGCATTCCCCAGGCTACAATCTTGCAGGAAAGCCTGTTTGACGAACTGGCGGAGAAATGCGGCATTGACCGGCTGGAATTTCGCCTGATCAATGCGCTGGTTGACGGTGACAAGTCGGTTTGCGGCCAGACGATGGAGGCCATGGGCATTGTCGAGTGCCTTGAGGCTCTCAAACCACAATGGCAAAAGGCGGGCGATGAAGCCCTGAAATTCAATAGCCAGTCAGAACATGTCAAACGCGGTATTGGGGTTGCTTCATGCTGGTATGGCTGCGGTAATACTGCTCTTCCCAACCCGTCAACCATCAGACTTGGCATTACCGCTGACGGGCATCTTTATATCCATCAGGGAGCCATTGATATCGGTCAGGGTTCCAATACGGTCATAACCCAGATCTGCGCCGATGCGCTGGGAGTGGATATTGAGCGGTTTGAACTGGTCGGTCCAGATACCGCATTAACCCCTGATTGTGGCAAGACATCCGGCTCTCGCCAGACCTATGTCACCGGCAAGGCGGCAGAAGCATCAGGCAGGGCATTGCGTGAACAGATATTGCGGATGAGCAATATGGGCGATGAGGCATTGATCGAACTTGTCGGCACCCAATTGACCATAAGCGACAAAACCGCCACCCGGCATATTGATCTGACCGGGCTTGAGGCCAATGAATATGGTTATGTGCTGATGGCTGAAGAAACCTATGACCCGCCAACCACGCCGCTGGATGAGAATGGTCAGGGCAAGCCTTACGGGCTTTATGGTTACGGGGCGCAACTGGCTGAGGTTGAAGTGGACATGCTTACCGGCAAGGTAACGGTTACCCATATCACTGCGGCCCATGATCTTGGCCGGGTGATAAATCCGGTGCTGGCCGAGGGGCAGATTGAAGGCGGCATTGCCCAGGGGCTGGGGCTGGCCCTGATGGAGGAATATATAGATGGCAAGACCTCGAATCTGCATGATTATCTGATACCGACCTTTGGCGATGTTCCGAAAGTTACTTCCATTTTCATTGAGAAAACCGACCCGGAAGGACCGATGGGCGCCAAAGGTCTGGGAGAACATGTGCTGATCCCGACCGCCCCGGCAATCATCAATGCCATTCACGATGCCAGCGGGGCCAGAATAACACAGCTTCCCGCCCTGCCCCACCGGGTTCTGGCGGCAATTAAAGCGGCTGGAGGCAGTTGATGGGCGGATCGGACAAAATCCGCTGTGAAGCCTGCCCGGTCATGTGTTTCATCGCTGAGGGGCGCGCTGGAGCCTGTGACCGCTATGCCAATGAGGCTGGCCGGATAATCCGCTGTGACCCGGTCACCATCATCAACAAAACCCTAAAAGCTGGCGGGGCGATCAAGCCGTTTTTGAAATCTGACCGGGATGGTGAAAATTTTACCGGTGATGAACTGACAGTTACCGCTGTCGGGGCTGGCACCACCTATCCTGATTACAAACCGGCACCGTTTATCATTGCCAGCCAGATTGACGGGGCAGATTTTATCACCGTGGTTTCAGAAGCGATCTTTTCTTATTGCGGAGTAAAGATCAAGATTGATACTGACCGGCATATTGGCAATGAATGCGATATTGTCCGGGCCGACGGGGAAGCGGTGGGCCATGTAATGACCAGCGAATATGGTTCGCAAATGCTGTCACTTGGCGGGGTCGATCATCTGACCGGAGGCTCCAAACGCGAAGGCAATGTCACCTGCGATACGCTGATGAATTTATGCAACCGGCAACCGGTCAGGCTTGCCATCGATAATGGTTCCACAATCATCATCGAGGCCGGGCAACCACCAATCATTGATGGCAGGCGCGAAGAACGCATGCGGGTAGGTTGCGGATCGGCCACTATCGGCATGTTTGCCTCGCAATGGCTGGGACTGGTTGACGAGGTGGTGGTGGTTGATGATCATATTACCGGGGTGGTGTCTGAACATCAGGCCGGAAAGGTGCTTGGCTGGCAGCCGAGCGGAATAAAAATCAACGGGCGGCGCTCCACACCGGGCAGATATTTTCAGGTGGCAGAACCCGGTCTTTCCTGGGGTGGCACCAATATTGAAGATCCTCTGGTCATACTGGGGGATTTCAATGCCCGCAAGGGCGCAAGGCCGGGTATGACCATTTTGATGGTTTCCACAACCGGTGAGCAATCAGCCTATTATGTGCTTGATGATGATCTGCAACCGGTCAAACATGATCTGCCCGAAAGCCTTGAAGCTAGCGTTGAACTGATCAGCGAGAATTGCGAACCATCTGTCTGTTCGATAATGTTCATGGCAGGCGCGGGTGGTTCGCTGCGCTCCGGGGTGACGAAAAACCCGGTGAAGCTGACCAGATCGGTAAAACATTCGCAAACCCGGTTAACCTGTGGCGGGGCGCAGGCTTTTGTCTGGCCCGGTGGAGGCATTACCATAATGGTGGATGTAATGGAGATGCCCGAGTGCTCATTTGGCTATGTGCCGACCCCGGCCATCGTTGCGCCCATAGAGTTTACCATGCCTTACCAGCTTTATCTTGAACTGGGCGGTCATATGGATGCGGTGCGCCAGCTTGATGATGTTCTTTGCAATGGCGGCGAATATGGTGACAGCTTCCAGATGCTGCCGGCAGCAAAGCGGCAATGAAATGCAAGCTGCCATTGCCCGCATGCTGCCTGACGGCAACAGACTGCATCTGCAACATGGGCCTATTGACCTGATTGTTGAAGCATCAGGGACAGGCCAGCAAAAAGCCTATGCAAGAGCTGAAAAAAGATTTGCTTCGATACTTGATGAAATAGTCAGCGAGCTTTGCCTGTTGCGGCAACAGGTGACAACGGACATGAAGCCAAAAGGAGCAGTAGCTGGCAGAATGTATCGGGCCGCGATATTATTTGGTAATGAATTTGTAACGCCTATGGCCGCAGTTGCCGGAGCAGTGGCTGATGAAATCATTTCAGTCATCAGTTCCATTGAAGGAATTGAAAAGGCCTATGTCAATAATGGCGGGGATACCGGGTTTTATCTGGATGAAGGTCAAAAGATCAGGGCGGTTATGGCAGCGGATATGAAAAGCTCTATCACTATCAGATCAACCGACCCGTATCGCGGTATTGCAACATCGGGCTGGCGTGGTCGCAGCTTTTCTCTGGGTATTGCTGATGCAGTGAGCGTGGTGGCCGAAAATGCGGCAATGGCCGATGTGGCCGCAACCTTGATAGCCAATGCGGTTGACCTTCCTGGCCATCCGGCAATCAAACGCCAGCCAGCCATTGAATTGTCCCTCGACAGTGATCTGGGCGAAAGGCTGGTTACCACAGATGTCGGGCCGCTTGATGAGGAACAAACAGCAATGGCACTTGCCGCCGGACTGGTCAGGGCCGAAGCAATGGTCAGGGACAATCTGATTGCCGGGGCGGTGTTGTTTCTGGCCGGTGAAATTGTCCAGACAGGAAAGCTGGCCCTGTCATCAGCGCGCTAAATCTCGATTACATCACCAGCTGAAAACTTTTCAATTCCGAATGCCTTGTGAAATTCCACCATGGCTGGAAAATCAACGCAGTGCATGGGCAACAAATTCTCCACCTTTTCGGTTTTGAAAAACTCTATGGTTTCAGATACTGGCGGGTTTTCATCTTCCAGCAGGTGAAACCCGCCTATTATCGCATATAGCGGCTGACCGGTTATCTGTTTTGCATATTGGGCAATATTGCAGATACCGGCATGTGAACAACCGGCGACCACAATGGCACCCTTGTCAGTTGCAAAACACAAGGCGGTGTCATCAGGCATTGGATCATCCTTGTAACCGCCATGCTCAAAATCATTAAGCCGCGGTATCTCGCCCATGAACCATGCCCCTTCAGCAAATTCATACGGGGTGGTTGCGGTCACAATATCAAAATCAGATTCAATCACCTGCAAAATACGGGAATAGGTTTCACGCTCCTTTTTCTTTGCCGGTCTGCGCATGGCATCAAGGATTCGCGGGTGCATGATAATCTGCTTCTTGTCACTGAATGGATGGTTCAGCAGGCCGCGAGTATGATCAAGATGAAAATGTGACAGGCATAAAAGATCAACCCTGTCCAGATCGATCCCGCCAAGATCGGCATTGCGGATATAGACATCTGAATAGCCAGTATCGAACAGCACTGACCCGTTTTCATGCTCTATCAGTGCTGAAAAACCCCATTCAGCATGCCACTTCATGTCACAAACCTGATTTTCACATAAAAGGGTAATTTTCATCTTTTTTAATCTCCATGATAGCTGACAAATTAGGCCTTGCGCGAGGGGAAGTAAACACTTCGTAAATGAAATTGCGGCAATCTGTCTGATTATATTCAATCATCAAAACGGGCCTTTTGCAGTGTCTAAAGTCAAAACAGAATTAACCGGAAAACCGGCAATACCGATAGCCAAACCGGCGTTTCATATCGGGGTGGCATTTTTTGGAATTATCAGCGCTTCAGCCTTAAGCGTTTATCTTTTGATGCTGGTGTTTTCACCCAATGCACCTGAACCGCGCGGACTGGGCGCCCTGATCGGGGTCATTCTTGCGATATATGCCGCTTCAGCTGCCATTTATGTCTGGCATATGACCAGACACCGGTTTGAAGAACTGACCGAAACTTTAGAGGAATTACAGATAGCGCGTCGCCGGGCTGATGCGGCCAATGCAGCCAAGACCCGGTTTCTGGCAAAGATGAGCCATGAGATCCGCACCCCGATGAACGGGGTTCTGGGGATGAACTCTCTGCTGCTGGATACCGGACTTACACCTGAACAGGAAAATTATGCTCAAAGCGTTGACACATCAGCGCGCGCTTTATTGTCGATTATCGATGAAATTCTCGATACTTCAAAAACCGAAGCCGAAGCAGTAGACCTGCATGAAACACCGATGTCGATATTGAAGCTGACCGAGAGCGTTACCGAATTGCTGGCCCCGCGCGCCCATGCAAAGAATATCGAGATTGCCTGTTATGTATCACCTGAAATACCTGAACTGATCCGGGCTGATGAAAAGCGCCTGCGTCAGGTAATCATGAACATTGCCGGCAATGCCATCAAGTTCACTGAAAAAGGCGGGGTTCTTGTTAGTGTATCACCAGTTGCCAGCGATGATGGCAAGGTTCGCTTGCGCTATGAAGTCAGGGATGATGGCATCGGCATAGCAAAGGCTGATCAGGAAAAGATATTTGCCTCTTATGCCCAGACCAAAGAAGGGGCCGACAAGAAATATGGCGGCACAGGTCTTGGACTGACCATTTCCAGACAACTTGTTGAATTGATGGGTGGCAAAATTGAAATCGACAGCAAACCTGGAAAGGGTGCGGTATTTCATTTCGAGCTTGAGCATGAACAGATAAGCCCGGCCAGTATCCAGGCCGGTTTTGATAATCTTGAAGGCAAAACCATTGTCCTGGCAATGGCTGATGGTCCAACCAGCGACAGTCTGAAAGCCTATCTCGGCCCTGCCTGTAAATCCCTGAAACAGCTGGAAGTATTCAAGGGTGAATTTGACAATGATCTTGCTGAATACAAGGCCGATCATATTTTCATCGATGAACCGGGAGGCGATGACCCGCAAGCTATTATATGCCAGATAGTCGATGCCAATCCGCAGTCACAAATATGGCTGGTGCTGAAACCTGAATTCAGGCGCAAATATAATGATGTGCTGAACAAGACCATTTCAGGCTATCTGCTGAAACCGGTACGGCGCAAAACCCTGAATAATCTGCTGGCTGGTCAATCAGACCGGATTATAGACAGTGCTGTTAAAAAATTGCGCAATACCGTGGCCAAAAGCAGGATCGGGAATTCCCGCAAATTGCAGATTTTGCTGGCCGAAGACAATCCGATCAATGCGCGGCTGGCCATCGCCATGCTTGCCAAATTCGGGCATAAAGTTAATCATGTCAAAAACGGGCGTGAAGCGGTTTCAGAATTTGAAGCCATGATTGACAACCCACCCGACCTGATCTTGATGGATATATTCATGCCGGAAATGAACGGGCTTGATGCCACCAGACAGATCAGAAAGATCAGCCGTCAGCATGGATTGCAAAAACCGGTCCCTGTACTGGCCCTGACAGCAAATGCCCGCAGTGAAGATCAGGACGAATGCAAAAAAGCCGGAATGGATGGTTATCTGTCAAAACCGTTTGACAAATCCGATCTTGAAGAAGCCATCAAAGAATTGATAGCAGCACAGGCTGCCTGATTCTCGGCAGGCGGTGATTGCCACCGCCCGCCCTCGCATTTAGATTTAGCCGTTAATATCATAGGCAGCAATTGCAGCCAGATTGAGCAATTCGGAAACCGAAGCATTCTTTGATGAAATCTGCACCGGCCTTTCAAGGCCAACCAGCAATGGTCCGATAACCGTCACACCGCCAAGCTCCTGCAGCATCTTTGTTGAAATACTGGCAGAGTGAGCAGCAGGCATGACCAGCACATTGGCCGGGCCTGAAAGCCGGCAGAATGGATAATCAGCCATATTTTTCTTCGACAGGGCAATATCGGCAGCCATTTCACCATCATACTCAAAATTGACATGTCTTTTATCAAGCTCGGCAACAGCCTGGCGAGAATTCTGCACCCGGTCACCATCAGGATGACCAAAGGTTGAATAAGACAGAAAAGCCACGCGTGGAGTATGACCAAGCCTTCGGGCCACACCGGCTGCCTCTTCGGCAATATCGGCAAGTTCTTCCGGTGTCGGCATTTCAAGGATTGAGGTATCAGCAATAAATACCCGGCGTTTGGCACACATGGCCATGGAAACGGCGATCGGGCGGTGCCCGGGGCGATCATCGATAGCCAGACGGATATTTTCCAGTGATACCGAATATTTTCTGGTTATGCCGGTAAGTACTGCATCAGCATCGCCCAATGCCACCATGCAACCGGAAAATACGTTGCGGTCGGTATTAACCAGACGCTGACAATCGCGATACAGATATCCCTTGCGCTGCAGTCTTTCATACAGATAGGAAGTGTAATCGCTCTTGCGGTCCGACAATCTGGCATTGAGAATGGTTACATCTTCATGCAGTTCAATACCGGTGGCAAGCAAGGTCTTTTGCACTTCTTCCTCACGACCAATCAATATGACTTCACCCATGCCATTGGAGCAGAATGCGTGTGCCGCCCTGATCATTGATTCTTCTTCACCTTCGGCAAACACTACCCGCTTGGGATTTTGCTGGACCGAATCATAAACGCCCTGCAGCAGCCCGACTACCGGATCAAGTCTGGCTGACAGTTCGATTGCATATTCATCAATGTCATCAATATGCCTTCGGGCCACCCCGGTCTTCATTGCGGCTCTGGCAACAGCGGGTGAAACTGTTGAAATCAGACGTGGATCAAACGGGGTCGGGATAATGTAACCAGGGCCAAAGCGCAGACGCTGGCCATGATAGGCTGCAGCTACCTCATCAGGCACATCTTCACGTGCCAGCATGGCAAGTGCATGTGCCGCTGCCAGTTTCATTTCCTCATTAATGGTACGGGCATGCACATCCAGCGCCCCGCGGAAAATATAGGGAAAGCCCAGAACATTATTGATCTGGTTGGGATAGTCAGAACGCCCGGTTGCCATTATGGCATCCTTGCGCACACTGGCCACTTCTTCCGGGGTTATTTCAGGGTCAGGATTGGCCATGGCAAAAATAATCGGATTTGGCGCCATGGATCTTACCATATCTTTGGTTATTGCGCCTTTGACAGAAAGCCCGAAAAACACATCCGAGCCTTTGATGGCTTCAGCCAGAGATCGCCGTTTGGTGTCACGGGCATAGGTGGATTTCCACTGGTTCATCCCTTCCTTGCGGCCTTTGTAAATAACCCCCTTGGTATCACAAAGGGTTATGTTCTTGCGCGGCACACCCAGCGAAACAGCCAGACCCATACAGGCAATGGCAGCAGCTCCTGCACCATTGCAGACAATTTTCGTCGACTTGACATCACGATCAGTAAGTTTCAATGCGTTGATCAGTCCGGCAATGGCAATGATCGCGGTTCCATGCTGGTCATCATGAAATACCGGAATATCCATAAGTTCACGCAGCTTGTCTTCAATGATGAAACATTCAGGCGCCTTGATATCCTCAAGGTTAATGCCGCCGAAAGTTGGCCCCATATAGCGGACTGCATTGATTATGGCTTCAGGATCTGGAGTATCCAGCTCTATGTCAAAAGCATCAACATCAGCAAAGCGTTTGAATAAAACCGCTTTTCCTTCCATCACCGGCTTGGAAGCCAGCGCCCCCAGATTGCCCAGCCCCAAAATTGCCGAACCATTGGTAACGATAGCCACAAAATTGCCACGTGATGTATAATCATATGCGCAGTCAGGATATTCAGCTATGGCCCTGACGGGAGCGGCAACCCCTGGACTATAGGCCAGCGACAGGTCACGCTGGGTTGCCATTGGTTTGGTTGCCTGAATTTCAAGTTTACCCGGTTTTCCCTGTTTGTGAAAACTCAAGGCATCTGAATCGGTTACGCTTGGCCGGTTTGAAGGCCGCATTGGTCGTACCATGATTACTCGCTTGTTCATTGATATTGTTGATTATCATACGGCGGGGCTGGACCCTGACGCTTTTCATGCTTACAAACCACATATCACCTGTAAAAATCAAGGTAGAAACCAGTTTGAGGGAAGCATTTTTTGTCTGACGCGGCTGCAGCTATAGCCAAAAAGCCAACACCCATGATGGCCCAGTATCTGGAAATCAAGGCTGCCAACCCTGACAGCCTGTTGTTTTACCGGATGGGGGATTTCTATGAGCTGTTTTTTGAAGATGCCGAAACAGCATCCAAGGCGCTTGGAATCACCTTGACCAAACGCGGCAAACATCTTGATCAGGACATTCCAATGTGCGGGGTGCCCTATCATGCCAGCGATGAATATCTGCACCGGCTGATCAAGCTTGGATACCGGGTTGCAGTATGTGAACAGACAGAAGATCCGGCAGAAGCCAAAAAGCGCGGTGCCAAGTCAGTGGTGCGGCGTGAAGTGGTGCGGCTGGTTACGGCTGGCACCCTTACAGAAGAAAACCTTCTGGAAGCCAAACAGCACAATTTTCTGTGCTGCATTTCACGCATTCGCGCTGATAACACAATGGCACTGGCCTGGATGGATATTTCAACCGGAGAGTTTTGCGTTTCTACAACTGACATGACGCTGCTGGCAGCCGAGCTGTCACGACTGGCGCCGCGCGAATTACTGGTGCCGGAAAGCCTTATGGTTGAATCAGAGTTCTCACAAATCTGCAACGAATCAGGTGCAGCAATAACCTGCCTGCCTGCTGCCAGCTATGACAGTTCATCAGCCGAGCGCCGGTTAAAGGAAAATTACAGTGTAGCAGCGCTTGAGGCATTTGGAGAATTTACCCGCGCTGAAATATCGGCCTGCGGAACACTGGTTGATTATGTATTGCTGACACAGGTTGGCAAGCTGCCGGTCATTGCCCGTCCCAAACGGTTGAATAGCGGACATGCAATGCTGATCGATGCCGCCACCCGAACCAATCTTGAATTGACCAGAACCCTTTCTGGCGAAAAAAAAGGCTCATTGCTGCACACAACAGACCGGACAGTCACCGGACCTGGTGGCAGGCTTCTGGCCGAATGGCTGTCAAGCCCGCTTACCAGTGTTGACAAGATCAATATGCGACTGGATGCGGTGGAGTTTTTCAATACCAGCACCTCGATACGCCAGGAGACAAGAAGAACCCTTAAAGGCTGCCCTGACCTTGGCCGGTCGCTGGCCCGCCTGTCGCTTGATCGCGGCAGTCCTCGCGATCTGGCTGCCTGTGGTGAAGCTTTGCTGAAAGCGAGGCAACTGGCTGAATATCTGTTTACCGATGAACCGTTGAACAAATTACCCGATGGTCTGAAGGCAACAGGTGAAATATTATCCCAACCTGATCATGATATTATTTCCAGACTGGATGCTGCACTAAAATCTGAACTGCCGGCCCACACTCGCGATGGCGGTTTTGTTAATTCAGGCTTCAATAAAGAACTGGATGAAAACCGCACATTGCGGGATGAAAGCCGCAAGGTGATTGCAGGATTGCAAAGTGAGTATTGTCAGGCAACCGGCATCAAGGCGCTAAAGATCAAGCATAATAATGTGCTTGGCTATTTTATCGAAGTTCCTTCCCAGCACGGACCAACCATGCTGGCAGAACCACATGACCAGCAATTCATTCATCGCCAGACCATGGCCAGTGCCATGCGGTTTACCACTACCGAACTTGCTGATCTTGAACGACGCATTTCAGCAGCGGCAAACCGGGCCATTGCCATTGAACAGGACATATTTTTCCAACTGGTAGCGATGATAAATACTCACACTGAAGATTTGTCAAAGCGGGCCAGAGCCATTGCCGAACTGGATGTATATGCCGGGCTGGCCGAACTGGCAGACATGATGGATTATGTGCGGCCACTGGTTGATGAAAGCCGGGCATTTGCCATTAAAAAAGGGCGGCATCCGGTAGTTGAGGCAGCTTTGTCAAGTGCCGGGGAAAGCAGGTTCATTGCCAATGATTGTGACCTGTCAGGCGAGTTTGGCAAGGATACCAAATCCATCTGGCTGCTTACCGGCCCAAATATGGCGGGCAAATCAACCTTTTTGCGCCAGAATGCCCTGATTGCATTGCTGGCGCAAACCGGCTCATTCGTGCCTGCCGACAGTGCACATATCGGGATTATTGACCGGTTGTTTTCACGTGTCGGGGCGGCTGATGATCTGGCGCGCGGTCGCTCGACCTTTATGGTGGAAATGGTTGAAACGGCTACCATCCTGAATCAGGCTACTGACAAATCTCTGGTTATTCTTGATGAGATCGGACGCGGTACTGCCACTTTTGATGGATTGTCAATCGCCTGGGGATCGATTGAACATCTGCATGAGGTGAACAAGTCACGCGCCCTGTTTGCCACTCACTATCATGAGTTGACAGCTCTGGCCGGCAAGCTTGAGCATCTGGCAAATGTTTCCATGCAGGTGCGAGAGTGGAAAGGTGAAGTAATTTTTCTGCATGAGGTGGCTCCTGGTTCAGCTGATCGTTCCTACGGGATTCAGGTGGCCAGGCTGGCCGGTTTGCCACAATCGGTTATCAACCGGGCAAATGAGGTTTTGCAATCGCTGGAAGATAATCAGCAAAATTCGCCCAATGCCAACTTCATTGATGATCTGCCGCTGTTTTCGGTAACAGCTGACAAACCGGTTTCACAGCCGGCAAAACCATCTGCGGCATTAGCAAGACTTGCAGAAATCATGCCGGATGAACTAACACCGCGACAGGCGCTGGATTTGCTGTATGAATTGAAAAGTCTGTCGGGGGAAAGCCATGAGTGACAATCTGAAAGCTGAAATTGCCAGTCTGGTAAAACAGCACGGGGCTGAAGGTTCAGCTTTTCGCCCGGCCCTGCTGGAAATGCTGAAACAGCATATAAAGCGCACCAGAAACGAAGCCGAGGCACAATTGCTGGAACGCAAGAAAGGCACCAAATGCGCCATGTTCCTCAGTGATGTTCAAGACGAGATTGTCTGCGCCCTGCATGATCTGGCAATTGATGAAATCTATCCGGCCACCAATCCGTCAACAGCTGAACATCTGGCAGTGGTGGCAGTTGGGGGTTACGGGCGCGCGGCACTGGCTCCAGGCTCCGATATCGATCTGTTGTTCCTGCTGCCCTACAAGCAGACAGCATGGGGGGAAAGCGTAGTCGAGTTCCTGCTTTATATGCTGTGGGATCTGGGTTTTAAGGTCGGTCATGCCACCCGCTCGATTGATGAATGTATCAGGCTGGCAGCCAGCGATGAAACCATCTTGACTTCAGTGCTGGAGGCAAGGCTGTTATGCGGTGATGCCAATCTGTTTGATGAATTGCAGGAACGGTTTATCAAGGACATCATCAAGGGTGGCGAACGCAAGTTTACCAAAGCCAAACTGGCAGAACGCGACCAGCGCCATATCCGGTCCGGTGAATCACGTTATCTGGTGGAACCTGATGTCAAGGATGGCAAGGGCGGCTTGCGTGACCTGCACACTTTATTCTGGATCGGCAAATTCATCTATGGCGCCAGACAGTCGAGCGATCTGGTCGGTGCCGGAGTGTTCAATGAAAATGAACTGGCACGTTTCACCGAATGCGAGGATTTTTTATGGACGGTTCGCTGTCATCTGCATTTCATTACCGGGCGCGGTGATGACCGGTTGAGCTTTGACAAGCAAAGCGAGATTGCCAAACGGCTGGGCTTTGAGGGTGAAGGGCGGCTAAAGCCGGTTGAAACCTTCATGAGGCAATATTTTCTGATTGCCAAGGATGTGGGTGACCTCACCCGGATTTTCTGCTCGGTGCTGGAAGCCAGTCACGTTAAAAAGGCTCCCAAAATGTCCAGCCTGTTCAAGGGCTTTCGCGGGCGTGGCGCAGTGAAGGATTTTCAGGACTTGCGCATTGATAATGGCAGGCTGAATTTTGTTGAAGGTTTTGACCCAAAGAAAAGCCCGGCCAGCCTGCTGTTTTTGTTCAAGGTGGCGGTCAGAAGCAATTTTTCTATACATCCAGATGCCTATACAACCATAAGACGCTCACTTGATGATATTGATGACAATTTGCGCAATGATCCAAAGGCCAATGCCTCCTTTATCAAGATGCTGACTGAAAGTGGTGATCCTGAAGGTATATTGAAACGGATGAACCAGTCTGGTCTTCTGGCCAGATTCATTCCTGAATTTGACCAGATTGTAGCGATGATGCAGTTCAACATGTATCACCATTATACGGTTGATGAGCATTTGCTGCGGGCGGTTGGCAATCTGGCACAGATCGACAAGGGATTGCTGGAAGAAGAACATCCGCTGTCCAGTGAACTGTTCAAGACCCTGAATAAAAGCTCACGCAAGGTTTTATATCTTGCCGTGTTCCTGCATGACATTGCCAAGGGGCGCGAAGAGAGCCACTCAATAGCTGGTGAAAGGGTTGCCCGGCAATTATGCCCGCGACTTGGTCTTAATCCGTCCGAGACCGACAGTGTTGCCTGGCTGGTGCGCAATCATCTGGTGATGAGCGAAACCGCCCAGTCGCGTGATCTGAATGACTTTAAAACCATTATGGATTTTGCCGCGATAGTACAATCACCGGAGCGGTTAAAACTGTTGCTGATTTTGACAGTGTGCGATATTCGTGCCGTCGGACCTGGGGTATGGAATGGCTGGAAGGGCCAGTTGCTGCGCACGCTATATTATGAGGCCGAACCGGTCCTTTCAGGCGGGCACAGCTCAATTTCACGCAAACAGCGAATTGAAACCGCCCATCAGGCATTTCTGCAAGCAACCGATCTGGAGGAAAAACCGGCAAGGGAATATATTGCCCGGCATTATGATCCATACTGGCTGACCACAGACACCCAGCACCAGATTGATCATGCCCGTTTGATGCAAAAGGCATCTGGCAGTAATGATCCAATATCAACTTCAGTCAGGACCGATGAATTTACCGCCATTACCGAATTGACAATTCTGGCGCCTGATCACCCGCGCCTGCTGTCATTGCTGACCGGGGCCTGTGCTGCCGGTGGCGGCAATATTGCCGGGGCCCAGATTTTCACCACCACGGACGGTCAGGCACTTGATACATTACTGATCCAGCGGGAAAATGATGATCGGGATGAACATAAAAAGGCAGCCCGTATTGTCACCATGATCGATGACATATTGCATGGTCGCAAGCGACTGCGCGATGTGCTGGAACAGAAAAGGCGGCCCGACATCAAGCGCGAAGCATTCAGCGTGGAGCCGCGGGTTATTGTTGATAATGATTCATCCAATATTCACACAGTGATTGAACTGGTCGGGCTGGACCGTTTAGGGTTACTGCACGATTTGACTGAAGAATTGTATAATCTGAACCTCAATATTGCCTCAGCTCACATTACAACCTATGGCGAGCGGGCGGTTGATGTGTTTTACGTTTCAGACCTGACAGGGGCAAAAATAACCAACGCCAATCGCCGCAGTGCCATTATCAGGCATTTAACAAAGGCGCTGGCGGGAGATGCAAAGGCTGGCGATGATAAATAGCGAA
Source organism: Hyphomicrobiales bacterium (assembly GCA_026990765.1). GTDB lineage: Bacteria > Pseudomonadota > Alphaproteobacteria > Rhizobiales > Aestuariivirgaceae > JALWJW01. Next base: position 18,972 of record JALXCV010000142.1, on the reverse strand, counting down.
CCGGACAAACAGGCATAATGTCACTTTTCAGATCAGCAGCCACTGTTGGCGGGTTCACCATGATAAGCCGGGTGCTGGGATTTGTGCGCGATGTGCTGCTGGCCTCACTGCTTGGCACCGGCATGGTTGCAGAAGCCTATGTGGTGGCCTTCCGGTTTCCAAATCTGTTCCGCCGCCTGTTTGGTGAAGGGGCATTCAATGCCGCCTTTGTTCCATTATTTGCCAAACGGCTGGAAGGTGAAGGAAAAACATCGGCTGAGAATTTTGCCGCCGAGGTGTTTTCCGGGCTGTTATTTGTATTATTGCTGTTTTTGGCCTTTGCCGAACTGGCAATGCCATTGCTGATGTATCTGTTTGCTCCCGGCTTTGCTGATGATGCGGCCAAGTTTGACTTAACAGTGGTGCTGACCCGTATAGCTTTCCCATATCTGGTTTTCATGTCGCTGGTGGCAATGCTGTCAGGGGTACTGAATTCGATGCACCGGTTCACCGCTGCAGCGGCTGCCCCGATTGTTCTTAACGTGATACTGATCGGCCTGTTATCAGGCATTCACTTTGCCGGATGGGGCAATAGTGCCAGATCAGGCGTGGCAATTGTCTGGGGGGTGGCGTTTGCCGGGTTTGCCCAGTTTGCCATGTTGTGGATCGCGGCCAGAAAAGCCGGTTTGAGACTGAAAATTCAGCGACCAGCCTATACGCCGGGAGTAAAAAGGCTGGTTATGCTGGGTATTCCCGGTCTTGTTGCCAGCGGCATTGCCCAGCTTAATCTGGTGATTTCCACCATAATTGCCTCATTGCAGGATCATGCCCAGGCATGGTTGTATTTTGCCGACCGGGTATATCAGTTGCCACTCGGGGTTATCGGGGTGGCAATTGGGGTGGTGCTGCTGCCGGAATTATCGCGGCGCTTGCGGGCGGGCGATGAGGCAGGGGTACATCAAAGCCAGAACCGTTCTCTGGAGTTCTCACTGTTTTTGACCATACCGGCCACTTTTGCACTAATGGCAATACCGTTCCCGATCATTCAGGTATTGTTTGAACGCGGGGCTTATGGTGCATCTGACAGCCATGCCAGCGCCCTGGCGCTTGGCGCCTATGCAGCCGGATTGCCGGCCTTTGTCATGGTCAAAATATTCTCACCTGGATTTTTTGCCCGCGAAGACACCAAAACCCCGATGTATTTCGCCGGATTGTCGGTTGCTACCAATATTGCCATGGCGCTGATATTATTTCCATATTTTGGGCATGTCGGGGTTGCCATGTCTGTCAGCATTGCAGGCTGGGTCAATGCTCTGGCGCTGGGCATTACCCTTACACGCAAGGGCCATTTCAGGACCGATGCCCGCCTGCGCACTCGCCTTGTCAAAACTATTGGCATTTCAATGATCATGGGGGCGGTATTGCTGGCTGGAAATTACTACACATACAGCCTGTTCAATTCAGCCAATGAATTATGGCTGCGGATGGCGGTTCTGGGCGGATTGGTGGTAACAGGTGCTGCTATATTCTTTGTGCTTGCATTTGCCACTGGCACAATTGCGGCAAGTGAATTAAAAGGTGCTGTCTCGCGCTCGGCGAACAAATAAAACACATAAAGAGGATAAAATGAGTATTGGCCTGACCCAACGCGTCTTTTCCGGCGTTCAGCCAACCGGAAATCTGCATCTTGGAAATTATCTTGGTGCAATCACCCGGTTTGTGGAATTGCAGAACACCCATGAATGTATTTACTGCGTTGTGGATATGCACGCGATTACCGTCTGGCAGGACCCGGTCGAACTGGCGCGCAATACCCGCGAAGTTACAGCTGCCTATATTGCTGCCGGGGTTGATGCGTCAAAGCATATTGTATTCAACCAGAGCCAGGTGTCTGAACATGCCGAACTTGCATGGATATTCAACTGCGTTGCCCGCATGGGATGGCTGAACCGGATGACCCAGTTCAAGGACAAGGCGGGCAAGGATGCAGAAAAGGCATCGGTCGGTCTATATTCCTATCCTGATCTGATGGCGGCTGATATTCTGGCATATCGCGCCACTCATGTACCGGTTGGCGAGGACCAGAAACAGCATCTGGAACTGACCCGTGACATTGCCCAGAAATTCAATAATGATTTTTCCAAATCAATCAGGCAGGCTGGATATGACGACGGGTTTTTCCCGCTGCCCGAGCCACTGATTACCGGGGCTGCCACCAGAGTCATGTCGCTGAAGGATGGATCAAAGAAAATGTCGAAATCTGATCCATCAGACCTGTCGCGCATCAATCTGTCAGATGGCCCTGATGATATTGCCCGCAAAATCAAGAAAGCACGAACCGATCCAGACGCACTGCCCAGTGAGGAAAAAGGCCTTGAAGGGCGTCCCGAAGCGGCCAATCTGGTTGGTATATATGCAGCACTGGCAGGATGTTCCATCAAGGATGTGCTGAAAGATTTTGGCGGCTCGCAGTTTTCCACCTTCAAACCTGCCCTGTCAGAGCTGGCAGTTGAAAAGATGGGACCGGTTGGGCTTGAAATGAAACGCCTGATGGCTGACAAGGCCTATATTGATGAGGTCCTGAAAGATGGCAGTCAGCGGGCAAGAGCCATTGCCGCCCCGATTTTTGAAGATGTGAAGCGAATTGTCGGCTTTATCCGATCAAAATAGTCAGAATTTTCACATTGCGGCATTGAAGCAGGTGGACTCAAGCTCCACATTGGCTATATCGTCGTTAAAAATCAGACTGTAATCGTTATTTATGGGAGCCGAAAAGGCATGTTTATCCAGACCGAAGCCACACCCAATCCAGCAACCTTGAAATTCATCCCCGGTGAGCCGGTGGTAAGTGGTCCGCCACTTGAGTTTCGCAATAAACAGTCAACCAAGCCATCGCCTCTGGCGCGTCGCCTGTTTGATATTGAAGGCGTGGAAGGGGTTTTCCTTGGTTCTGATTTCATAACAGTCACCAAATCTGCATCTGACTGGCAACATCTCAAACCTGCCATTCTGGGTGCCATCATGGAACATTACATGTCAGGTGATCCGGTAATGGAAGGCGAAGGCGGCGGTCAGGGCGCAGAAGAATTTGATGCCAAGGATGCCGAAACTGTAGCCACAATCAAGGAACTGCTCGATACAAGAGTGCGTCCGGCCGTGGCCCAGGATGGCGGCGATATCACCTTCCATGGTTTCAGGGACGGGGTGGTGTTCCTGCAGATGAAGGGTGCCTGTTCTGGTTGCCCGTCATCGACTGCCACTCTCAAACATGGTATTGAGAATCTGCTGAAACATTTCGTGCCGGAAGTCAGTGAAGTGCGCCCGGTATAAAACCGATATTCACAAAAGGGGTGCGACAAATGACAAAACCGATTTTGAGTGATGCTGCGCTGGATCAATTGTTTCGCGCAGCACGCTCATTCAATGGCTGGCTGGACAGGCCGGTGAGCGATGTGCAGCTTCACGGTATTGTTGATCTGATGAAAATGGCCCCGACCAGCGCCAATTGCCAGCCGATCCGCATCAAATTCCTTAAATCAATACAAGCCAAAACCGGGATCAAACCGTTTTTGATGGAAGCCAATATTGACAAGGTGATGAGCGCACCGGTGGTTGCCATATTGGGACATGATCTGGAGTTTTACCAAAGGCTGCCGCAATATTTCCCGCATACTGACGCCAAAAGCTGGTTTGAGGGAAATGATGAGCTGATTGCCACTACCGCTTTCAGGAATGGCACGTTGCAGGGGGCATATTTCATGCTGGCTGCAAGGGCCATGGGGCTTGATTGCGGGCCAATGTCGGGTTTTGACAATGATGCTGTCGACAAGAAGTTCTTTGCCGGCAGCAAGGTTAAATCCAACTTTATCTGCGCTATTGGCTATGGTGATCCCGATTCAGTATTTGAGCGCAGCCCGCGCCCGGAATTTGATGAACTGGCGGAAATTCTTTAGGCCAGAAAATGCTCATCCTTGGCCTTGATACATCGCATGCAAGCTGTTCGGTGGCAGTGTGTGACAGCAGCAATGCCGAAATAATGGCTCACAGCCGCATTGAGTTGCAAAGAGGCCATGCAGAATTGCTGCCGCAAATGATATCTGAGACGATTGATGAAGCTTGTGTACGATTTGCAGATATTGGCAAAATAGCGGTAACCACCGGACCTGGTGCCTTTACCGGGGTGCGTATCGGCCTGTCGATGGCGCGCGGACTGGCGCTGGCTCTTAATATACCAATTGTTGGAATTGGCTCGCTTGCAACACTTGCGGCCAATATTGAAGATAATGAAATGCCGGTTCTTGCCAGTTTTGATGCAAGGCGCGGTGAGGTTTATCTGCAATTATTTGATAATGGCACCGCTCTGACCGATCCGCAAATATGCAGGCTGAGCAAGGTGGCCGATATGATTCCCGATGGTGGTTGTATTGTGGTTGGCACAGCAGCCAAGCTGCTGAGCAACAAATATAACCAGTTGCAGCCTGCATCAGTATCGCCCTATCCCGATGCTGGCAGATTGTGCAAACTGGCAATTGATCTTGACCCGTCAGACTTCAAGCCTGTGCCGCTTTATCTGCGTCAGGCCGATGCCAAGCCGCAAAGCCCTTTGGTGACTACCAGCCCGGTTGATGTCGAAATAACAACCGTTGATGCGCATATGGCAGTTGTGATTGCACAGATGCACGCACAGGCTTTTGCCAGACCCTGGGGTGAAGAGGAACTGGCCAGCCTGATGGCGGCAAATGGTGCTGTCACCTTGATGGCAAAAGCCCATGATCAGCCAAATGGATTTGTCCTTGCCAGAAAAGTCGCCGATGAAGCTGAAATCATTACCATTGCCGTTAACAGGCAATCACGCAGGCGGCACATAGCAGACAGATTATTGCAGGATCTGATAACCAGATTGCAGCATGAGAATATAAAGAAAATTTTTCTGGAAGTGGGTGAGAACAATTTTGCCGCCCGCAAATTATATGAAAAGGCCGGTTTTTCAGCATGCGGGGTGCGAAAAGCCTATTACACTGGCAATGATGGCCAGAAAGAAGATGCTATTACCATGGCGCTGCAATTGAGCATGTGATAGCAAGTATGAATAAAACTGAAAAACTGTGACAAGACTGACCCCGATGGGGAACTGACCATGAATGATATAGAAAAAGCCTGTCAAAAGAAAAATATGCGCATGACCGGCCAGCGGCGCACCATAGCCCGGATCATTTCTGAATCCGATGATCATCCAGATGTCGAGGAACTGCACCGGCGCGCGGCACTAGCAGATGACAATATCTCCATTGCCACGGTTTACCGGACTGTAAAACTGTTTGAAGATGCCGGTATTCTCGAACGGCATGATTTTCGCGAGGGCCGGTCACGCTATGAACAGGTGACCGATGATCATCATGACCACCTGATTGACATGAATAGCGGCGAAGTGATTGAGTTTTCCAATCCAGAAATCGAAGAATTGCAAAAGAAAATTGCGCGTGAGCTTGGCTACAGGCTGGTCGATCACCGGCTGGAACTATATGCAGTCAAGATCAATGGCAACGACAAATAAACCCAAAATGCCCAAAAAACTATTTGTAAAAACCTATGGCTGCCAGATGAATGTCTATGACAGCCAGCGCATGGGGGATGTTTTGTCTTCCATGGATTATGCAATGACTGACCAGCCTGATGATGCCGATCTGGTTATTCTCAATACCTGTCATATTCGTGAAAAGGCGGCTGAAAAGGTGTATTCGGAAATTGGGCGACTTCGCCCCATGGCCGAGAGCCGCAAGCAGGATGGCGCCAATATGATGATTGCGGTGGCTGGTTGTGTGGCCCAGGCGGAAGGCGAAGAAATGCTGAACCGGGCACCGGCAATTGATCTGGTATTTGGCCCGCAATCATATCACCGGCTGCCTGAATTGATTTCAAGGGTTGAGGCGGGTGAAAAAAATGTCATTGAAACCGAATTCCCGGTTGAAGACAAGTTTGATGATCTGGCGCAAAAGAGTAAAAACCGGCCATTGCCACGCGGCACCAGTGCCTTTGTCACGGTACAGGAAGGTTGCGACAAATTTTGCTCATTTTGCGTGGTTCCCTTTACACGCGGGGCCGAGTTTTCCAGGCCGGTTGCCCAGATAATTACCGAAGTTGAACAACTGGCCGCATTGGGAGTGCGTGAAATCACGTTACTTGGTCAAAATGTCAATGCCTATGAGGATAATGGCACCGGACTTGCCGGATTGCTTGAACAGCTTGGCAGGATTGATGGTATTGAAAGACTGCGCTTTACCACATCGCATCCGCGCGACATGGATGATCAGCTGATTGCCGCATGGGCTGACAACCCCAAACTGATGCCATATCTGCATTTGCCGGTACAGGCTGGCAGTGACCGAATACTGAAAGCCATGAACCGTCAGCACACTGCTGATGAATATGTCAGCCTGATCAAGAAAATCCGCCATCACAATCGTGACCTTGCCCTGTCTGGTGATTTTATTGTCGGTTTTCCAGGGGAAACCGAAGCTGATTTTGAACAGACACTGCAACTGGTGCGCGATGTCACCTATGCACAGGCATATTCATTCAAATATTCAATGCGCCCTGGCACCAAAGCTGCCGAGATGGACGGGCAGGTGCCTGAAGCTGAAAAGTCAGAGCGGCTGCAACGATTGCAGGAATTGCTTAATGAACAGCAATTGCAATTCAATGAAAGCTTTGTTGGTCGTCAATTTGACCTGTTGCTGGAAAGACCTGGCCGGTTTGAAGGCCAACTGATTGGCCGCTCACCATATTTGCAGGCAGTGCATGTGGATGGCAATGGCCATGAAATTGGTGAAATTGTCAAAGTTGCTGTCAATAATGCTGGTAAAAACTCACTATCTGCCAGTATAATAGAGACTGCATAATCAAGGAGCCGCAACCACATTGGCAACAGCTAATACCGACGCCAGCAAAGCCAGAGACAATCTGACACGATCTTTTGCCGATAACAGGCTGATGCCGCTATTGTTTGGCGAACATGACAAACACCTGATAATGATCGAAGACCGACTGGGCGTAGAAATTACCCCGCGAGGTAATAATGTGGCGATCAAAGGTAACAAACGGGCGGCATTGTCAGCCGCCAATGTACTTGATGAGCTTTATCATCAGATTGAAAGCGGGCGCGATATCACCATTGGTGATGTTGAAGGTTCCATTCGCATGAATGCCAGTAATGGCAAAACCAGAAGCAACGGTGATGGCAACGCCAATCATGACGTGCAGATTATTACCCGCCGCAAAACCATTACCCCGCGCTCACCTGGTCAAAGTCGCTATATCAGGGCCATTTTGCGCGATGAGCTGGTTTTTGGAGTAGGACCGGCAGGGACCGGCAAATCCTATCTTGCAGTTGCCTGTGCAGCAGCAGCCCTTAACCAGGGGCTGGTTGACAGGATTGTATTTTCCAGACCGGCTGTCGAGGCCGGTGAAAATCTGGGGTTCCTGCCCGGCGACATGAAAGAAAAGGTCGACCCGTATCTGCGCCCCTTATATGATGCTCTTTATGATGTGATGCCGGCAAATCTGATTACCAAGGGTTTGAGCGATGGCACTATTGAAATTGCCCCGCTGGCATTTATGCGCGGGCGAACCCTGTCTTCTTCCTTTGTCATTCTGGATGAAGCCCAGAACACTACACAATTGCAGATGAAAATGTTCTTGACCCGTCTGGGTGAAAACAGCCGCATGGTGATCAATGGCGATCCCTCACAGGTCGATCTGCCAAAAGGGGTTACTTCCGGGCTTTCCCATGCCACCAGCCTGCTTGAAGATATCAAGGGCATATCAATCATTACTCTTGGTGAGGATGATATTGTTCGCCATCCGCTGGTATCAAAAATCGTCAACGCCTATGGTAGAGACTGAACCGATAAAATGACCCGAATGATACCAGAACTTGAAATTCAGCTGCAGATAGATGATAATCTGTGGGATATTAACAATGACTGGAACAATATCTTGAAACTGGCGTTTGACGCTGGCCTGCTAGAACAGGAAACTGACGGGCAAGCTTTGTCCATCTCGGTGATGCTTGGTAGTGATGAACAGGTCCGCCAGTTGAACCGGGACTGGCGGGAAAAGGACCGACCTACCAATATTCTTTCATTCCCGGCGCCTTTTGGCAGCAAATGCGAAAATGGCCATATTTTCCTTGGTGATCTGATTTTTGCGCATGAAACTATTGCGAAACAGGCGCTGGAGCAGAAAAAACCGGTAAAAAACCACTTTATTCATTTGGCTGTACACGGATTATTTCATCTTTTCGGCGATGATCATCAAGATGATGCGCAAGCACAAGCCATGGAAAACAAGGAAATCAGGGCGCTAAACCGCCTTGAAATAGCAAACCCATATGCAAACCACAATTAGCGTGAAGGCTATTATGCAAGACGATACAGTCAGCAATTCAGCAGAAGAACCTCCAGAGATCGACAGCGAGGGGTCCGTTAATAACGGATTTTTCGCAACACTGCGTGGCTGGTTTGGCCACAGGCACAATCACACTTTAAGAGCCAGTCTGGAAGATGTGATTGAAAGCCATGAAACGGATAACAGCACATCAGATATTCCACCAGATGCCCGTTCAATGATGCTGAACCTGTTAAGGTTTCCTGATGTTCGCGTTGATGATGTCATGGTGCCACGGGCTGATATTATCGCAATTGAAGATGAGGCCACTACCAGCCAGTTGCTGAAACTGTTTGATGAAGCCAATCATTCGCGCATTCCGATTTTTCACGAAACTCTCGATGATCCTGTAGGGATGATCCACATAAAGGATTTCCTGCGCTGGCTGACTGCTGACGACATTGAAGAAAATGACAAGCAAAAGCCGAAAACTGTTTGTCGCCCGGATGCAGATACACCCATCAACAAGGCTGGAATCATGCGCGAAGTGCTGTATGTTCCGCCTTCCATGCCGGCATCTGATCTGCTTTTGAAAATGCAGTCCACCCATATTCACATGGCGATTGTGGTTGATGAATATGGCGGAACTGACGGTCTGGTTTCGATTGAAGATGTGGTTGAGGAAATCGTTGGCGATATTGCCGATGAACATGACATTGATGAAGCTGAAATGATCATTGCTGATGGATCAGGCAATTATGATGCCGATGCGCGCGCCCCGATTGAAGAGGTTGAGGCTCTTTTGAAGATTGACCTGTTGCCCGATGAGCGTGATGAAGATGCCGATACACTTGGCGGGTTTATATTTTCCATGCTGGGCCGGGTGCCGGTGCGTGGCGAACTGGTTCGGCATGAAAGCGGTATCGAATTTGAAATTACCAAATCTGATCCGCGCCGGGTAAAAAAAATTAAAATCCGCACCAGGCCGCAAAAGACAGATTGATAATATATTCAGTCACAAAACTGGATTTCCATTTCAAAACTGCCATCATCTGCAAATTCGATAAGCTGATAAACCGGTTTGCCGGTATATTCAGACGGATAGTCACCACGGCGCCGGTCAATTGCCATGGCGGTCAGGGTCATGGCCGGTACACCGTCAATAATTTTACTGGTATTGCGGTGTGCATGACCACAAAAAACCCCTGCAACATTTTCATGTGAAGCAATAATCTGGTTAAACCGGTCAGCTGAATCACGGCACTCAAACTGAAATGGATGCGGCGCCTGGGGCATGTCATAGGTCGGATGGTGCATGAAAATGGCAACCGGACCTGATGCTGCAGCAAGTTTTGCATCGATCCATTGCGCCCTTTGCTCACATATATAGCCCTTGTTCGATTTGCCATGCAAAGTATCCAGCATCAGCAGGGTTATGGCACCGGCATTGACTGAATAATTCATACTGCCTGACTGGCTATCAATCCGGGTGCCGAAAAACTGCCTGAATAATTGCCTTTCATCCTTATTGCCGGGAATGATCAGTACAGGGATGGTCAGCGATGACAGCATCTGCCTTACTTTTTCATATTCTTCAACCCGGTTGCAATGGGTAATGTCACCGGTGTGAACAATGAAATCGGGAGCTTTTTCCAAAGCTGAAATATGGCTGACCACACGTTCAAAATCACGAATCCGGCCCGCACCTTGCGGTTCAGGCACCTCAATGTGACTGTCGGTTATATGAGCTATGAGCATGTTTTATCTGTCTTTGAATATTGATTTGCCTCCCTTTAGCAGCCATATGAGAAGGGGTAAATTGAAAGGAATGCGCAAATGAGCGCACCACGCAGATTAACAGCACAAGACAAATCGCAACTGATTTGTGAAATACGCGATATAGTGGACCGGTTGCAGAATGAAGGCACAGAACTGAAATATATTGAACAGTGCGAACTGGAATTTGCCAAATGGCGCAAGATGCACAAGCTTGTTCATGCCAGCCCGTTTCACACCAACCGGCGGCTGAAACGTTCTGACCAGTGGCGCGATGCAATAAACCGGATACGCGATATTGGTGAGCCGGAACTGTTCAACTGGTGCTTGCTGCAACTGGAAGTGGCTGCCAATATTGAACGCGGTATCAGGGAAATGCGACCACGCAAGAATGGGCCGTGTTATGAACTGATACTGGAATATGTATCGGACCGCAAGCGCAAGGCACTGGCGGTTCTGCATTTTGCCATTGAGGGTGAAAAACATGGTATTTACGGTCTAAGCTCAAATGCTGACGGAATTTTAGAGAAAATCCGCCCGGTGCCAAAATACTGAGTTGACTGGTGAAAAGCTGGATGCAGGACTTCATAAACTGAATAAAAACTGATAGGTGTTGGCATTCTGTTTTATGTATTTATGCCAACTGCCCTGATATATGCTTTTTAACTCGTATCAATTCATACTGGGGTTCGTCCCGATAACCGTAATTGTGTATTTTCTGCTCAACCGAGCAGATGCACGCTGGCGATTATCATGGCTGTTACTGGCTTCTTTGGTGTTTTATGGCTGGTGGAACCCGGTATATGTGCCATTGCTGGTTGCCTCAATCCTGATAAATTATGTGATCGGATCATATCTGGCACAGGCAAAATCATACAGGCGTCAGGTGCTGATTGCAGGTATCGGATTTAATCTGACGCTGATCGGGTTCTTTAAATATGCCGGATTTGCTGTTGCCAATCTGAACCTGCTGCCGGGAGTGGAAATTGCTGACCCGCATCTGGTTCTGCCGCTGGCAATATCGTTTTTCACCTTCCAGCAAATAGCATTCCTGGTTGATTCATATCGCGGCATGGTTCCTAAGGTTTCATTGCTGAATTATTCGGTGTTTGTTACGTTTTTCCCGCAACTGATAGCTGGGCCAATCGTGCATCATGCAGAGATGATGCCGCAATTTGCAACACGCAAGAAAGCCTTTGATGCAACGCGTCTGGCCACAGCCTTGAGCATATTTACCATCGGTTTGTTCAAGAAAACCATAATTGCCGATAATCTGGCACCAACTGCAAATGTGGTATTTGCCAAGGCCGATGCCGGGGCGGCACTGAGTACCCCTGAAGCAATATTCGGCCCCCTGTCCTATACATTTCAGCTTTATTTTGACTTTTCAGGTTATTCCGACATGGCTATCGGACTGGGACTGCTAATCGGTATCAGCCTGCCGATAAATTTCATGTCACCTTATCAGGCTGAAAGCATTACCGATTTCTGGCGGCGCTGGCACATGACACTGTCACGGTTCCTAAAAGATTATCTGTATATTCCGCTGGGCGGCAACCGCAAGGGCAAGACCCGGCGTTATCTAAATCTGATGATCACCATGCTGCTGGGTGGTTTGTGGCATGGCGCGGGCTGGACATATGTTATCTGGGGCGGGCTGCATGGGGCTTTGCTGCTTGGTCACCATCTGTGGCAGTCGATAAATGCCAGATTTGCCTGGTTTAGAATTCCGCGGGTTGTGGCAGTAGCAATCACATTCATATCCGTTATGATCTGCTGGATATTTTTCCGGGCTGAAACTGTTGACGGGGCGATGAACATTATCTCAAGCCTGATCAATCCCGGCGACCTTTACATGACAAAGAATGAAGTCAAAAACCTGTTTGCCGCCGGTTCCTACAAGGCCGGCTATGTAATCGCATTATTGATCATTTCATTCCTGATTGTGTTTTTTGCACCCAATGCAGCCAATTACCATATGGGTATTAAAGGCAAGGCAGGGTTCGTGCCCAATCTTGTGCATCTGGTATTCATACTGGCCTTGTGGATTATAATTATTCTGACAGTTGGAGGTGACAGTGAGTTTTTATACTTCCAGTTTTAAGCCACGGCCAAAACTGTTTGTGTTTTCCATTCTGGCGCTGCTGGGCATTATTGCTATCTGCCTTTTTACAGCCAGGGCCTATTTCATCGGCACCGGGGATCTGATCAGCGAAACCGAAGCAGTACGCATTCAGCATTCCACTGAAAACTTGTGTTTATATGGCACTACTGCGGCCAATAATAATCCGGCATACAAGTTGGCTATTTACCGGAAAATCAAACCGGAAATAACGATAATGGGTTCATCAAGGGTGCTGCAATATGCATCTGAGATGTTCAACCGGAAATTTGCCAATCTGGGCCGGACCATGAACCATTTGGCCGAAGGACCGGCAATGCTTGAGCGGATGCTGGCGGTAAAAAAGCCTGAAATGATAATTCTTGGTGTTGATTTCTGGCTGCTGAACCCCAAACGCCGATTGCGCACCGGGCAGGCGAAACATCTGAATGTGATTTCACCTGCAGACCCGTCAATGTTGCGGGTTTTGATCGAAGCTGTGTTAAATCAGCCGGAACTGATTTCAGCTTCCAGTTGGGGGATGAAACCGGCGTCTTGCGATCTTGGTGTAAAAACCAGATTTTATAAAAGCGGCTTCAGGGCTGATGGTTATCGCATATATGCACCATGGTCTGTTGTGGACGGGACAGAACTGCATGATTACCAGTTCAGAAATACGCTGTCGCGAATCAAGAAACAGCGCAAGCATTTTGAGCGTGCCAAAGAGCCTGACCTTGAAAAGCTTGATTTACTGATAGATTTTATTGATAAAATCAAAGCTGCCGGTATCAAGATAGTAGTAATGTTCCCGCCGGTTGCACCAACCATTTCCAGGGCCATGAGCAAGCCGGGGCAATATGACTATATAGGCAGAGCAGCAGAAATACTGAAAAAACGCGGTATTGAGGTTTTTAATCTGCATGATGCCGAGTTCCTGCAAACATCTGATTGCGAGTTTATGGACGGTTTTCATCCAGGTGCTGTCGTATCGGCCAGAATGCTTGAATATATGGCCAGAACAGACAAACGGCTTGCCAGGGTTCTAAATTATAATGAAATCAACCGGCTGTTGAAGCTGGAAGGTCTGGCAACCCCATATTCGGCTGCTATGGTTAACAAAAATGAACCGGACTTTTTAGGCATAGGCTGTAAAAAGCCAAAATTGAGGTAAGGCAATGAGGGTAGTTCCGTATCCGGCAGAACCGGAAATACCCTGCTGTTACCGGAGATACCTCTAGCGATGCCTGTGGCACCTGCGATAGCGACGACCATTTCTGTAACGCACATGGCAATGCCGGCGGGCGCGCGGGCGGTGGTAGCTGCTGCCACAATGGCGGTGGCGACCATAACCACCATGGCGATGGTAAAAACAATTGCGACGTTTGCCAATGCGTATAGACGGACCGCCCAGATAAATATTTATCCCTGCCTCAGCCTTTTGAGTGTGGATGGTTGGTGAGATGATGAATAACCCGACAGCCATCATCATTATTGTGATAAGTTTCTTCATAAGTTTCCCTCCTTTTTCCTTAACGTAAGGTAGCCGTTTAATTATTGAATGCAAGCAAAAACTGTCACAGAAGATCCATAGGGCAGAATAAGTGACTTGAAAAACCTGCAAGCTTGTCCATATTGCCTGTCATCAATACTGCAAAACAAATGATCACAAAAAAGATAACTTCATGAATGATGACTGGCCGGAACTTGGCGGAAAAATCACGGGGAACTGCCATATTCTGCCGATCCGCATATATTATGAAGACACTGATTTTTCCGGCTTTGTTTATCATGCCAATTATCTGAAATTCTGTGAGCGGGCGCGTTCTGACTTCTTGCGGGCTTTGGGTATCCACCATCATGAATTACACTGGCACGAAACAGATGGCAGCAGTGGCTTTGTAGTACGCAAAATGAATTGCGATTTTTTAAGACCAGCACGCATTGATGATGTGGTTGTGGTCAAAACCTCATTGAAAACAGCCCGCGGGGCGCGTATGGAGATTGATCAGTCCATATGGATTGATGATATCTGCCTGTTCAAGGCAGATGTTACCGCTGCCCTGATAGATGCCAGCGGCAGGCCAAAGCGGTTTTCCGCCTCCATGCTCAAGGCTTTTTCAAAATTTACTGCACCATAATGATGCAGATCGTAACCTGTCATTAACCATAAACCGGGCAGTGTGATAAACAATATGCGGCAAATATCCGGGCATGAAGGCCGCTCGCCGCAGTTTTGACAAGAATTTCTGGTTTTCCGGCTCAGGGAAACCTTCGCAAAAGGGGCGCCAAATGGAAGTTGAAATCGCGCAAACCATGGCCGGGCAGGATGGAGGCTCCATTCTGGCCCTGTTCATGAAAGCGCATATTGTCGTCAAGATAGTGATGCTTGGCCTGATCATGGCATCAATCGGGTGCTGGGCAATTGTGTTTGAAAAATTTGTCACTATTGGCCGGGCAAAACGGGCCACTGACAGATTTGAAAAGCAATTCTGGTCCGGCCAGTCACTTGACGATCTGTATTTAACCCTTGGCACGGCAAAGACCCAGGCCATGGCCAGTCTGTTCATGGCGGCCATGCGCGAATGGAAACGCTCACAGCAAAGCGCGATGCGAGCCGGGTTTCACGGTATGGAAAAGCGCATCGAAAAAGTCATGGATGTGCAATTGCAGCGTGAAATGAGTGTTCTTGAAAGCAGGCTGCTGTTTCTGGCAACTGTGGGTTCTTCTTCACCCTTCATCGGCCTGTTTGGAACCGTATGGGGTATCATGTCCTCATTCCGCGCCATTGCAGTATCCAAAAGCACCAATCTGGCTGTGGTGGCACCAGGGATTGCCGAGGCACTGTTTGCAACGGCGCTTGGTCTTTTGGCAGCTATTCCTGCGGTTATCTTTTTTAACAAATTTGCTTCTGATACTGCCAAGCTCAGCGCCAGGCTGGAGAATTTTGCTGATGAATTTTCAGCTATAATCTCGCGCCAGCTTGATGAGAGGATGTAAAAATGGGAGCAGGTGTCAGCGGCATCAAGGATGCCAGAAGCAGGCGTCGCAGAAAAACCTCTTTCGTGCCGATGAGTGAAATCAATGTTACACCATTTGTTGATGTGATGCTGGTGCTGCTGATTGTTTTCATGGTGGCAGCCCCCTTGCTGACAACAGGAGTTCCGATTGAACTGCCTGAAACCCAGGCCAAACCTTTACAGGGTGATAATGAGCCTTTGGCGATTACCATCAAGACTGATGGAACGATATATTTGCAGGAAACCGAAATAGACCTCGACACACTGGCGCCGAAATTGACTGCTATTGCCAAGAACGGTTTTGAAGAGCGGATATTTGTTCGCGGTGACAAATCGATTGATTATGGCACAGTAATGAAAGTGATGGGTGTTTTGAACAAGGCAGGTTTCAAGCGTATAGGACTGGTAACCAGCCCTGATGACAAAATAAAATAGGCTGATCAATGCGGTTCAGCCTGATCATATCATTTCTGGTTCATTCAGCTATTTTGCTGGCGGCAATCGTGGTGTTGCCAAGCCCGGATGAATTTACGGTGAAAGAACAGACGCCGATAAGTGTTGATATTGTTGAAATTGAAGATGTCTCACTGCGCCGGGCCACCAAAAAAGATGCTCTGCCAGTGCCTGAAGAAAAAGTTGCCTCGCCCAAGGTTGAAGAAGTTGTGAAGCCGGAACCGGTTCCTGTGCCCGAACCTGAACCAGAGCCGGTCAAGACAGAACCTGCCCCACCTGATCCAAAGCCACTGGAAGAACTGATCAAGAAAACCGAACCTTTGCCGGAGCCGGAACCAAAAACCGAACCGGAACCTGAACCCAAAAAGGCTGAAAACAAACCGGTTCCTGTTCCTCGCAGGAAACCCAGAGTGCCAAAGAGTTTTGCAGAAAAGAAAAAGAAGAAGCACAAATTCAACCCGGATCAGTTAACCGCATTGCTCAACAAGATTGATGAAGAGCCAAAGCAGCGCACCGATCCAGCAGATGAAACTGGTACTCCTGCAACCGGCGAGATAGACAGTCTTATCGGTTCTGATGCCAGACTATCGGCAAGTGAAGCTGACTGGTTGCGCCAGAAAGTATCGCAATGCTGGAACCCGCCAGTTGGTGTGCGCGAAGCTGCAACATTGATTGTCAAGGTTCGCTTTGAGATGGATATTGATGGCACTGTTCTGGGAACACCACGTGTGATAAACAGCTCTGCAAATCCATTGTTTCAGGTGGCTGCAGACAGTGCCGTGCGGGCTGTGCTTGGCTGTCAGCCATATGACCGTATGCCGCCGGAAAAATACGAAACCTGGCGTGATACAATTGTGAATTTTGACCCGCGCAAAATGCTTGCTGTGAACTAGGATGTTTCATGTTAGGTTTGAAACAGATGTTTAATATGAAATGCAACAATATCAGATATTTGAAGATACGTTTCCAGGCATTGTGGGAGCCGGAAACATTTAAGGGGAGTTACGGGGTGATAAAAAGGTATTTTTCAAATCTGGCTGCACCACTGCTTGTTCTGCTGGTTGTGTTTGCAACATTCAGCCAGCCAGCCAATGCACTGCTGGAAATTGATGTTACCCAGGGTCGGGTAAAACCGCTGCCAATAGCAATACCTGATTTTCTGGGCAGTAATGAAAGTGCCATAAAATATGGCCATGATATTGCCGGTATAATCGGCAATGACCTGCTAAGCTCCGGCTTGTTCCAGCCATTACCACAAAATTCCTATATTGAGCAGTTTTCCTCGTTCAGCCAGCAACCCAGATTTGGTGACTGGCGAACCATTCAGGCACAGGCTCTGGTTACCGGCCAGATTGTCATGCAGCCTGACGGGAGGGTTCGCGCCGAGTTTCGCTTGTGGGATGTTTTTGCCCAGCAGCAAATGACCGGCCTGCAATTTGTCACTACACCCAAAAACTGGCGCCGTATCGGGCACCTGATTTCAGATACAATTTACAAGGCACTGACCGGTGAAGATGGTTATTTTGATACCAGAATTGTGTTTATTTCAGAAAAGGGGCCAAAGAACAAACGGATAAAGCGCCTGGCAATCATGGATCAGGACGGGTTTAACCTTCGGTATCTGACCAATGGCCGTTCACTGGTTCTGACACCCAGATTTTCACCGACACGTCAGGAAATCACCTATATGTCCTATGCCGGTGGCAAGCCAAGGGTTTATCTGTTTAATCTGCAGACCGGCCAGCGCGAAACGGTTGGGGTGTTCCCCAATATGAGCTTTTCACCCCGGTTTGGCCCATCTGGCCGTCGGGTTATCATGAGTCTGCAAAATGGAGCAAATTCCAATATTTACATGCTGGATCTGCAGACACGCGGCACCAGGCAGCTAACCAATACCAATGCAATTGATACTGCTCCTTCATTTTCACCTGATGGCAGAAATATTGTATTTGAATCTGACCGTGAAGGCCATCAGCAGATATATGTGATGAGTTCAAATGGTTCCAATCCGCGCCGGATTTCTTTTGGCAAGGGGCGTTATTCAACCCCGGTATGGTCACCGCGCGGTGATCTTATTGCCTTTACCAAGATGTCAAAGGGACGTTTTTCCATAGGAGTTATGCGTCCTGACGGTTCTGGTGAGAGAATATTAACCAGCGGCTATCACAATGAGGGACCAACATGGGCACCTAATGGTCGGGTTGTCATGTTTTTCCGTGAATCACGCGGAGCCAATGGTGGGCCAAAACTGTATTCAGTTGATATAACCGGATATAATGAACGCCAGATCAAGACTCCCGGATTTGCATCCGACCCGGCATGGTCACCATTGTTGAATTAGACTGCCTGAGATTTTAACCGGGGGACGCGGTTTATTCTTGAAGGCTCACATGGCTTAATGGCCTTTGAATGAACACAATATGCGGGTTTGTAACCCCTCAACAAACGAATTTAAAAGGTTTCAAAGGATGGGACTTAACAAAATGATGAACAGACGAACCGGACTGAAGCTGACCGCAGCTTTTTTGGCAGCACTGACCATAGCTGGGTGCTCGTCAAATGATAAACCGCAAGTGGCAAACCCGCAGCAAACAGCAACTCCGGGATCAGAACGTGATTTCATCCTTAATGTGGGAGACCGGGTGCATTTTATTGTTGATCAGTCAACACTGACACCACAAGCCATGGATATTTTGCGCAAGCAGGCAGCATGGCTGCGCCAGTATCCCAATGTTACAATCCAGATTGAAGGCCATGCGGATGAACGCGGCACACGTGAATATAATATTGCCCTGTCAGCCCGGCGAGCCACATCTACCCACCGCTTTCTGCTGGCGCAAGGCATAGCCGGATCGCGCATGTCGACCATAGCCTATGGCAAGGAACGCCCGGTAGCACTTTGCGATGCTGAAAATTGCTGGAACCAGAACCGGCGCGCTGTTACCGTGATTACCGGTGGTGCAGTTCCCGGTTAATTCAGCCCTCGCCGTGCTGATGCCACAATTTTAAGGTTTGAGATTGCCATAAATTGCAGCTAAAATGAGTTTGCATGATTTTCGACATGCAAAAACCAGTGCAGACTACATTTATATATTCAGCGGAGATGGCATATATGTTCAAGCCGGTAGCCGGACTTATGGTCCTTGGTCTGTTTCTTGTAGGCAGTCCCCAGCTTCATGCCCAGTCAACAAGCGAGTGGAACTCGCTTTATGACCGGATTATCAGACTGGAAGCTAATGTCAGAGCTTCAAAGCGCAATGG
>JALXCV010000141.1 GCA_026990765.1 Hyphomicrobiales bacterium | reverse complement strand
TTGCTATTGGCGCTGCGCAGGCCGGTTCATCAGTGCCAGCACTGGCACCACTTGGTGATCCGCCAATTCCGGCTGATAACAAACAGTCAGAAGCCAAAATCAAGCTCGGCAAGATGCTGTTTTGGGATCCACGGCTGGGCGGTGACGCATCAACCGGTTGTGTAACCTGCCATGAACCCGATCAGGGTTGGGGCTTTGCAGACAGCTTCTCACGCGGCTATCCAGGTACAGTCCACTGGCGTAACTCGCAGACTGTTGTCAATTCAGCCTATCTGAACAAACAGTTCTGGGTTGGTGCTGCTTCTTCAAATGAAGCCCAGGCACGTTCAGCTGCCCGTGGCGGTGTTGCCGGTAATGGTGAAGCTGACGTCATGGAAGCACGTTTGGCATTCATTCCTGTATACAGGAAGCTTTTCAAGGAAGCTTTTGGTACAGAATGGCCTCATATTCGTGATGCCTGGCGTGCTGTTTCAGCTTTTGAACGCACACTGATTGTTAATAATACCAAGGTTGACCAGTATCTGCGCGGCGACAAGAAAGCTCTTAATGAGCAGGAACTTCGCGGCATGAAGCTGTTTAACGGTAAAGCTGGTTGTATCCAGTGCCATAATGGCGCTCTGGCAACAGACCAGAAATACTACAATCTGGGTGTTCCAAGACCTGAACGCTGGTCAGAAGACGGCCTTGCACAGATTACATTCCGGTTTGAGCAATATGCCAAGGGTGTAACCCAGGATATGTATCGCAAGATCAAGGATGATGCCGGTTTGTATTATCGCACCAAGCAGAAAGCTGATATGGGCAAATTCCGTACAGCACCGCTGCGTTATATCAAATATACAGCTCCTTACATGCATAATGGTGCATTCTGGGATCTGACTGAAGTTGTTCAGTTTTACAATGCAGGTGGTGGATCCAACGAATTCACAGATGGCACAATGGCCAAAAGCAAAACACCTTTGCTGAAACCGCTTGGCCTGACTGATGGTGAAGTTGAAGATCTGGTTGCATTCCTGGAAGCATTCAGTGGTGATGAACTGAAGGTCGAAGCACCTGAACTTCCACCTTATGTTGCAATGCCAAATCCGGCAACTAACTAAGAGGGAATATGAAATGACTAAATCTACTGTCTATAAAAACGCCCCTTCGGCCAAGAAGGCGGCAAAGAAGGGTGGCCATAAATGTCTGGTTTCTCGTCGTAATTTCCTCATAGGAACCGGCGCGACTACAGCAACTGTCTGGGTAACCCTGAATGCAGGTACAGCTGATGCCAAGAAGGTGCCAGCACAGATTACTACCTATCCGCGCAAGCTGATTGGTAAAGTATCTGCCCTGAAACAGGACAAGCCGCTTGACTTTTCTTATCCAGATGAAGGCAGCTATTCAGACTGCATGGTAGTTAAACTGGGTGTTGAAGCCGGTGGTGGTGTTGGCAAGGATAAAGATATTGTTGCCTATAACTATGCCTGTACTCACCAGGGCAACTCGCTGTCAGGTAGCTACAAGGCTGATACCAAATCTCTTGGTGCCTGTTCACTTCACCTTTCAACCTATGATCTTACCCGGCACGGAATTCTGATTTCCGGTCAGGCATATCAGAGCCTTCCGCAGATACTGCTGGAAGTTGAAGGTGATAATATTTACGCAACTGGTGTCTTCGGCCTGATTTTCGGTCGTGCTGACAATTTGCAAAGCTAACCTGGAGGGAGACAATTATGTCAACACCATATTATATTCCAGAACAAAACGTACCCCTTCCTCCAAAGGATGCGGACGTTATCACAACTGCGTGCGACTATTGCATTGTGGCCTGTGGCTATAATGTTTATCGCTGGCCGGTCAAAGGTGGCAAGAATGGCGGCACCAAGGCTGCGGAAAACGCTTTTGGCGCTGATTTCCCGGTTGAAGTACTTGGCCCCTGGGTTGCCCCCAACCAGCATAATATAGTCCTGCACAAGGGTGAACCACATCATGTTGTCATTTTGCCTGACAAATCGACAAAAGCTGTCAACATAGATGGTGACTCATCATTGCGTGGTGGTTGTATTGCCCAGAAATGCTATAATCCGCAAAAGGCAACCCGTGATCGTCTGACCACACCGCTGATGCGTATTCATGGTATCTTGCAGCCGGTTACATGGGATCTGGCACTTGATGTTGCAGCAGCTGTTGCCAATCATGTTCTTTCCAAACATGGTCCTTTGGCCTATGCTGTAAAGACCCACTCATATCAGTATCTGGAAAATACCTATGCAATCAAGAAATACGCATTAAGGTATATCAATACTCCAAACTTTGCTTTCCATGACGGTCCTTCGCCTGTGTCTTCGACACCTGGTTTCCGTGATGCTGGCTTTGATAATTTCGGTCCTTCCTATCAGGACTGGAAAGATGCTGAAACCTTGCTCATCTGCGGTACAGATCCGTATGAAACCAAAACCATCCTGTTCACCCAGTGGATCAAGAAGGGTATTGAAGAGCACGGTCAGAAAACCATTATGCTCGTGCCACGCCGCACAGCCGGTGTTGCCTATGTTGAAAACAATGGTGGCCTGTGGCTTGACGTGACACCTGGTACTGATCTGCTTGTTGTAAATGCCATTGCCCGCCTGATTGTGGAAAATGGCTGGGAAGACAAGGAATGGATCAAGAACTGGGTCAATGACAAGTGGGGTTCATCCTCCGGCTTTGGACAGGGCACACGTAATACTCCATGGCAATGGCGTACTACATGGGGTCAGTTCCAGACCAAGGGCTTTGACGACTGGAAGAAATGGATTACATCGCAAGATGAATTCAAACTTGAAAATGCTGCCAAGGTTTCCGGTATCGATCCCAAGAAGATCATGAAAGCTGCTGAAATGATGGCCAAGCCTGTTAATGGCAAACGCCCGAAAACATCAGTGATGATCGAAAAAGGCTTCTACTGGTCAAATAATACCGGTAATACAGTTGCCATTTCTGCTCTTGGTATCATTGTTGGTGCCGGTGGTCGTCCAGGTCAGATGATCGGTCGTGCCGGTGGTCACCAGCGCGGTGGTGCAGGCGGGGGCAAATATCCTCGCAACAAGTCACCGATGAAGGTACCAGGACGTCGCCGCAGGGCTCTGGATACAGATACCTGGCTGGTTTCGGGCCATACAAGAATGGCGCATGTGATCGGGACAACATGGATTCAGTCCATGTGCTCATCACAGGAGCTTTCTGCCAGATTCCAGGAGCTGACATCAGGCAATCCACATCAGGTCCGCTCGCTCAACAAGGATGAAATTATTGAAACCTTGAAGAAACGTGCTGACTCCGGTGGTATGGTCGTTATCAACCAGGATATCTATCTGGT
>JALXCV010000140.1 GCA_026990765.1 Hyphomicrobiales bacterium | reverse complement strand
TTTGAATCAACCCCTTGTTTCGACTCAGGATTTTTATTCAATAGCCATTGCGCTGTGAGGCTGCTAAATGATCTTTGAAGAATTTTTTCGAATCAATCCTGCTTGCGGAGTTAAAAATATGGCCAATGCCCTGCCCGGCGAAGAATTGCTGAAGCTTTGTCAGATCACACTTGAGGCTGGTGCCAGAATTATGGAAATCTATGCAGCCGGCAGTGAGGTGAAATTGAAAGATGATAATTCACCGGTGACTGAAGCTGATGTAGCTGCTGAAAAAATCATCCTTGATGGTCTGAAAAATATTGATCCTGCAACCGCGGTAATTGCTGAAGAGGCAACGGCGGCGGGAAAAGTGCCCAAGGCCCATAAGCGGTTTTACCTGGTTGACCCTTTGGATGGCACCCGCGAATTTATTTCGCGCAATGGAGAGTTCACGGTCAATATTGCCCTGATTGAAAATGGTGCACCAATTGCCGGGGTGATTTTTGCCCCGGCCATCGGGCGGCTGTTTTGCGGTGCCAAAGATGCAGGAGCATTTCAGACCTTCATAAAGGCCGATGAGAAGCTGCAAGATGCCCAATGGCGCCAAATGCAAACTGCCCTGCTCCCCAAAACCGGATTGATTGCTGTTGCCAGCCGGTCGCACCGGGATGAAAAAACCGAAAAATGGCTGGCAGAAAACAATATTGACAAGGTTGTTTCTGCAGGCTCATCATTAAAATTCTGCCTGGTGGCAGCAGGTGAAGCCCATCTTTATCCACGTTTTGGCCGCACCATGGAATGGGATACCGGGGCCGGGAATGCCATTATTGTTGCCGCTGGCGGTATGGTGGTTACCGAAGATGGCAAGCCTTTGTCATATGGCAAGCAAGAACGCGGTTTTGACAATCCGGCATTTTTTGTTTCCGCACCGACAAATTAACCTCTTGGTAGTCATAAATAGCGTAAACTTCACAAAGATCGCCCATTTTTGCCGTTAAAAGGCCACACTGGGTGGATAAACAGGAAACACTCTTTCAGGGTACACAGACACGAAAAGTGCAAAAACGGCCCAAAGAGATGATGGTGAGCGCGTTATCATTCCAAATCAACAGGACAAAACCAGCTTTGAATTGAAATGAGTAAACCCCATGAAACCTGTATCTGCTCTGACAAAAACCCTGATCAGCCTGATAGCTGCCAGCAGTTTTATTGCTTCAACCCCTGCCCGGGCTGAAAGTAATTATGAAGCAACCAGATCCAATTATTCCAGCCAGACTGCCAGTGCCCAACAGGCCGTGGTTAAACATCGCAGTGGTTATACCAATGATGAAATCACATCAGCCGGGCATAATTTTTTTGGCAACACCACCAAGGGACTGGCAAGGGCGGTTGAAAGTGTCTTTGCCAAATATGGCAGACCGCAAGGATATATAATCGGCCAGGAAGGCTCTGGAGCCTTTTTTGGCGGCCTGCGTTATGGCGAGGGCATGTTGTATATCAAGAACGGACCAAGCAAGAAAGTATTCTGGCAGGGGCCTTCAATCGGATTTGATGCGGGTGGAAACGGGTCTAGAACCCTGGTGCTGATTTATAATATTGACAGCATCAATGATATTTATGACCGGTTTGTCGGCATTGATGGTTCGGCCTATCTGGTTGGTGGTTTTGGAGTTAATTTCCAGTCAAATGAAAAACTCCGGCTTGCCCCCATACGCACAGGTGTCGGGGTCAGACTTGGGGCCAATGTCGGTTATCTGAAATACACCGCTACGCCAACCTGGAACCCGTTTTAGGGTAACTGAATTTAGCAGACAACATCGACTGGCCATTTCTGCCTTGCCTGAAATGGCCTTTTTTTATGCTATATCTGGTTTTATCTGCATACAACCGCTATGAAGCAAAGCAGTTGGCCAACAGCTTGCAAGAGATGGTTACGAAAAGGTTAAGCCAACCATAAAGAGGTGCGTCATGTCTCATATTGAGACCATCATGTTGATAATTCTGGGTTTTGTCGTTGCAGCAATGATCGCCCTGGTGCTTGGAAAATTACTGTGGGGGCAGGCTGTTGGCCTTGGAAAACGTCGTTCGCGGCGCGAAGACCCGCAAACAATTGCCGAATTGAGGGCAGACAAGGACAAGTTGCGGGCTGAATATGCGATGCTGCAACGCAAACTGGAATTGCGGTTTACCGATCTAAAAACCCGATTGGCCGAGCAGACAGCAGAAGTTTCGCGCAATCGCAACCGGGTTGACAGGCTGGCAAAGATTGCTGATGAGCGCGATGCTGAAATCGCCAGACACAAGAGTGAAGTTGAACTGTTGAAAAGCCAGATGATTCCCATGGAAGAAGAACTGGCCAAACGCACCCAGATGGCTCAGGAATTAAAGGAAAAAATCCGCAACCGGGATGAGACAATCTCTGACCTGCACAAACAACTGGCCAATGCCCAGGCTGAAATTGCTGATGAAGGTGCAAGAATCGATGCGCTGCAGGATCGTTTGACCCAAAGCGAAAGGCGGGAAAAGGCTACACGCGAATATACCGAAGCGGAAATTGCTGCAAGACGCAAGATTGATGACAGAATTGAAAATCTGACCCGGCTTTCTGAGCAGATTGAAGAACAAAGAAACCAGATGACGCTGGAAATGAGCAAGCTTGCCGAGGTGAAGAAAAAGAACAGGAAAACCGGGCAGAAAAAGTCCGGCAAGACAAGCAATACAACCAAATCAGGCAAATCAGGCAAATCAGTCAAGTCTGACAAACAGGAAAAAGCCCCGGCTCTTGCAGTACCGGAAGCAAGTGAAGAAACCGTATTTGGTTCCAGCAGAATTGAAGAACAGCTGAAAGAAGCCGAGTTGGAAACTGATGAATTGCAGCGCGAACTGGCCCGGCTTGATGATGAATGGAATGAAAAAATCAAACAATTGGAGTCCGCAAAGCCGTCAGCTTCTGTTCCCGATCAGCCGGAAGTATCAAAATCAGAAAAAACTGAAAGCTCTGGCGATAAAAAGCCGTCTGACAGCATGGCAAATGTTATTTCCATGGCTAACCGCATCCGGTCTTTGCAGAAAGACATCAAGGGGTGATTGTCAGCTTGATACGTCCGGTTTCAACGCCCTTTTTGATATTGTAGATGATCATCTGGTCAACGCCATCAAGCGTTACCCAGACCAGCAACCGGTCCTGCTGCAAGATGGTTTTTTTGACTGTTGAACCGCGCGGTAAAACCGTTTCAATCTTGAAGCCTTCAACCTGCGGCCTTGATTTCATCTTTGATGCCTTATAAGCAATACCTCCAATAAGCGCGATTATACCCGCCAGCATCAACACTCCCAGAACAGCAACGATAATCTTCATGCGTTTCAGTTTGCGGGG
>JALXCV010000139.1:5895-37037 GCA_026990765.1 Hyphomicrobiales bacterium | reverse complement strand
GCAATTGCCGGAATAATTACAGGACTGTTCTATCTGGCAATTTCCGGGTTTGGCATTTCAACCCAGCGTTCCTTTATCATGCTGACCATCATGTTTTTATCAATTCTGGTAAACCGTCAGGCCCTGTCATTGCGTAATGTTGCTATTGCGGCTGCTGTAATCTGCCTTTTACGACCCGAAACGGTATTATCCGCCGGGTTTCAAATGTCATTCATGGCGGTAATAGGCCTTACCGGTTTTTATGAAGCCTGGCGATTATGGAAAGCTGACAGGGCGGTTGAAAGTATCAGATCGTCAAAATTATTGCATATTCCCAAAAAACTGCTTGGCTATTTTGCCGCCATTGCCGCAACCACCTTTATTGCCAGCCTTTATACCACGGTGCCGGCCATGTATCATTTTGGCCGCATCGCTCCTTATGGTCTGGCCGGAAATCTGGTTGCCCTGCCGATCGTCTCACTGATCATCATGCCCATGGCGATCTTGTCGGTTCTGCTGATGCCGCTTGGTCTGGAATATATACCGTTGCAGATAATGGGATGGGGGATTGATCTGGTATTGAATGCGGCGGCTGCCGTAAGTTCATGGAGCGGCGCCAATACTGCAATTGGTCAGATGAGTGAAATCTTTGCCCTGCTGGTTAGTGCTGGTTTGATCTGGTTTTCATTATGGCAAAAATCACTGAAGCTGTTCGGTTTCATCTTTATTCTTGCCGCTTTGCCATTTCTTGCGGCAAGACCTGGACCTGACATACTTGTCGGGAAATTTGCCAGAAACGCAGCATTCAGGAATGAGGATAGCCAATTGGTGGCGGTAGATAAACGCCGTTCTAGGTTCTCTGTGGAACAATGGCTATCTGCCAATGGAGAAAAAACCCGTCTTTCAGCCTCGGCCAAAAGACCGGGCTGGAAGTGCAAGGCAAAAATTTGCACTGCAAATGTCAAGAACTGGAAAATTGCCTATCTTTATGACGGTGCCAGACTGGAAGCAGTCAAATGTCCTGATTTTGATATTGTGATTGCCGCTTTTCCCTTGCGCGGAAAATGCAAGCCGGGACATATGGCCATTGACCGGTTCGATGTCTGGTCAAAGGGAGCGCATGCGATCTATCTTGACGGTGCCAATATTGATATTCGCACCACCATGAACGAACATCAATGGCGCGCATGGGATACAATACCTGTTGCCAGACGCACAATTCTCATAAATCCGGGTGCCAAAGGCAAATGATCATTACTGTAGCGATTATCCCTTATCATTCTTTCAGCGCATCAGGGTCGATCTTCTTTATCATCTGCCCCAGCAGGCCCCAGAAAAAGTCTTCGCCCGGATAACCGGAAATCCGGCCAACTTCGTGGCCTTTGTCCATAAGAACGAATGTCGGGGTGTAATGGACACGTCTTAGCTGTTTAAGGTCACTGGGCCGTTTCTCAAAAATATCAACCCGGCGCAATGGAGCAAACTTGCCTTCAGCTGTTTTGGGATAAATCTTGCTGATGTCCCGGTTCCAGGCGGCACACCATTCGCAGTTTTCCTGCTCGAACATCACAAGTTCAGCCGCCTTCAGGCCAGCCATTCCGTAAAACGCAAAGGCTAGAAACATCAAGATCGAAAATACTTTCTTCATCCATTCCACCGTTTAACACATCCCAAATATGGAATATAACCTGCTGGTCACTGATTGAGTATATTAAAAAACACTACAATCATAAAAACCATTTTACACAGCTGGTTTATTCTGGCGCCATTAAAAAAAGTTTATTTTTCCAGATAACTGTAGACCAGGCACAATATCGGCGCTTGCTTTTTGTTACCTTCGATGCAAAATTGACTGAAAAAAGCTGAGGCATCATCAGCAATAAAACTTATGGGAGGAATGCTCGGTTGTTATCTCAATACCTGAAAAAGGGTTTGCTGAGCGCAATAATAATAACAGGAATAACAGGATTGTCAGGCATTGTAGTTGCTTCGGGTGCCAGGCCGGAAGTTATGGAGGGTGCCAGTGCTTCAATGCTGGCCAATAGCTGTGCCGGTTGTCACGGTCAAAACGGTGCCAGCAATGGCCCGGCAATTCCAAGCATAGCCGGTCTGTCCAGCCAGTATTTCATTGAAACCATGACCGAATTCAAATCGGGAAAACTGCCGGCTACTGTCATGGACAGAATTGCCCGTGGATTCAGTGCAAGGCAGATAAGACTGATGGCAGATTATTTTTCGGCTCAACCATTTATACGTGCCAAACAGAAATTTGACCCGAAAACCATAGCTGTCGGGGCAACATTACATCAGAAATACTGCGAGAAATGCCATAATAATGCCGGTCAGATGGCTGAAGATGATACCGGTATTCTGGGTGGTCAATGGACACCATATCTGGCGGCCACCATGCAGGACTACCTGTCTGGCAGACGTGAAATGACAAAGAAGATGCGCGACAAGGTTGAAAGGCTCATGGATGCCAGGGGTGATGAGGGTTTGAAACTGTTGCTGAACTTCTATGCAAGCCAGCAATAGCCAGATAAAGGAAAACTGATGACACGAACTTTCAATCGCCGGATATTCCTTAAAACTTCAGCCATGGCAGGTGCTGCCTGTGTGCTGGCAACCCCGAATCTGGCTCTGGGTGCAACCGGCAAGGTGGTGGTTGTTGGTGGCGGGGCAGGTGGTGCCACTGCCGCCAAATATTTGCGCCTTGCCGATCCCGGACTTGAAGTAACCCTGATTGAGCCGAAAAAGACCTATCACACCTGTTTTATGAGCAATGAAGTGCTTGGCGGTGACCGCTCCATGCAATCCATACGCTTTAACCTTGACGGGCTGGCGCGCCATGGGGTGAACATTGTCTATGACACAGTTGTCGACATTGATGCGACCGGCCGCAAGGTGAAGACACTTGGCGGCCTGTCATTTGACTATGACCGCTGTATTGTATCGCCCGGCGTTGATTTTGACTGGGGAAAGACCGAAGGCTATAATCTGGAAGTGGCTCAGCAGATGCCTCATGCCTGGAATGCCGGTCCCCAGACCATATTGCTGCGCTCTCAACTGGAAGCCATGGATGATGGTGGTACGGTCATTATTGCTCCGCCCGCCAACCCGTTTCGCTGTCCGGCAGGGCCATATGAGCGGGCCAGCCAGATTGCCTATTATCTTAAATATCACAAGCCAAAGTCAAAAATCCTGATCCTCGATCAAAAATCGACCTTTTCCCAGAAGCTGCAATTTGAAAAAGCATGGAGCGATCTTTATGGCTATGGCACTGATAATTCCATGATCGAATGGCAAGGCTCTGATCAGGAAGCCGGGGTGGTTGCTGTTGATGCCGCAAACAGCACAGTTACCACCTCATTCGGTGATGTGGAAAAGGCAGATGTAATAAACCTGATACCGGCGCAAAAAGCTGGAAAAATTGCCTTTACCGCCGGTCTGGTAGACAGAAAAGGCTGGTGTCCGGTAGAGCTGATGACATTTGAATCTGCCATTGCAGCCAATATTTATGTGCTTGGTGATTCAGCAATAGCAACAGGCATGCCCAAATCAGCCTATTCGGCAACTTCACAGGCAAAAATATGTGCTGCCGCCATCATTGCCTCGCTAAATGACAGGCCAGCCCCGGTTCCGGCATATCTCAACACGTGCTATTCTGTTCTGGGTCGTGATTACGGTATTTCCATTGCCGTGGTCTACAAACTGGCCAAAGACAAATCGAGAATTACCAAAGTATCAGGTGGCCTGACCCCGCTTGATGCTTCACCGCTTACCCACAAACGGGAAGTGGGTTATGCCCATAGCTGGTTTGACAATATTACCGCCGATATATTCGGTTGATGCTGTAAAACTCCCATATGGGACAAAATGTCAGTAACCCGTTCTGTGGAATTCACATCTGTTACCCTTGAATTTGCCGGGAATTGCCGCCATTTACCAATTAATGTGAATTGCCGGGTGATCAATACCCGAATCTTGTTTATGATTTGACAAAGGTTTATCTTCCAGGTCGCAATGTCACGATACACCCGGACTGTAATGGCAGGTGGGTAATAACAAGGAAATATAAAAATGACTGATGAGACACAAGCAGCTATTACTGAAAAGGCGACACCGGGCATTTACCCTGTACTGCCATTGCGAGACATTGTTGTATTTCCTCACATGATTGTACCGCTGTTTGTTGGTCGTGAAAAATCAATCGCCGCACTGGAAGAAGTCATGGAGGACAACAAGCAGATCATGCTTGTGGCCCAGCGCGAAGCCAATGATGATGATCCCGATCCTGAAAACATCTACAAGACCGGCACTATCGCCACGGTCATGCAGCTTCTCAAACTTCCTGATGGAACGGTAAAAGTGCTGGTTGAAGGCTCTGACAGGGCAAAAATCGTCAATTTTACCGACCGCAAGGAATTCTTTGAGGCAGAAGTTGAACTGTTTGAAGATGCCCCTGATAATGCCGGTGAAGCCGAAGCCTTGGCTCGCACGGTGGTTGGCAATTTTGAAAGTTATGTAAAGCTGAACAAGAAGATTCCGGCTGAAACTGTAGCCACCGTTACCCAGATTGATGATAATTCCAAACTGGCCGATACTATTTCGGCCCATCTGGCAGTTAAAATCCCGGAAAAGCAGGAATTACTGGAAGCACCTTCAGTAACCGCCCGTCTTGAAAAGATTTTCGCCATTATGGAAGGTGAGATTTCAGTTCTGCAGGTTGAAAAGAAGATCCATTCGCGGGTCAAGCGCCAGATGGAAAAAACCCAGCGCGAATATTACCTCAATGAGCAGATGAAGGCCATTCAGAAAGAGCTGGGTGATGGCGAAGAACGCGATGAAATGTCTGAAATCGAAGACAAGATCGCCAAGACCAAATTGTCAAAGGAAGCCCGTGAAAAGGCAACCACCGAGCTGAAAAAACTGCGTCAGATGTCGCCAATGTCGGCTGAGGCCACAGTGGTTCGCAACTATCTTGACTGGCTGCTGGAAATTCCATGGAACAAGAAGTCACGCATCAAGAAAGATCTGAACTTTGCCCAGAAAGTGCTGGATGAAGATCATTATGGCCTGGAAAAGGTCAAGGAACGCATCATCGAATATCTTGCTGTGCAACAGCGCACCAACAAGCTGCGTGGACCGATTTTGTGTCTGGTTGGCCCTCCCGGTGTCGGCAAGACCTCGCTTGGCAAATCCATTGCCCGCGCCACAGGCCGCGAATTTGCCCGCATGTCGCTTGGCGGGGTACGTGATGAAGCTGAAATTCGCGGTCACCGCCGCACCTATATTGGTTCCATGCCCGGCAAGGTCATTCAGTCGATGAAAAAGGCCAAGAAGTCCAATCCGATGTTCCTGCTTGATGAAATCGACAAGATGGGCGCAGATTTTCGTGGTGACCCATCTTCGGCCCTGCTGGAAGTTCTGGACCCGGAACAAAATTCAACTTTCATGGATCATTATCTGGAAGTGGAATATGATTTGTCGAGTGTGATGTTCATCACCACATCCAATACCCTGAACATCCCGCCAGCCTTGCTTGACCGCATGGAAATCATCCGCATTGCCGGTTACACCGAAGATGAAAAGGTTGAAATTGCCAAAAGGCATCTGCTTCCCAAGGCGCTGGAAAACCATGCTCTTGATAAAAAGGAAATGTCGCTGAGCGAAAAAGGCATTCGCGACATCATTCGCCGCTACACCAGAGAAGCCGGTGTGCGTAACCTTGAGCGTGAATTGTCCAAACTGGCCCGCAAGACCGTCAAGGAATTGCTGATGAGCAAAAAGAAATCGGTCAAGATGGATAAAAAGCGGATTGAAGAATATCTCGGAGTTCCGCATTTCCGGCATGGTGAAATCGACCGGGAAGATCAGGTCGGTGTCGTAACCGGGCTGGCATGGACAGAAACCGGCGGTGAATTATTGACCATTGAAGCGGTGATGATGCCCGGCAAGGGTAAAATGACTGTCACTGGTAATCTGCGCGATGTGATGAAAGAATCCATTTCAGCCGCCAACAGCTTTGTACGCTCAAGGGCAACCAAATTCGGCATCAAACCGCCTTTGTTCGACCAGAGAGACATTCATGTGCATGTGCCTGAAGGTGCAACTCCAAAGGATGGACCATCAGCGGGCATCGCCATGGTGACAGCCATCGTTTCGGTCATGACCGGTATCAAAATCTCCAAGGATGTGGCAATGACCGGTGAAATCACCTTGCGGGGCAGGGTGCTGCCTATTGGCGGTCTGAAGGAAAAACTGCTGGCTGCCCTGCGCGGCGGTGTCAAAAAGGTTCTGATCCCGGAAGAAAACGTCAAGGATCTGGTGGAAATCCCCGATAATGTCAAAAATGCCTTGAATATTATCCCGGTTTCCCAGATGGATGATGTACTCCAGCATGTATTATTGACACAGCCCGAACCTATAGAATGGGATGAGGAAGCTGAACGTATAGCAGCCCTTGCCAGGGCAGAAGCTGAACGCCAGGCAGCCCTGACCGCACATTAAAGGAGAAACCACATGCCGCAATTACTGGTTTTCATTCTTAAAAACATCGCCATAGGAGCGATAGTTGGATGGATATTTGTAGGCGGCCTGTTGTGGTTTGATGTTGGTGGTCTGGCAACTATCATCTTTGCCTCGCAAATGAAATTTGTTGCCCTGGCGCTGCTTGCAGTGTTCTTTGCGGTAACTTTTGGTTCTGCAGCTGTGGCCTCTGCGGTGTTGCTGGGACATGATTTTCCAGCCAGAGACGATGATACGCAAAATCACGATCCGGTAACTGACGGATTGCTGCTGGCACCGGCAAAAGCCCACCGAAAAACCCATTAAGGAAATTATCCATGGTCACTGTCAACCCACCAATCTGCAATTTTGGCTGGAAACCTCCAGCATTCTCCTTGCCATCTGTTGATGGAAGCATGGTCAGCCTTGATGATGTCAAGGGAGAAAACGGAACAGTAGTGGTGTTTATCTGTAATCACTGCCCATATGTACAATCGATTATTGACCGTATTGTACGCGATGCCAATGATCTGGCAGGGCATGGGGTCAGCTTTGTTGCCATCTGCTCAAATGATGCCGACAGCTATCCTGAAGATTCTTTCGACAAGATGAAGGACTTTGCCAAGGCCCATAATTTCAGTTTCCACTATCTGCATGATGAAACCCAACAAGTGGCAAAGGCCTGGGATGCGATATGCACCCCTGATTTTTTTGGCTTCAACAAGGATATGGAACTGCAATATCGCGGTCGTCTTGATGCGTCCAACAAGCAGGCTGCAAAAGGGGCAAGGCGTGAGCTTTATGAAGCCATGCTACAAGTAGCAACCACAGGCAAGGGGCCAGAAGACCAGATATCTTCCATGGGCTGTTCAATCAAATGGAAAGACGCCTGATCTTTCCTGGGGGCTAATTTCAGGCGCTCAGGACCGTGGTGCCAAAGCAAAGCATTTTATGCCTTTACGTGACAAAATCCGGCAGGTTTTTCTGGCGGTATTCCTGTTGAATCCTGCATAGCGCGCCCGGTAAATGGTAGAGCTGCCCTTGACTACTTCCATGGTAAAAGGTGTCTTGCCGCTAAGGTTTCTTGATGCCTTGCGCTTTGCCTTGGCCAGATGCCCGATAGCACTTTCCTCATTCGGAAAGGCCCCGATCTGAATATTCCAGCTTTTGGAATGAGTTTTGGCCTTTATTGTCATGGCAAGTTTTTTGACAGGTATCAGTTTGTCTGATTTGGCGCTTTTAAGTTCAGCTACCTGATCAACCATTTTCGCTGAGGCAAAGGTGGCATTTTTATCATCGCTCAATGGTGTTTCACTAACCGGCCTTTTCTCAATGATCAGACGGTCCTGAATCTTTGTTGTGTCTGGTGTTTTGGCTTTGGCAAGCTTGACAATCTGCGGTTTTTGGCGCGGAACCGGAGGTTTTGGCCTGATAACTCTGGCAAAGCTGTTCTTGCGCCGCCTGTAACCGGGAGGCGAACCAGCTGTCATTGCAATCCGCGTTCCTTTTGACAGGCGCTTTTTCAAAAACACCCGGTTAATCAGATTTTTCATATAGGCATTGCGTGACCGACCCGAACGTGCACCCATAACCACTGCAACAACGCGTTTTTTACCGCGTCTGGTTGATGTTGTCAGATTATAACCTGATGCGCGGGTGTAACCGGTCTTGATACCATCTACACCTTCAACCCGTCCCAGCAATCTGTTGTGATTGCCATAGGCGCGCCGGTGGTAACTGAAACGGCGGGTGGAAAAGAAATGGTAATATTGCGGAAAATCATGTTGCAGATGCAATCCCAATGTAGCCATGTCCCTGGCAGTAGTCATCTGTCTGCGATTTGGCAGCCCCGAAGCATTGGCAAATGTTGTGCGGGTCATGCCGATAGCATGGGCGGTTCTGGTCATCCTTTGGGCAAATCGTTTTTCCGAACCGCCAAGATTTTCAGCAATGGCAGTGGCAACATCATTGGCTGATTTTGTTACCAGGGCAAGAATGGCATTCCTGACGCTGATTGTCTGCCCAGGCTTGAAGCCCAGTTTTGATGGAGGGCGCGAGGCTGCATATCTTGAGACCCTAAGTCTGGTGTTGAGGGAAATCCGGCCAGCCTGCAAATCCTCAAACAGCAAATAAAGTGTCATCATTTTGGTAAGTGATGCCGGATAGCGTCTGGCATCAATATTCTTGCCGTAAAGAATTTTGCCAGTCCGTGCATCCACAGCAATTGTTGAAAATGCCGGTTTAGCCTTTGCCGGATTAACCAGACTTGCTACCAGCAATAATCCGGCCAGCAATGTTATTATGCCCTTTGCCATATGGCTTGTGGCGGGTAATCTGTTGTCAGCGAATTCAACAAACATATTTGCTCCATCTGTTCGATTCTTCGAACCGGTGCAGACATAAGATTGGTGAGAAATGTTCAGTAGAAATAATGATCAAAACAGCGATTACGAGCTGTCTTTTTGAGAGATAAAACGGAAAACTCAATCAACACTACTGACTTTACCCTGTAAAATTATGTCTAATCTACACTAAATTTGAAGCGATTATGCCTGTCGCAAGGTTACCAGCGGGTAAATGCAAGCCAATTAATATCAAAAATGTTGCAATGCACAATAATCTTGACATTCAATGTTGCGGTGCATATATTAACATCATCACAATCGTTAAACGATCATATGGACAAATCCGATGAACAAGACATTTGAAGAATTTCAGGCAGCAGGACAAAAGGCACAGGAAACCTATGCCGCCAGCGCCAGCGCAATGACCAAAGGCTTTCAGGAAGCAGCTTCTGAAACCATTGAATATTCCCGCAAGGCCGCTGAAAAAGGCCAGCAGGCTGTTGAAAAACTGATGGACGCCAAAACCTTCGACAAGGTTATTGAAGCCCAGCAGGGGATTGTTCTTGGTGCCTATGAAGATTTCATGGCCCATATGACCAAATATGGTGAAATCTTCACCGCTTCTGCCAAACAGGCAGCCAAGCCTTTTGAAGCCCAGTTTTCTGCCATGACCGGCACTGCAAACAAGAAAACTGCTGCCAAATAGATTTTCTCCCTGTCAGGTATGAAACCTGGCCAAAATTAAAACGCCCTTTTGCCATGCAATTGGGCGTTTTCTTTGTTAAAAAATTGCCATCAGTACTGCAATTTTCTTATTTACTGCCTATATTGTAATAGTTGTTGGAATGTTGCTGCTTTTTATGGAAGCAAAAACATCTCCTTGAGTAGCTGATAACAAGGTGTTTCATGCTGTATTTGTGATTCAGGCAAAACATGAAACAATCTGGGTCTTGTCAGCTTCATGGTGAAACTGACATACTGTCTTTGAGTAACTTGATTTGTGGAGTTCATGATTTGTTTATGCTCAGGCATGAAGTGTAATATTCTGGTGATTTGATAATATTTGATTTGAACTGATGGCAGACAAAAGAAACAATCCTGACCAGCAGGACAGACAGACCGGTGTTCTGACAAAAACCCGCAAGAAAACCAGAAAACCGCATATGTTCAAGGTGCTGTTGATGAATGATGACTACACGCCAATGGAATTTGTCGTGTATGTTCTGGAAAAGTGCTTCAGCAAGGGACGCGAAGAAGCAACGACGATAATGCTGCATGTGCACCAAAGGGGTGTAGGAGTTTGCGGGGTTTACTCCCGCGAGATTGCAGAAGCAAAAGTGGCACAGGTTCTGGATCTGGCACATCGCCATGAACATCCGTTACAATGTACCATGGAACAGGAATAAGGAGTACGGTATTGCCGACATTTTCCAAAGGGCTTGAAAAGGCATTACACCGGGCTTTGGCTTTGGCCAATGATCGCCGCCATGAGTTTGCCACGCTGGAACATCTGCTATTGTCACTGATTGATGATGCAGACACCGTTGCTGTGCTTAATGCCTGTGATGTGGATGTGGAAGAACTGCGCGAAAATCTCGAAGTCTACATAGATTCAGACCTGTCTGGCCTTATTCTGGAGGGTGATGAGGATTCCAAACCAACCGCCAGTTTCCAAAGGGTAATCCAGCGCGCCGTAATTCATGTGCAATCATCTGGCCGCGAGGAAGTAACCGGCGCCAATGTGCTGGTGGCACTGTTTGCCGAGCGTGAAAGCAATGCTGTCTATTTTCTGCAGGAACAGGAAATGACCCGCTATGATGCGGTAAACTACATTTCGCATGGCATCGCCAAAAAGGCCGGAATGTCCGAGGCTCGCATTGTTCATGGTGTTGAACATGAAGAAGATGAGTTTGACGAAGAAGAAAAGGGCGGTGAAACGGCGCTTGAAACCTATTGTATTGATCTCAACCAGAAGGCCCGCGATGGCAGGATTGACCCGCTGATCGGGCGTGATCAGGAGATCAGGCGCACCATTCAGGTTCTCTGCCGCCGCCAGAAAAACAATCCGCTGCTGACCGGCGATCCAGGTGTTGGCAAAACTGCCATTGCCGAAGGGCTGGCCCGGATGATTGTCAATGGTGATGTTCCAGAAGTTCTGGCGCAAAGCACGATTTTTCAGCTTGATATGGGCGTATTGCTGGCCGGAACCCGTTATCGCGGTGATTTTGAAGAACGTATCAAGCAGGTAATCAAGGAAATTGAAGCCCATCCTGATGCCATCATGTTCATTGATGAAATTCATACCATTATCGGGGCAGGGGCAACCAGTGGCGGTGCCATGGATGCGTCAAACCTGTTGAAACCGGCTTTGGCCGCTGGCAGTCTGCGCTGCATCGGCTCCACCACCTATAAGGAATATCGCCAGCATTTTGAAAAGGACCGGGCACTGGTGCGCCGTTTCCAGAAAATCGATATTTACGAGCCATCTATCGAAACTACCATCAAGATTTTGACCGGTCTCAAACCCTATTATGAAAAGCATCACAAGGTTCGCTACACCCATGATGCGATCAAGACCGCTGTCGAGATGTCGGCCCGTTACATCAATGACCGCAAATTGCCCGACAAGGCGATTGATGTGATTGATGAATCAGGAGCCGCTCAGGCTCTGGCCCCGCCATCGCGTCGCCGCACCATGATCACACCCAATGAAATTGAAGCCACGGTTTCAATGATGGCAAGGATTCCGCCCAAAACCATTTCCAAAGATGACACAGAAGTCCTGCGTGATCTGGCGCGGGATCTCAAAAGGGTGGTATTTGGTCAGGATGCAGCCATTGAGGCTTTGTCTTCGGCTATCAAACTGTCACGCGCCGGACTGCGCGAACCAGAAAAGCCAATCGGTTCTTATCTGTTCTCCGGCCCCACCGGGGTTGGCAAGACCGAAGTTGCCCGCCAGCTTGCTTCCACTTTGGGAGTTGAACTGAAGCGCTTTGACATGTCCGAATATATGGAGCGCCATTCTGTATCAAGACTGATTGGTGCACCCCCCGGCTATGTCGGCTTTGATCAGGGCGGCATATTGACTGATGGCGTTGATCAGAACCCGCATTGCGTGGTGCTGCTCGATGAAATCGAAAAAGCCCACCCTGATGTTTACAACATTTTGTTGCAGATCATGGATCACGGCAAGCTTACTGATAATAATGGCAAGGTGATTGATTTCAGGAATGTTATTCTGATCATGACCACCAATGCCGGTGCTGCCGATCTGGCAAAATCTGCTTATGGATTTACCCGCAACAAGCGCGAAGGCGATGATTCAGAAGCCATCCAGCGCACTTTCACCCCGGAATTCCGCAATCGTCTTGATGCAATCGTGGCGTTCAGCCATTTGTCGATCGAGGTGGTGCGCCAGGTGGTGCAGAAGTTTGTTTTACAGCTTGAAGCCCAGTTGACAGAACGCCAGATCAATATTGAATTGACCGACAAGGCGGCAGACTGGCTGGCTAATCGCGGCTATGACGAACAAATGGGCGCCCGCCCGCTGGCCCGCACCATTCAGGAACATGTGAAAAAACCACTGGCTGAAGAAGTGCTGTTTGGCAAGCTGACCAAGGGCGGAACGGTCAGGGTTTCTACCGGCAAGGACCCCGACAGGTTGTATTTCCAGTACATAACCCCGTCACAGGAAAAATCCCTGCCAAAACCCAAATCCCGCAAGTCCCTGCCAAAATCCGACGAGGACAAGGAACCCGAAACAGTTTGATTCTGACAAGACTCTGCTTAAAAAACAGCAGTAGCAACATTGCCGGTCTGGAATTGTATTCCAGACCGGAACGTTCATGCCATATTGAAATACCTGCATGAATATTCCGGATCGGTAGTTATTAAACTACCGACTGGCTTGAGGTTAAAAACCGTCTCCAGCGTGTGGGTTAAAAATCCAGCGGCAGCACTGAAACCTTATCACCAGCTTTCACCGCTTCTGCAAACGGTTTGCGCACAATCAGGGCGTTGGCGTGGGCTAGGGTGCGTTGCATGGATGAATCCTGTTTGGGAAACGGGGTGACACTCATGCCATCAGGTCCCGGCTCGGCCACCGCGCGCAGATAATCCTGCCGCAGGTCATTGGCTGGCAGGTCTTTGGTCAAACTGGCTTCAAAAATCTCTGATACTTCACTAGCTCCCAG
This sequence comes from Hyphomicrobiales bacterium, assembly GCA_026990765.1. Lineage (GTDB taxonomy): Bacteria > Pseudomonadota > Alphaproteobacteria > Rhizobiales > Aestuariivirgaceae > JALWJW01. Next base: position 24,013 of record JALXCV010000139.1, on the reverse strand, counting down.
CATTTTTTCAATTAGCGGTTTGAGATAGATTCGCGAACATACGAGCGATGAAACCGGATTGCCGGGCAGGCCAAGAATTCGGGTTTTGCCTTTGGTGGCAAAAATTACCGGTTTGCCGGGGCGCATGGCGATTTTCCAGAAACCAAGCTCAATCCCCAATTCGCCAAAGGCTGGACCGATAAGGTCATGATCACCAACCGATGCCCCGCCAATTGTCACCAGAATGTCAGCCTCAAGCCCCTTTTTAATCGATGATTTTATGATATCCATTCTGTCCGGCGCAATTCCCAGATCGAGCGGCTCTCCGCCAAATGCCCTGACCGCTGCTGCAAGCGAGATTGAGTTGGAGGCAATAATCTGGTCAGGGCGCGGATTGCCGCCTGGCGGCACCAGTTCATCACCATTGGACAATATGGCCACCACCGGTTTGCGGCGCACCCAGATATCTGCATGGTTCATCGAGGCAGCTAGGCCAATATTGCGGGCATTCAGCTTTTGGCCAGCTTTCAGCACTACATTGCCATCCTTGAAATCAAGACCGGTCGGGCGGATAAAATTGCCGCTGCCAACTGACTCCAGAATCTCCACAACACCGTCACCGGCATTGGTGTTTTCCTGCATGACTACAGCATCAGCACCTTTGGGCACTGGTGCGCCGGTAAAAATTCTTACAGCTTCACCTTTGCCCACTGTGCCTTCAAACATCCGGCCAGCCGGGGCCTCACCGATCAGTTTCAGTGTCACCGGGCAATTGGCAATATCTTCAGATCGAACCGCATATCCATCCATGGATGAGGCATCAAATGGCGGCTGGCTGCGTCTGGCGGTCAGGTCTTCAGCCAGAATACGGTTGCTGGCCGCGGTCAGGTCAATTATTTCACTTTCACCAATATCAACGCCATCCAGAATTCTGGCACGCGCTTCGGCAACAGGAAGCAGGGACATTTATCAGATTACTCCAGTTCTTCAGCAACAAAGTGGCCGGACTTGCCGCCCATCTTTTCAAGCACTCTTATATTGGAAATGGTCATGCCGCGATCAACTGCTTTGAGCATGTCATAAATGGTCAGACAGGTTACAGAAGCAGCGGTCAGCGCCTCCATTTCAACCCCGGTCTGACCGGAAACTTTCACGGTAGCCCGCACATTTATCTCAGATTTTTCAACATCTGCTTCAAGCTCTACCGTGACTTTTGAAATGGCCAGCGGATGACAGAGCGGTATCAGATCATGGGTGCGCTTGGCCGCCATGATTCCGGCAATACGGGCAGTGGCCAGAACATCACCCTTTTTGGCAGTGCCAGTGGTGATCAGTGCCATTGTAGCAGGCAACATTAATACCCGGCCCGAAGCCACGGCCACGCGCGATGTAATCTGCTTTTGCGACACATCGACCATATGGGCAGCGCCGGTTTCATCAATATGGGTCAGTTTCTGGTTCATGCTTTACGGCTTTGTCAAAATTTTTCTGGTTGCAGCAACTACATCGCTATGGCGCATCAGACTTTCACCAATCAGGAAGCAATTGGCATTGACTTTGGACAAATAGGCAAGATCATCGGCAGTAAACAGACCACTTTCCCCAACAATAATCCGGTCATCATCAACCATTGGGGCCAGCTGCCTTGTGGTCTCCAGCGAAGTTTCAAAGGTTTTCAGGTTTCGATTATTTATGCCGATCAGCCGCGATTGCAGTTTCAGCGCCCGGTGCAACTCATCCTCATTATGCACCTCAACCAGCACATCCATGCCAAGTTCAAAGGCCAGAGCCTCAAGTTCGGCTGCAAGATCATCATCAATCATCGCCATGATCAGCAAGATGCAGTCAGCACCCCATGCACGCGCCTCATATACTTGATAGGCATCAAGCATGAAATCCTTGCGCAGGGCAGGCAGGGAAACACTATTGCGGGCAGCAGTTAAAAATTCCGGTGCGCCCTGAAAGGATGGCGTGTCAGTCAATACTGAAAGGCAGGTGGCACCGCCTTGCTCATAGGCTTTAGCCAGTTCCGGCGGATTGAAATCTTCCCGGATCAAACCCTTGGACGGGCTGGCTTTCTTGATTTCGGCAATCAGCGCCCATTCGCCTTTGTCAATGGTTTTGGCAATTGCATCGGCAAACCCGCGAGGGGCAGGGGCCTGATCAACCTGTTTCTGTAAATCTGCAAGCGGCAGGTTCTGTTTGGCTGCTGCTACTTCCTGGCGTTTATAGGCTGCTATTTTATCAAGAATATCAACCATGGACTCAACTGCCGTCTCCCGGCCTTGAGGTTTCAATCAGCATTTCAAGCGCTTCCTGCGCCCGCCCATCATCAATGGCTGCAGCGGCCATGGCGGTCCCGGTCTTGATATCATCGGCCTTGCCAGCGACTACCAGCGCTGCCCCGGCGGTCATTATCGATGCGTCGCGAAAAGCATTATCGGCACCAGCCAGCACTTCTTTAAGAGCTGCGGCATTTTCTTCCGGGTCACCCCCTTTGAGATCATCAAAGGTCCAGCGCTTGATACCTGCCAGTTCAGGTGTCAGTTCAAATGAGGAAACTTCCCCATCTTTCAGTTCACTGACCCAGGTGGTGCCGGTAGGGGTTATCTCATCCAGCCCGCCTTCGCCATGAGTAACCCAGACGCGTTCAGAACCAAGCTGTTTGAGCACATGCGCCAATGGTTCCACCCAGTTGCGTGAAAATACTCCAACGATCTGGCGGGAAACGCCAGCCGGATTGGACAATGGACCAAGCAGGTTGAAAATGGTGCGGGTTCCAAGCTCTACCCGTGTAGGCCCGACAAACCGCATGGCGGCATGGTGAGCCGGAGCAAACATGAAGCCAACGCCTGCCTTGTTGATACATTCAGATATCTGTTCAGGTGCCAGTTCAATATCAACCCCGAGCGCGGCCAGCGTATCTGCTGCCCCGGATTTGGAGGAAAGCGAGCGATTGCCGTGTTTGGCGATTTTCAATCCCGCCCCGGCAGCCACAATCGCCGAACAGGTGGAAATATTATAGGAACCGGATGCATCCCCGCCAGTCCCAACAATATCCAGCGCATCGTCAGGGGCATCAACTTTCAGCATCTTGGCACGCATGATGCGAACCGCACCGGTAATCTCATCAACAGTTTCACCACGCACTCTTAAAGCCATCAGCAACCCGCCAATCTGTGATGGCGTTGCCTCGCCAGACATCATGATATTAAAGGCTTTTTCAGCTTCTTCAATGGTCAGTGGCTGGCCATCGGCGGCTTTGGCAATAAGGGCTTTCAGGTCTGGCATGATGGTAATTTCTTTATTTTGTCAGTTCAAGGAAGTTCCGCAATAGCGTGTTTCCATACTCAGATGCAATAGATTCAGGATGAAACTGCACCCCGTGAACAGGCAGTTCACGGTGCGACATGGCCATAATCACCCCGTCAGAGGAGCGCGCAGTCACCTCCATACAGTCAGGAACCGTGTCAGGCTCAACAGTCAGGGAATGATAGCGAGTGGCTTCAAACTCTTCGGGAATATCTTTAAAAGATACGTGCCCATTATGGGTAATGGTTGAAACCTTGCCGTGCATGAGACTGGGCGCACGCACCACCTTGGCCCCGAAACACTGGGCGATGGACTGATGGCCAAGACAGACACCAAAAATCGGCACTTCACCCTTGGCCCGCTCGATCAGATCAAGACAGATACCGGCGCTGTCAGGAGTGCAGGGGCCAGGTGACAGGACGATTGCTTCCGGCTTTGCCTCCAGCACTTCATCAACACTTATCTGGTCATTGCGATGCACATCCATTTCAGCCCCAAGATTGCCGATAAGGTGATACAGGTTCCAGGTGAAGCTGTCATAATTGTCAATCAGGATAATCATTATTGCCCCCTTGATACCTGACCGGCAAAGCGCACAGCTTCTTCAGCCGCGCGGAACAGCGCCTTGGCCTTGTTGATACATTCAACATGCTCATTTTCAGGAACTGAATCAGCTACCACCCCGGCACCGGCCTGAACATACATCTTGCCGTCTTTCACCAGTGCGGTTCTAAGCACTATGCAGGTATCCATATCGCCATTGGCCGAGAAATAACCAACGCAACCGGCATAGGTTGAGCGTTTTTCCTTTTCCAGCTCATCAATGATTTCCATTGCTCGCACTTTCGGGGCACCTGATACTGTGCCAGCAGGAAAACCGGCTTTCAGGGCATCAATCGCATCATATTTACTGTCAAGTTCACCCTCCACATTGGAGACGATATGCATAACCTGACTGTAATATTCCAAAATGAATTGATCGGTGACTTCAATAGATCCAATTTCTGCCACTCGGCCAACATCGTTGCGCCCAAGGTCCAAAAGCATCAGATGTTCAGCCAGCTCCTTGGGATCGGAAAGCAATTCTTCAGCCAGCGCCTGATCTTCTGTCGGAGTGGCACCGCGCGGCCTTGTGCCGGCAATCGGCCTGATCGAAACCCTGTTATCGCGCACCCGCACCAGAATTTCCGGGCTGGAACCAATAAGTGCAAAATTGTCAAAATCGAGATAATACAGGAACGGTGAAGGATTGACCCGCCGCAAGGCCCGGTAAAGGGAAAATGCGGGCAGAGGGAAGTCGGTTTCAAATCGCTGCGAGACCACCGTCTGGAATACATCACCGGCGGCAATATATTCCTTGACCTTCAACACCATCTCTTCATATTCCTGCCGGGTGGTATTGGATACCGGTTCAGCAATGGCCGGTGCGTCTGCATCAGAATGAATTCTGGGATCAAGTGGCCGCTCAAGTGCCGCAACCACATCATCAATGCGCTCACAGGCATGATTATATGCCGCCTTGGCTGACATTTTATCGGACGGGTAAACCGGTGAAACCACCGTTACCTCATCTCGAACAGCATCAAACACTGCCATCACTGTCGGGCGAATAAACAGACCGTCTGGAACTCCTGTCACATCCGGGTTGGCCGGTGGCAGTTTTTCCATCTGCCTTACCATGTCATATCCGAAATAGCCGAACAGACCGGCAGCCATTGGTGGCAATTCGGCGGGCAGGTCGATTTGAGTTTCGTCCAGAATAGCTCGCAAGGCATCCAGCGGTTTTTGTGGCATATCCTCAAACAGCCCGTCAGCATCAATCAGTGCCTGACGGTTGACTTCTGCCTTTGAGCCACTAAGTCGCAAGATCAGGTCCGGCTTCATACCGATAATTGAATAGCGCCCGCGAACCGCTCCGCCTTCAACTGACTCCAGCAGAAACGAATATTGCACATGGCGGGCAAGCTTGAGCATGGCTGATACCGGGGTTTCCAGATCAGCAACCAGCCTGGTGTAAACCGCCAGTGGTTTGCCATTGCTGTAAACAGCTTCAAAATCATCAAATCCTGGTGAAAAACTCATCAGCCCATCCACAACTTACTGATCTGTTGAATCGAATGCACGCTGCCACACTCTTTGCCTGATATCGACACCAATATTTTCCTGAACCCTGGACATATAGGCACCATAGACATCATTGCGTATCATCCGGTCAAGCGACTGGGCTGCCTGTTTGGAACTGGCAGATTTTGGATCAAATGGCGGAATCATTACTGGGGAAGACTTGATCAGCAGGGCTGATTTGCCATCACTTCCAACTGCCACGGCATATCCGTCCGGGGCAGTTCTGAAAGTTGCCTGAACAGCAGCTGTGCCAAAAGCGGCGCTGGCTTCATTGCGCTTGATACCAGTGACTTTTTTGATTTCGCCGCCAGTTTCTCTGGCAATATCCTCCAGCGATGTACCAGCTTCTGCTTTTTCTTTCAGCTTTTCAGCCTGTTTGATCACCAGCTTGCGCTTTTGCTCATCCAGCCAGAATTGTTTGTTAAGATCAGCAACTTCCTTGAGCGGCTTGATATGTTCTGGAATGACTTCGCGAACTTCCTCCCAGATGAAACCGTCATCGCGGGTAGTGATCGGGTCCATTTCCACCCCGACATCACTGTCAAAGCCGGCTTTTACAACATCCTGCCAGTCAGGAACATCCTTGACCGGCTTTTTGTCAGCCGTCAGCCCGGATTTGTCTACTGGTGGTGTTTCTATATATTTAAGCCCGAATTCCTTGGCAATCTGCTTGAATGTGGCGCCACCACCGCGGCCATCTTCCACCTTGTCGCGCAGATCAAGCAGCAGATCACGTCCGGCATTAACCTGAATGATCTTGACCAGTTCATCGCGCACTTCATCAATGGTTTTGAAATGTGCAGGCTTGATTTTGGAAACCCTGAGCAAATAAACCGAAAGCGCACCCTTTACCGGTTCGGATATTTGCATTTCTTTCAGGGCAAAGGCTGCCTTGCCGATTGCAGCATCAGGAACATTGTCCTTGGTAAATTCGCCAAGCAACCGGTCCTTGTCGGTAAATCCCATTTCCTTTGCAATATCTTCAAAGCTGGAGCCCTGCTTGATTTTCTCCAGTGCCTTTTTGGCTGCGGCCTCATCAGGAAAGGCAATCTGCTCGATTACCCGGGTTTCAGGAGTGCCATATTTGGATTTGCGATCTTCATAATGAGCCTTGATCAGATCATCGGTAATCTTGGTATCCTTGCCCAAGGTAGCAGCATCAATAAACATCACATTAAATGAGCGGCGCTCTGGAACCGCATATCGTCTGGAGTTTTTCTTGTAAAACTCTTCAAGCTGCTTGTCGGATGGATCATCCACCTTGATTTTGTCGGTTGTCAGAACAAGATATTTCACATCTCGCTGTTCATTGGCAAACAGATTGGCAATCTCCACCAGGGTTTGCGGGGCTTTAAGCCCGGCCACCAGTGCATTGGTAAAGGCACCGCGCAACATATTCTGCTTTTCCTCAAGCAGGAATCGCTGTTCTGAAATACCGCTTTGCATCAGCGCCCGCTGGATAATGGCAGCATTGAAATTGCCGTCACTGTCCTGATAGGCTGGGTTTTTGGCCAGCGATTTTGCTATATATTCCGGTGATACAGACATTTTCAGCTGTCTGGCCTGCTCATCAAGGGCAGTGGCGCGTAGCAACTCACCAAGTATCTGCCGGTCCATACCGCGCTTTCTTGCATCTTCAACAGTGAAATTCAAACCGGTACTGCGGGATATGTCGCGCAGCCGCCGGTCAAGGAAGTTGCGAAACTCCACGACACCAATTTCGCGTTCACCAACCTTGGCCAGGGTTTTTTCTCCACCACCGCGAAAAACATCGCCGATACCCCAGATAGCGAAACTGGCTGCAATAATCACCATCAAGACTTTAATAACGATCCCGCTGGTGGCTCCTCGAAGCGTTGCTAGCATTGGAAAAACTTCCCTTTTCAAAAAATATGCAGGTTGATGCAATTGTTGCTATTCGCAAACTGATAAAGCTCTGCTAAACAATGTCAACATTTGATAGGGTTTCTTGCCGGGTTTTAATCAAAATGCAAGCCAAGAATATATCCGTCAAAAGTCCGAAACAGCATTTTCGGTCCTCTCAGACCGTATGCTATTGAATCATATAAACCATATATAAGGGAAAAGACATGGCAAATTCACCTCGTCCACTTGTTGCAGGCAACTGGAAAATGAATGGCGTTAACGCCTCTCTGGATGAAATTTACAAACTTGCTGATAAGTTAAAAGGTGGTGCATATGATTGCAATGTAATGATTTGCCCTCCAGCAACCATTATCAGGGCAGCAAAGAAAGCAGCCGATGGTTCAAGAATTGAAATTGGTGCCCAGGATTGTCATACCCAACAGTCAGGCGCTCACACTGGCGATCTGTCAGCTGCAATATTGAAAGATGCCGGAGCCAGCGCGGTTATTGTGGGTCATTCCGAACGCCGTGCCGATCATGGTGAAACCGATGAACTGGTAAAACAAAAGGCAGCTGCTGCCCATTCCCAGGGGCTTGTCGCCATTATCTGTGTTGGTGAAACCCTTGAACAGCGAAAGGCTGGTGAAACTCTTGAGGTAATTTCAGGTCAGGTTGCCGGTTCCATGCCTGAAGGCTGCAATGCCCAAAACACTGTGATTGCCTATGAGCCTGTTTGGGCAATCGGATCAGGTCTGACCCCAACTGTTGAAGAAGTGGCAGAAGTTCACACCCATATCCGCAAGGATATTACATCGGCCCTTGGCGATGCCATTGGTGGTGAAATTGCATTGCTTTATGGCGGTTCGGTAAAGCCGACCAATGCTGAAGAACTAATGGCCGCTGCCAATGTCAATGGTGCCCTGGTTGGTGGAGCCAGCCTGAAAGCTGATGATTTCTTTGGCATTATTCAGGCCTACGAATAAAAACAGCCCTTGAACTGGCTGCATCAAGTAGCCAGATTTGACTGTACAATTGAAAAGCTGACGTTTTGCGCGTTGCATTATATGCGTTTTCGCGCTAAAGCGTTGGCGAATTTATCCGTTTAACAAGAAAGCCAACCGGCAATGATTGAAATAGTTCTGGTCATCCATCTGTTAATAGCTATCGGCCTTGTAGGTGTTGTGTTGCTGCAACGCTCTGAAGGCGGCGCCCTTGGCATGGGTGGCGGTGGCGGCGGTGCCGGCCTGTTTACTGCTCGTGGTGCCGGATCGGTTCTGACCCGTGCAACTGCCATTCTGGCAGCGGGATTTTTTGTTACTTCAATAACCTTGACCATCATGTCGGTGCGCAAGACCGCTCCAACATCAGTACTGGAAAAAGTTGGTGCTGAACAAACCGGCAAAAACGGAACAGGCAAAAGCGTTCTGCCCAAATTGCCCAAGTCAAATATTGACCCAAGCAAGCCACAGGTGCCAACCGGCCAGTAATTTTGCTGAACCGCATTCATTTTCTGTGTGAAACCTGAAACAATCGCTTTTACAATCAGGCGACTCTGATTATAGCTATAAACCCATGGCGCGCTATATTTTCATAACGGGCGGTGTGGTTTCCTCACTAGGCAAGGGACTGGCTTCTGCAGCACTGGGTGCGCTTTTACAGGCGCGCGGTTATTCAGTGCGTCTGCGAAAGCTTGATCCTTATCTTAATGTTGATCCCGGCACTATGAGCCCCTACCAGCACGGTGAGGTTTACGTCACCGATGATGGTGCTGAAACCGATCTTGATCTTGGTCATTACGAACGCTTCACCGGAAGGTCAGCCAATCAGGCCGACAACATAACTTCTGGCCGGCTATATCAGGAAATCATTGCCAAGGAACGCCGTGGCGATTTTCTGGGAGCAACGGTTCAGGTGATTCCCCATGTTACCGGGGCGCTGAAGGATTTCATCCTTGATGGCAATGAAGATTATGATTTTGTCCTGTGCGAAATAGGCGGGACCGTTGGCGATATTGAAGCCCTGCCATTCTTTGAAACTATCAGACAGGTGGGCAATGATTTGCCGCGCGGTTCGTGCATATTCATTCATCTGACCCTGCTGCCCTATATTCCAACAGCTGGCGAACTTAAAACCAAACCCACCCAGCATTCAGTGAAGGAATTGCGCTCAATCGGTATTCAGCCCGATATTCTCCTTTGCCGGGCTGATCGCGAAATTCCGGTTAATGAACGCCGCAAGATTGCACTGTTTTGTAATGTGCGCGCCTCTGCCGTCATTCAGGCGCTTGATGTAAGCTCCATCTATGATGTGCCGCTGGCCTATCATGAAGAAGGCCTTGACGAAGAGGTGCTGGCAGCGTTCGGTATTGATAATTCTCCAGAACTTGATGAAAGCCGCTGGCGTGAAATATCAGAAAGAATCGCCAATCCCGAAGGTGAGGTAACCATTGCGATTGTCGGTAAATATACTGAATTGCTCGATGCCTACAAATCACTCAGCGAAGCCTTGGTACATGGCGGCATCGCCAATCGGGTCAGGGTGAATTTACGCTGGATTGAATCAGAAAAATTCAAAACCGAAGATCTGACCCCGATACTGGAAGGTGTGGATGGCATTCTGGTTCCCGGTGGCTTTGGTGAACGCGGCACAGAAGGCAAGATCAAGGCGGTAAGTTTTGCCAGAGAACGCCTGATTCCATATTTTGGCATTTGCCTTGGCATGCAGATGGCAGTGATAGAAGCTGCCCGCAATCTGGCCGGTATCAAGGATGCCAATTCAACTGAATTTGGAGAAACTTCCAGTCCGGTAGTTGGCCTTTTGACCGAATGGATGAAAGGCAATGAACTGGAACAGCGCGCAGCAGATGGTGATATGGGCGGCACCATGCGGCTTGGGGCCTATGATGCAGTTCTGGCAAAAGGTTCACATATTGCTGAAATCTATGGCAGTGAACACATTTCAGAGCGCCACCGCCACCGCTATGAAGTCAATATGAATTACGCAAAGGCACTGATGGATGCCGGTATGGTATTTGCCGGCATGTCACCGGATGGGTTGCTGCCCGAAACCATAGAATTGCCGGGCCATCCATGGTTTATTGGTGTTCAGTATCATCCCGAACTGAAATCAAGACCGTTTGAACCGCATCCGCTATTTGCATCCTTTATTGAAGCGGCAGTCAAACAGTCACGTCTGGTCTGATTATTTTGAGGTTGCTCATGTTTTTGAGAATACTGCTGGTTTGTCTCGCACTTTACACTACGACAGCCTTTGCCCAGGAAACCACACCGGAAAAACCCTTAAGCAAAGCCGATACTGTCAAAGTAGAGGAAAAGGCCAAAAAACCCGATGCAGCCGAACTGGTCATAATCCCGCCAGAAGTTGATGCCGCAACCCGCAGGGCAAAAAGGGCAATCAAGACCCTGCAGACTGATCTTGAAAAATACCGCAAGGTGGTTGATGCACCAGATGCCAAAATATCCGTATTGGAGAGCATTCGCCCCAAACTAGTAGAATTATCCCTGCAGATATTGCAGGCTCAAAATGTACTGAAAAACCCCATTGACGGCATAAATGCTCGCATAAAAGGTCTGGGGGCAGCACCAAAAAAGGATGAAACCGAACCCAAGGCCGTTGCCGCCCAGCGCAAATCGCTTGAAAATGCCCTGGGGCAGCTGGAAAGCGCCAACAAGCAGATGGATGTTCTCAATGTTGCTGTAGGGGAGCTGGATAACCGGATTTCACAATTGCAGCGAAAAGCCTTTGTTGCGCGGGTGTTTGATTCCAGCCGGTCTGTCTTGAACCCGGCAATGTGGTTTGACTGGGCAAAGACCATTCCAGATATCGTGGTTCGCACCAAGAGCGTTGTTGATGCCTGGCTTGTCGATACAAATGAAAAGGCTCTTGTGAGCGCCCGTCTCAGCTTCTTTTTTGCCATGCTGGTCCCGGTTCTGGTGTTGCTTGGTCTGATTTATATCTGGCGAAAAATGTCAGCACCTCCCGCCAGACTTGGCTCACCTGATGAGTTGCGCCGTGTCTGGCGTGCAGTGGGTGGCATATTGTTGGCCAGCTTTCTGGTTTTCTTCGGTCTGGTTGCCGTAACCATGGTTCTGTCACTAACTGCAATTTCAGATCCGCGCATAGCCCGGCTGGTTGATGTTGAGGCCGGGGCAGTTCTGGCTGCTGTCTATATGATATCGGTTTTGCGGGCCATTCTGGCACCTGGCAATTGTGACTGGCGGCTGATCAATCGCAATAATGAGGCAGCAAGCCGGTTGTTCAATGTCGGCACGCTGGCAGCTCTGGTCTACGGGGCAGATGTTGGCTTGAGCGGCATTGCTGAAGTAACATTCATGCCGCTTGTCTTTACCATAGGCGTGCATGCACTTTCCTCAATTTTCCTGATAATACTGCTTGCAGTATTCATCGCCACAGCCAGAAATGGCGAAGCTCTGATACCGGCAGAACAGGCAACCACCCGCCGCTTTTATTTTGGCTGGTCCGGCAAATTGTTCCTGTTTGGCTGGCTGGCCTTGCTGGTATCGGCACTTGCCCTGATTTTCGGCTATATCGCGCTTGCCAGTTTCATCACCAATAATATCCTGCTGACCGCATCCTTTGTTATCGGATTATATCTGCTGCATCATTTTGTTGATGCGTTTGTTACCTCCAGTACCCAGGAATATTCGCGTGCCGGGCGTATCCTGCGCAAGAAAATGGGGCTTGAGAACAATACTATCAGGCGCATCGGGCTTTTGCTGTCCACTACAACCGATATTGGTGTAATCCTGATCGGCATTCCGCTTGTTCTGTCCTCATGGGCAATCAACTGGGTGGATTTCTCATCCCTTGCCAGTAAATATTTCTTTGGTTTCAAAGTCGGAGACCTGACAATTGAACCATCACGGATATTACTGGCTATCGGTTTTCTTATAGTCGGCCTGATCGTTGCCAGACTGTTTGAAATGTGGCTGGAAAACCGTATTTTAAAGCGCACCGAACTTGATACCGGCGTTTCCAACTCCATTGCCACCGGTGCCAAATATACCCTGATCATTCTGGTTATCGGCTTTGCGCTGACTGCTGCCGGGCTGGATTTTTCCAAACTGGCAATTGTTGCCGGGGCATTATCCGTCGGTATCGGTTTTGGTCTGCAATCTGTAGTATCAAATTTTGTTTCCGGCCTGATCCTCCTGGCTGAACGCCCGATAAGAATTGGCGACTGGATAAAGGTTTCAAGCGGAGAGGGGATTGTTCAGCAGATCAATGTGCGCTCCACCATCATCCGTACCTTTGACAGATGCCGGGTGATCATCCCCAATTCATCCCTTATTTCCGAACCCGTTGACAACTGGTCACTGGGCAGCCCGATCGGCCGCATCAAGATCAATATTGGTGTTGGCTATGACAGTGATCCAAGAGAAGTCGAAAAAATCCTGCTGGAATGTGGAAGTTCTCATGATCAGGTTATTTTTGAGCCTTCTGCTCCAAGGGTGATATTCACAGATTTCGGGGCCAGTTCACTTGATTTCCAGTTGCGCCTGTTCATTCGCGATATTGATTCCCTGAGCATTGTTTCCTCTGATTTGCGTTTTTCGATTTTTGCCGCCCTGAAACAGGCTGGCATAGAAATTCCATTCCCGCAGCGCGATATAAATATTCGCGATATTGACCGGCTGGAAAAACTGGTGAAGCCACAAGCTGCAAAAACCAGGGCAGGGGCAAAAAGCAGGGCAGGGAAATGACCAAGGGACTTGATCATCTGGTTTTGTGCGTAAAGGATCTGGCCGCTGCCAGACAGACTTATGAACAACTAGGCTTTACGGTAACCCCTGATGCCCATCATCCGTTCGGTACGGCAAATTGTCTGGTGCAGCTTGATGGAGTATTTCTGGAAATACTGGCGGTTGAGGATGCCGGCAAATTCCCGCCGGTAAATCCTTATGAATTCAGCTTTGCCCGTTTCAACAATAATTATCTCACTGTGCGTGAAGGCTTTTCAATGCTGGTGCTGGAGAGCAAGGATGCTACATCTGATCATGAAACCGCCAAACGTGACGGTCTGTCGCCATGGCCGGTTTTCAATTTTTCAAGAGGTGCAAAACTGCCTGATGGCCGTGAGGAAACCGTAAGCTTTGCCCTTAATTTTGTCACCCACCGTGACATGCCGATGGCTGCCTTTTTCACCTGTCAGCAATATGCCCCGCAATTTTTCTGGCAACCGCAATACCAGACCCACGCCAACAGCGCCCATACCATCAAGGAAGTGTGTCTGGTGGCCACAGAACCTGACCGCTATACCCAGTTCCTTGAAAATTTCAGCCATGGCATCGCCGAATATGAAAATGAGGATGATGTGCTGATCAATACCAGACGCGGCGCCATGCGGATTGCCACCCCGGCAGTTTTTGAAGAAAATTACCAGCTAAAAGCTCCCGAAATGGTCCACGGCCCAATGTTTGGCGGCTTCAAGGTGGGAGTAGATGATATATCACGGGTCAGCACCAGAAAACTTGACTGTTTTGGTGTCGGCATTGTGTTTGAACAAAGTGAATAAGGCTTGATGACAGATAAACCAACAGGCCTTGAAATGCTGGAACAAATGATGGCTTCAGGCAAGGGGCCAGCCATGGCCCATCTGCTTGGTTTCAGACTGAGTAAAGCTGGCGATGGGTTTGCCATATTCACAGCCACCCCGAAGCCAGACTATTATAACCCGATGGGAACCGTACATGGCGGCTGGACTGCTGCCATTCTGGACAGCGCCATGGGATGCGCGGTGCAATCGGTTCTGCCCGGTGGAAAAAGATATACGACACTTGAATTGAAAGTTAATTATGTCAGGGCACTTACCGAGAAAACCGGTGATATTATCTGCAAGGGCACGATCATTCACCCCGGTCGCCGTATTGCCACATCCCAGGCGCATTTGACAGACACCAAAGGCAGGCTTTATTCACATGCCACATGTACCTGCATGATTTTCTGACCCGGAGCACCAATGCAAATCAACCAGACTATAAATGTCGGACAACTGACAATCGCCAATAACAGGCCATTTACCCTTCTGGCCGGTCCCTGCCAGATGGAATCACGCGATCATGCCTTTGATATGGCCGGGCGCTTGCGCGAAATGACTGACAGGCTGGGCATTGGTCTGGTCTATAAATCATCATTCGACAAGGCCAATCGCTCCAGCATTTCAGGCAAGCGGGGCATAGGCCTTGAAAAGGCTTTGCAGATATTTGCCGACCTTGACATGCCGGTGGTGACCGATGTGCATGAGGCAGGCCAGTGCGCTGAAGTGGCATCAGTGGTTGATATATTGCAGATACCGGCATTTCTTTGCCGCCAGACTGATCTTTTGATTGCAGCGGCGAAAACCGGCAAGGTGGTCAATATCAAAAAGGGCCAGTTTCTTGCACCCTGGGATATGAAGCACGCTATCATCAAGGTGGCTGAAAGTGGCAACCCGAATGTCATGGTGACCGAACGCGGTGCCTCATTTGGCTATAATACCCTGGTATCTGACATGCGTGCCCTGCCGATCCTGAAAGATATGGGCGCACCCGTAGTCTTTGATGCCACCCATTCGGTACAGCAACCGGGCGGGCAGGGTGGCTCCACCGGTGGTGAGCGCCAGTTTGTCGAAACACTGGCCAGGGCTGCTGTGGCAATTGGGGTTGCTGCAATTTTCATTGAAACCCATCAGGACCCTGACAATGCTCCATCAGATGGACCCAATATGGTGCCGATCGACCAGATGCCGCAATTGCTGGAACGGCTGATGGCATTTGATCATTTGGCCAAGCAAAACTGACAACACTGCTTGCCAGCCGGTGCTGACAATGACATAAACATGCAATGTTTTCATCCGTTCTCATAGCCAACCGCGGCGAAATAGCCTGCCGTATTGCCCGCACTGCCAAACGTTTAGGGATGCGGGTAATTGCGATATATTCTGATGCTGACCGCGATGCCAGACATGTGCATATGGCCGATGATGTGATCAATATCGGTCCAGCAAGTGCCAATGAAAGCTATCTGCGGGCTGAAAAGATTATTGACGCAGCCATCAAGTCAGGGGCTGAATGTATCCATCCCGCCTATGGATTCCTGTCTGAAAATGCTGAATTTGCCGATCTTTGTGCCGCAAACATTATCAGCTTCATTGGCCCGCCAGCATCGGCAATCAGAGCCATGGGAACCAAGGATACCGCCAAGAAGCTCATGAGCGAAGCTGGTGTGCCGGTGGTTGCCGGCTATCATGGCAGCAATCAGGACCCGGCTTTCTTGAAGCAGAAAGCCTATGAAATCGGCTATCCGGTTATGATCAAGGCAGTTTCCGGTGGTGGCGGCAAGGGAATGCGGCTTGTCACTCGCCATTCTGATTTTGATGATTCACTGACCGGTTGCAGGCGCGAAGCCCTGTCAGCCTTTGGCGATGAACGGGTATTGATCGAAAAATTCATCACCCGCCCGCGCCATATTGAAATGCAGATTTTCGCTGATAATCACGGCCAGATTGTGCACCTGTTTGAGCGTGACTGTTCATTGCAGCGCCGTCACCAGAAAGTCATCGAAGAAGCACCAGCCCCCGGCATGAGCGGTGAAGTCCGAAAAGCCATGGGTGATGCAGCCATTGCGGCAGCAAAGGCGGTCAATTACAGCGGGGCCGGAACCGTTGAATTTATCGTAGATGGCTCAAATGGTGTTAGGGCTGACGGGTTTTATTTCATGGAAATGAACACCAGATTGCAGGTGGAACATCCGGTAACTGAAATGGTAACCGGGTTTGATCTGGTAGAATGGCAATTGCGGGTGGCAGCTGGTGAAAAACTGCCGGTCAGCCAGTCTGATATCCACTTGAAAGGCCACAGTTTTGAAGCCCGCATATATGCAGAAGACCCGGCAAATGAATTCCTGCCGCAAACCGGCATATTGTACCGTTTGAACTGGCCTGCGGCAAATGCAAACCTGCGCATCGATACCGGCGTTGAAACCGGCGATACTGTCTCCCCGTTTTATGATCCGATGATTGCCAAGGTAATAAGCTTTGCCGACACAAGACAGGCCGCCCTTGACCGGCTTTGCGAATATCTCGGCAACATCACCATTTTGGGTGTCAAAAGCAATGTCGCATTCCTGAAAAAACTGGCTGAGCATGAAGAATTTGCTTCCGGCATGGCCGATACCGGTTTTATTGATGCCAATATTGATGATCTGACGAAAACTGCTGATATTGACATAGCAGCAGCTGCATTGCTGGTGTTTTCCGGCATCAAGGTTGATCAGGCCAATCCCTGGCAGGTGCTGAAAGGGTGGGGACTTGCCGGAATGCCGCGCCGCGATCACCTGAAACTTGAAATCAATGGCAATGAAGCTGATTTTGACATTTTCTGGTCCAATGGAAATCCGCAAATCAATGATCTTGAGTGTATCAGCTTAAAACTCTCAAATGATCATTTGTCGTTATTGATAGACGGACACGAATATGAAATCAGCTTTACTATCGCATCTGGAAAAACCTACGCCCTGATAAATGGTGAGCATGTAGTCATCAGCGAAATTGACTATTTGTCCAAGATTGAAGAAGCAGCCCTTGGCGGCAATATTGTCAAGGCACCAATGCCCGGCAGGATTATTGAGATCGCAGTATCGGTTGGTGATCAGGTCGCTGCAGGCGATAAATTGCTGGTGCTGGAAGCCATGAAAATGGAACACACGCTAAGCGCAGGAATAAGCGGAACTGTGGGCGAATTGACATGTGAAATTTCTGCTCAGGTTGAAGATGGTGATGTGCTTGTCGTGCTGGAAGATGCCAAGTCATGACAGTTCATATAATTAAATTATGCGTTGGCGTTGCCGAAATGGCCCAACTGGCTCACTGGCAGGAAATTCGCCTGAAAGAACACAAGAGAATTTTCCATATAACCCGCATGGTTCCGCGCCGCCGTTCACAGGTGCTTGATGGTGGTTCCATTTACTGGGTGATGAAAGGCAAGATAACCTGTCGCCAGCAGATTATCGATATTGAAGAATTTACCGATGAAGAAGGTATCAGGCGCTGCCGGTTGATTTTTGACCAGCAACTGGTCCCGGTCAGACCCAGCCCGCGCCGGGCTTTTCAGGGCTGGCGCTATCTGGAGCCTGATGCCGCCCCGCCAGACCTGTCCAGGACTGAACTGGACAAGGACATACCCGATGAAATGCGCGCTGATCTGGTAGAACTCGGGCTTATGTGAAAGCAGCCTTGCAAGCCTGTCTGTCAAATCGGATTTTGTGCTGCCCATGCTTCTTGTGCATGATCGGCTGCTGACTGCACCTCAATGAACACCCGCTGAATTTCCGGAAATTCCTGTTTGATCTGCTTTTCAATGGCATAGATTTCCTGCTCGACCACCCCGCCGCTCAGATTATCCTTTACATCGAGTGAAAGCGTCAGCAACACATCCATTGGCCCCATGTGCATGGTTCTAAGCTCATTAATGGCAACTACCGCTTCACTGGAATCAGCAATTTCATGTACCCCTTCAATCACTGCTTCGCTTGCTGCCTCTCCGATTATCAGGGATTTGGTCTCTAATGTCAGGAATACCGCGACACCGGCCAGATGGTCTACGCACAGCGGGCGAAAAACTGCTTGCTCCATTGCGTCAAACGTTTCAACAACAATCCCAGTGATTTCATTACTTGGCCCGAAGAGACCACGTCCTACATGATCGGCGCCATGTGGGACGTGGTCGAAGAGCTGCCGATTTTCTCCGACCGCGACAGGCTTCAGATCACCAACATGCTCATTTGCGTCATGCACAATCTCCGAGGCCACGTCTCCGGC
>JALXCV010000139.1:0-5885 GCA_026990765.1 Hyphomicrobiales bacterium | reverse complement strand
TACCGCGACACCGGCCAGAAGTACCCCGATGGCAATTGATGCGGCGCCATCCATCCAGGCTATATCCATATAATGAGCCATTACCAGCCCGACAAATGCTATCACCAGTCCGGCCATGGCGGCAATATCTTCAAACAACACGGTAAACAGGGCAGGGTCCTTGCTGTCACGCACCGCTTTCATGATTGCAGTTTCACCCCTTGATTTGTTGAATTCCTTCAAGGCGACAAATAATGATGCACCTTCAAATATTATCGACAGGCCAAGAATGATAAAATTCACATAAGGGCTGGTCACAATTTGCGGATGAATAACCTTGTGAATCCCTTCATAAATCGAAACGCCTGCACCAATTGAAAAGATCAAAAGGGCCACCACAAAAGCCCAGAAATACATTTCACGCCCATAGCCGAACGGGTGGGTTTTATCAGCCGGCTTTACTGAACGGGCCAGCCCCAGCAGCATTAACAACTGATTGCCGGTATCAACCAGCGAGTGAATGGCCTCAGACAACATTGCCGAAGAACCGGTATAAAACGATGCTGCAAATTTGGTTAAGGCAATAGCCCCATTACCAAACATGGCTGCATAAATGACTTTTCTTGACGAATGAGACGACATGGCTCTCTTTTTGTTGAATTGACCTTACTGTTTGCTGATTCTAAAGCTTGCGGCAAACTAATAAAGGAAAAAACATGTTAAAAATACTAAGCACCTTCGCTCTTGTTGCCTCAACCGGCATGGCAATGGCTGGTGAGGCCGATGTAATTGATGCCAAGGCTGCTCAATCATCTCAAGGAAACTGGCAGGTTTCGGCAACAATCCGGCACGCCGATGCAGGCTGGGATCACTATGCCAATCGCTTCGAAGTGCTTGATATGCAAGACAATGTTCTGGGAATTAGAGAGCTGGCTCACCCTCATGTCAATGAACAGCCATTTACCCGGTCACTTTCTGGTGTGAAGATTCCAGCTGGCATCAGGAAAATAAAAATCAGGGCCAGAGACAGTGTGCATGGCTATGGCGGCAAGGAATATGTTGTCGAACTGGGCAAATAAACCCCGACCTGTTTGTTCTTTCAGTTTGAAGCATAAATTTACCCTTGGCTGAAAATGCGGATAAAAGGGCAAAACAGTACATAACTTTGCCAAAAAATTGCTAGCACCCACAGTATTTGCTAGGTTGCGAGCTATCGAATCGCAATAGATCCCGTGAATGATTCGTCATGGGAAAAGGAAGCAATTTTGACAGATACAGAAGAACCGGACGGACCAACAGGTTCAGAACCACAAGAAAAAGGCATTGGCTCAATTTCGATCATGGAGGAAATGAAAACCTCCTATCTCGATTATGCCATGAGTGTGATTGTTTCAAGGGCGCTGCCGGATGTTCGCGACGGTTTGAAACCGGTGCACCGCCGCATTTTGTATTCGATGCACGAAAATGGCTATGAGTGGAACAAGCCATATCGCAAATCAGCCCGCGTGGTTGGTGATGTAATCGGTAAATATCATCCCCATGGTGATCAGTCCATTTATGATGCACTGGTACGCATGGCACAGGATTTCTCGCTGCGGCTGCCACTGGCAGACGGGCAGGGCAACTTTGGTTCGGTTGATGGTGATCCGCCCGCTGCCATGCGTTACACCGAAGTGCGCATGGAAAAGGTTGCCTCGCAGCTTTTGAATGATATCGACAAGAATACTGTCGAATTTCAGGAAAACTATGACGGCTCGGAAACCGAACCCTCGGTTCTGCCCGCCAGATTTCCCAATCTTTTGGTCAATGGTGCTGGTGGCATTGCTGTTGGCATGGCGACCAATATGGCCCCGCATAATCTGGGTGAAGTCATTGATGCCTGTCTTGCCATGATCGAAAATCCGGCAATTACCATTGATGAATTGCTGGAAGTGCTGCCTGGACCCGACTTCCCGACAGCCGGGTTGATTTTGGGCCGCGCCGGTATCCGCTCAGCCTATGAAACCGGGCGCGGATCAATTCTCATGCGCGGCAAATGCCACACTGAGGAAATCCGCAAGGATCGCGAAGCCATCATCATTTCTGAATTGCCCTATCAGGTGAACAAGAAAACGATGATCGAAAAGATCGCCGAAAATGTCCGCGACAAGCGTATTGAAGGCATCAGCGATATTCGCGATGAATCCGATCGCCACGGTATGCGGGTGGTTATTGAAATCAAGCGCGATGCCATGGCCGATGTGGTGCTGAACCAGCTTTACCGCTATTCGGCCCTGCAATCGACATTTTCAATCAACTCGGTAGCTCTGACCGGTGGTCGCCCTGAATTGATGAATCTGCGCGATTTATTGTCAGCTTTCATTACTTTCCGTGAAGAAGTAGTCACCAGGCGCACCAAGTTCCTGCTCAACAAGGTTCGCGACCGGGCGCATGTTTTGGTCGGTCTGGCAATTGCGGTTGCCAATATTGACGAAGTGATCAAGCTGATCCGCGCCGCCCCTGATCCAGCGACCGCCCGTCGGCAGTTAATGGAGCGCAACTGGCCGGCAAAAGACATTGCCCCGCTGATAGAACTGATAGCCGACCCACGCCACAAGGTGGCCGAAGATGGCACCTATCAATTATCTGAAACCCAGGCCCGCGCCATTCTTGAATTGCGCCTGCAACGCCTGACGGCTCTGGGGCAGGATGAAATTTCTGATGAACTGAACAAGATCGGCGGCGAGATCAAGGATTATCTGGAAATTCTGGGTTCACGCCTGCGGGTCATGAATATTGTTTCTGAAGAGCTGCAAGCGGTCAAGGAAGAATTCAATACCCCGCGCCGTACTGAAATTCTTGATGCGGTCGGTGATTTTGATGATGAAGACCTGATCAAGGTTGAAGATATGGTGGTAACCGTAACCCACACCGGTTATATCAAGCGGGTGCCGCTGGAAACCTATCGGGCGCAGCGGCGCGGCGGCAAGGGCCGCACCGGTATGCAGACCAAGGATGAGGATTTCGTCACCAAGCTGTTTGTGGCCTCAACCCATACCCCGATGCTGTTTTTCTCATCACGTGGCATGGCCTACAAGATGAAAGTCTGGCGTCTGCCTCTGGCAGCCCCTCAGGCGCGCGGCAAGGCTCTGATCAATCTGCTGCCGCTTGAAAAAGGCGAACGCATTACCACCATCATGCCATTGCCCGAAGATGAGGATAGCTGGAGCCAGCTCGATGTAATGTTCGCTACCAATCGCGGCACGGTCAGGCGCAACAAACTGTCTGATTTCACTTCCGTTCGCCAGAACGGCAAGATTGCCATGAAGCTGGCGGAAGAAGATGGCATTGTTGGAGTGGAAACCTGTTCAGAAAATGATGATGTTCTGCTGACCACCAAAAAAGGTCAGGCCATTCGCTTCAAGGTCAGTGATGTAAGGGTATTTGCCGGGCGCAATTCAGTTGGCGTGCGCGGCATAAGCCTGGCCGAAGGTGATGAGGTAATCTCGCTTTGTGTTCTCAACTCGCTGGAGGCTGATGCGGAGGAAAAAGCGGCATATCTGAAATGGTCACGTGCCAGACGCAGTGAATATGGCGAAGATGGCGATGCACCCCAGGAAATTGATAATATTGAAGATATCAACATTTCTCCTGAACGGCTTGAAGAAATAGCTGCAACTGAACAATTCATCCTGTCAGTGTCAGAAGCTGGTTATGGCAAGCGCTCATCCTCTGTTGAATACAGAACCACCGGCAGGGGCGGCAAGGGCATTGTTGCCATGGTACATTCAGAACGCAATGGTGATCTCGTAGCCTCATTCCCTGTTGTATATGGCGACCAGATTATGCTGGTAACCACAGGTGGCCAGCTAATCCGCTGCCCGATAAATGACATCAGGATCGCTGGGCGGTCGACTCAAGGGGTTACCATCTTTGATACTTCAGGCAAGTCCAGGGTTGTTTCGGTGTCACATATCAGCGAAGATAGTGATAATGATGAAGATCAGGAAGATGCTGATGAAGCTGGAGAGACTGAAGAATGATGCCTGAAACCTGTCCGGCCTTTCTGATTGCTCGCCGTTAAGGGAGATTTCAATGACACGTGTGGGGTTCTATCCGGGCAGCTTTGATCCCGTTACCAACGGCCATGTTGATATTATCACCCGGGGTGCCTGTCTGTTTGATGAACTGGTGCTGGGTGTTGGGGTTCATCACGGTAAAACGCCCTTTATACCTGTTGATCAAAGGGTTGATTTGCTCAATTCCATAATTGGCCCTATTTCTGCCGCAACTGGTGTAAAGATACGCGTTGAGACGTTTGACGATCTGGCAGTTGATGCGGCAACCAGAATAGGGGCTGTAGCCATATTGCGCGGGCTGCGTGATACCAGAGATTTTGACTACGAGGTGCAAATGGGACAAATGAATGCGCAAATGCAGCCGAAAGTGGAGACAGTTTTTCTGTCCGCTTCGCCGCAGACTCGCATGATTGCTTCATCTCTGGTTAAGCAAATAGCCAGAATGGGTGGGGATGTATCGTCATTTTTACCACCTGAAAGCTTGAAAATCGTAACAAACGCTGTAAAAAACCAATCCTGAAACAGGAGACAATATATGAAATCCATAAAACTGCTTGTGGCAGCTTCAGCTATGGCGTTGCTTGCTGGTGCCGGTACAGCAAAATCAGAAGAAATCATCATGACTCTTAAATGTGGTGATGTGCATATAAATCTGTTTGAAAAATTTGCCCCTGAACATGTTAAACGCATCAAGAAACTGGCAAATGAAAAATTTTATGACGGTATTATTTTCCACCGGGTAATTCCAGGCTTCATGGCCCAGACCGGCGATCCGACCGGAACCGGTCGCGGCGGCTCGAAATATCCTGATCTGAAAGCTGAATTCAATACTGTCTCATTTAATCGCGGCGTTGTAGGCATGGCCCGTTCCAGTGCCAAAGACAGCGCCAATTCGCAGTTCTTTATCATGTTCGACAAGGGCCATTTCCTCAATGGCCAATACACCGCCTGGGGCGAAGTGGTTAAGGGCATGGATTGCGTCGACAAGATCAACAAGGGTGAACCGCCACGCAATCCCGATAAAATCATCAAAATGCGTGTCGCCAAATAAGGGAAAACAATGTCACAGGATTTGGAAAATACACTCTATATGGACATGGATCATGGCCGTGTAGTCATCGAACTGAAACCGGATGCAGCACCCGGTCATGTTGAACGTATCAAGCAGCTTGCACGTGAAGGATTCTACGATGGAACCCCGTTCCACCGGGTGATTGAAGGCTTCATGGCTCAGGGCGGTGACCCGACCGGCACCGGCATGGGCGGCTCTGACAAGCCGGACCTGAAAGCAGAATTCAATGCTGAAAAACATGTGCGCGGCACCTGCTCAATGGCCCGTTCGCAAATGCCCGACAGCGCCAACAGCCAGTTTTTTATATGCTTTGGTGATACACCGTTCCTTGATGGTCAGTACACTGTCTGGGGTCAGGTAGTGGAAGGCATGGAACATGTCGACAAGATCAAGCGCGGCGAACCCGTCGACGATCCCGACCGTATCAAAACAATGCGCGTTGCCGCTGACGTTTAGTAGTTTTGTAAATTATTTACAAAATTTCCCTTCCCCTTGTGGGGAGGGATAAAGGGTGGGGGTTATAAAATAAAGCATGCGCATAGCGCATTCAAAACCTTGCAGAATTGATAGTTTGACCCCACCCCCAACCCCTCCCCACAAGGGGGAGGGGAGCACGGTTGGAATCGCTTGAATATTTTTGGAATCAAGAGCATGCACGTAGATGAGTTCGACTTCGAACTTCCATCAAAGAGTATAGCGCTGCGTCCCGCTAATCCGCGAGATGCGGCGCGATTGCTTTTGGTTGGTAGTAAATTGTCGGACCATCATGTTTACGA